>JBJKRG010000120.1:0-31125 GCA_046704805.1 Gemmatimonadaceae bacterium
GAGCCTGGTCGCGTCGCGCGCGGCGCGCGCCCCGCTGCCCGTGCCGGCCCCGGCCACACCGTCGCGTGCGCCCGCCGGGCTCCCGCCCGGTGTGGAGGCGGCGTCGCTGCGGCACCTGTTCGACGGCCACGCCCAGCGGATGGCGCTGACCGTGGCCCACATGCGCCCGCTCATCGACGAGCTCAAGTCGGGCGCCCGCCCCGCGCCGAGCTACAGCACGGCCGCGGGCCCGCCGTCGGCCACCGTGATTCCCCAGACGGTGGGCGATACGGTCACGCTCAAGTACGGCACCGACACGTACTGCAATGCGTTCACCAAGGTGACCGCGCGGGTCGTCTACGTGGGGACGCACGGCATCGTCCTCGAAGACACCACCGCCCCGCTCGCGCACACGATGGACAGTGTCTACATCGCGCTCGGCCAGAAGTTCGACACGCTGATGTATCCGATCCTCACGAAGTACTTCGGTGATCCGATGGCGTTCGACGACTCGCTGTCGCGGAACGGCAAGGTCACGATGCTGTTCACCAAACTGGTGAACGACCAGTCGGCGAATCTGCTGGGCTTCGTGTCGCCCTGCGACATGCTGCCCGCGTCGTTCGACGCACAGGCGCCCGCCAGCAACAACACCGAGCTGTTCTACGCGCGCGTGCCCCTCAGCACGACCGGCACCACGGGCAGCGTCGACGTGCTCTCCGTGTGGAAGCGCATCATGGGGGCCACCCTGATTCACGAGAGCAAGCACATCACCGCGATCGCCGAGCGCTTCGCCGATCCGGTGGGCACCAGTCTCGAGGAGAGCTGGCTCGAGGAGGGTACCGCGCAGGTGGCCTCGGAGATCTATGCCCGGGAGCTGTACCACGTGGCCTGGAAGTCGAACGCCGACTATGCCAACACGGTCTACTGCGATCTGCGCGGAGCCAACACGACGGGGCCGTGCGCGGGGGCGGAATACCTCATGGCCGACCAGTTCAGCTTCCTGCACGACTACATGGTGAACAACGAGGTCGGATCGTTCCTCTCTCCGGGCTCGGTGGACCCCGACATCTACGGCAGTGCCTGGCTGTTCGCGCGCTGGCTCCTCGACCAGTACTCGACCAACGAGGCCGACCTGATGAAGCCGCTGGTAGCCGACGCCACGATGTCGGGCATCCAGAACGTGACCAACAAGACGGGTCGGAGCTGGGACGAGCTGGACGGCTACTTCACGATGATGCTCGCGGCCGACGACTACCCCGGCTTCACGCCGGCCCCGGGCGCCAGATACGAGGAGCCGAGCTGGAACCTGCGCGACATCTTCGCCGGACTGCACCAGGACCTGCCCGCCACCTTCGAGGCCTGGCCGCTGGGGGTGCACGCCGAGCCCTTCGGCGCCTGGACGACCGACGTACAGGAGCTGGCCGGCGGCTCCGGTGCCTTCTTCGACATCTCCGGATCGCAGACCGCGCCGCAGCTCCTCGACATCCACGCACTCGGCGGCGGGCTGCTGTCCGCGGGCACGTCGCTGCGGTTGGCGATCCTGCGCATCCAGTGATGTACCGTCTGGCGATGCTGCTGGCCCTCTGCGGCGCCTGCGCGCACGGGCGGCCCTCCGAGCATCCGGCGGCGGTCCCCGCGACCGACGGCGCAGCCCCGGCCGACACTGCGCGTGGCACGGTCGCGGTGGTCGGGTCCACCCCCTTCACACGGGTCGTGCTCAAACTCGGCGGCGGCCGGCCCGACCTCGTGCTCACGGGCAGTGCGACGGGGGCGCTCCGCCGGACTTCGGGGGCCGAAGTCTGGGTGTCCGGCACCCGCACCGATCGGGCGTTCGCGGTCACCGAATTCCGGGTGCGAGCCGTGGACGGCCAGCCCGCGATCGACGGTCGCCTGGCGCTGGACGACACCGTGCTGGTCCTCGTGACGGCGGACGGGGCCCGGCACACCGTGTCCCGACCGCCGCAGGTCCTCCGGGGCCTCGTGGGCGCCCGCGTCTGGCTCACGGGATCGCTCGATCAGGGTCCCCTGGTCTGGGGCGTGATCGATCCGCCCGGCCGATAGTCGATCGCTAAGCTTTAACCGATTAAAGACTTACACTCCAAAGCACACCGGTGGTGCGGATTCCGCAGCGCCCGAGGAGCAAATCTTGAATTGCCCGTCGGGGTATGAAGCCGTAGGGTAAGAGAGGACCCCCTCGATGTCGGAGGTGTCATGCGAATCGTGAAATCACTATTGCTGGCGGGCCTCGGAGCGGCGCTCGTGGCGTCGTCTGCGTTCGCCCAGGACGGCCGGGTGCACGCCCAGAAGCCGCCGGGCCGGGGACAGGTCGCCACCGCCGGTGCCGCCATTCCGCCGGCACAGCCGCTGGGCCCGGGACGCGCGTACGGCGGCGAAGCGTACGACGGCGGCGGCTACTTCGGCGATCCCTACACGTCCAGCTACTACGTGCCCACGGTCGTGGGCGCCGACGGGCGGGTGTACGCCAATTTCGGATACGGCTACGAGCAGGTGACGCGGGAGTGCGCGTCGCGTGGCTACGTCACCTACGGTGCGCGGGCTCCGCGGACCGTGAGGCAGCCCGTGTACACGCAGCCCGGCGTCACCCAGCCGGTGCCGACGGCCCCCACGGCCTCGCAGACCATGATCCAGCGGAATCCGGGGAACGCCGGTGCGGCGGTGGGCGGAGTGTCGGTCGGCGGATTCTACGTCGGCCAATCGCAGGCGGCGAACGGCGCCTGCTGGATGCGCGGTGGCGGCGGGAGGGTCGTCGTCCGCCGGTAGCCGTGTGCGGCGACCGTCCGGAACGACATGCGGGGGGCGGGACCGGCGGGTCCCGCCCCCCGTTTCATCGAATGCCGAGCGTCTTCTGTGTCTGCAGGCTCAGGTGCCACTGCGGGTGAGCCAGGCAGTACACGAGCGCGGCGCGGGTGTTGTCGGCCACGTTGGGCCCGTCCATGGGCTGCAGGGAGAAGTGCGCGAATTCGAGTTCCGCGTACCGCTCCGGTTCGGCGCCGGGTTGGGGGAATACCAGCTTGAGCTCGTCGCCGCGCGTCAGCACGAGTGGGGCGTCGGCCTTCGGGCTCACGCAGATCCAGTCGAGGCCCGCCGGGGCGGGGCACGTGCCGTTCGTCTCCACCGCAACCTGGAAGCCGCGCTCGTGCAGCGCGTCGACGAGCGGTGCGTCGAGCTGCAGCAACGGCTCGCCGCCGGTACACACTACGTAGGGACGGCCGCGCGCCTCCACCATCGGCCAGCACGCCGCGACCGCGTGGGCCAGACCCTCGGCGGTGGCGAACCGTCCGCCGTCGCGTCCCACGCCGAAGAACTCGGTATCGCAGAACTTACATATCGCGGACGCCCGATCCTCCTCGCGGCCCGTCCACAGATTGCAGCCGCTGAACCGGCAGAAGACGGCCGGGCGGCCGGTGTGGACGCCCTCGCCCTGCAGGGTGTAGAAGATCTCGTGGACGGTGTACATCCTAGTCCGCCCGGTACGGGATCGGATCGGCGAGACCGGCCTCGGCGAATCCCTTGAGCCGGAGCCGGCAGGCGTCGCAGCGCCCGCAGGCCGCCCCCGACGCGTCCGGGTCGTAGCAGCTCGTGGTGAGCGAGTAGTCCACACCGAGCGACGTGCCGAGCTGGATGATCTCGGCCTTCGACAGACTGATCAACGGCGTGCTGATGCGGACGGGGGCCGTGCCCTCCACCCCGCTCCGGGTCGCGAGATTCGCCATCCGCTCGTACGCCTCGATGTACTCCGGCCGGCAGTCCGGGTATCCCGAATAGTCCAGGGCGTTGACGCCGATGAAGATGTTCCGCGCCTCGAGCACGTCGGCCCAGGCGAGCGCGAACGACAGGAAGATCGTGTTGCGGGCCGGCACGTACGTGATCGGGATCCCCGCCGCCATCTCGGTCGGCTCGCGGTCCTTGGGGACGGCGATGTCGCTGGTGAGCGCCGATCCGCCGAACGCCCGGAGATCGATGTCGAGCGTCACGTGCTGCGCCACGCCGAACGCGGCGGCCACGCGCTCGGCAGCCCGCAGCTCGTGGGCATGTCGCTGCCCGTACCGGAACGACAGCGCGTAGATCTCGTGCCCCTTCGCCTTCGCCACGGCCAGGGTCGTCGTGGAATCGAGGCCGCCGCTCAGCAGCAGTACGGCTCTGGTCGGCTGCGTCATGCCCGAAAGCTAGCGTCCCCGGCCGGCGTCCAACGCCTGCGTGAGGTCCGCGATCAAATCGTCCGGATGCTCGAGCCCCACGGAGAGCCGGAGCAGCGACGCCGGCGTCCCGCTGTCCGGCGGCTCCACGCTGGCCCGATGCTCGATGAGCGATTCCGTGCCTCCCAGGCTCGTCGCCCTCGTGATGAGACGCAGCCGGCCGATGGCGGCCAGCGCCGCCGCCCGGCCATCACGCACCTCGAAGGAGAGCATCGCGCCGCCCGAGCGCATCTGATGCTGCGCGAGTGCGTACCCCGGATTCGCTTCGAGCCCCGGATAATGCACGATCGAAACGGCCGGGTGGGCGTCGAGCGCCCGGGCGATCCGCAGGGCCGAATCCGCCTGGGCGCGCACGCGCCAGGGCAGCGTCCGGATGCCGCGAAGCGTGAGCCAGCAGTCGAAGGGAGAGGGCACCGCTCCTCCCGTGGCCTGCACCGCGCGCACCCGCTCCCAGAAGGGGTCCACACCGTGCGTGATCAGTGCGCCGCCCAGCACGTCGCTGTGCCCGCCCAGGTACTTCGTGGTGGAATGCATCGCCACGTGCGCACCGAGCTCGAGCGGACGCTGGAGCACGGGTGTAGCCCACGTGTTGTCGACCACCACGTGGGCGCCGGCCTCGCGCCCGATGGCAGCCAACCGGGCGATGTCCACCACGCGGACGAGTGGATTGGACGGCGTCTCGATCCACAGCAGCCGCGTGGTCGGGGTGAGGGCCGAGCGGACGGCGTCGAGGTCGCCCATGTCCACGAGGGCCAGGTCGAGCCCCCAGCGTCCGAACACCTCCCGCATCAGCGCCACCGTGCCGTAGTAGGCGTCCCTGGGGGCCAGCACGCGGTCGCCGGTGTCGAGCGCCTGGCAAACGGCCATCGCCGCCGCCGACCCCGACGAGAAGCACGCCGCATCGACCCCGCCCTCCAGCGCCGAGAGGCACTGCTCCAGCGAGCGCCGGTTGGGATTGTCGCTGCGCGTGTACAGGTACCCGCCGCGCAGCGTGCCGTCCTCGGCCCGCTCGAAGGTCGTGGACAGCTGAATCGGCGGGGTCACGGCGCCGGTGACCGGGTCGGGGGCGTGGCCGGCGTGGACGGCCGTCGTTTCGATGTGCATCGGACCGTGGAGCTCGGTGAAGGCGGAGGGTCGGGAGGCGGTGGAGGAGCGAGAACGGGACGGGGGATCTTAACACGGCTTCGGGGGCGCCGCCTCACCGGCGCCGGGGGTCAGCACCCGGCCGGCCGGCCGCGTAGACGAGGTGAACACGTTTCTCACCTCAACAGGAATCCCCCCCGTGACCTCCCATTCCCTGATCCGGAGCGCCTGCGCGCTCCTGCTCGCGGTGCCCGTTGTGGCGGCCGCGCAGGAAACGCAGCTCCCCCTCAAGCACACGCCCCAGCCGACCACGGCGGCAATCACCGCCTCCGACCTGATGACCCGGCTGTACATCTTCGCGGACGACTCGATGCAGGGCCGCGAGACCGGCACCATCGGGCACCTGAAGTCCACGGCCTACATCGCCGCCCAGGTGAAGGCGCTGGGCCTCGTGCCGGCGGGCGACAACGGCACCTACTTCCAGAACCTCCCCGTCTTTCAGCGCTCGCTCGACGCGGCGTCCACGCTCACGGTCGACGGCACGACGCTCACGGCGTTCCACGACTTCGTGGCCTCCCCGGGACGCGTCGGGGAGCCGCGGTCGATCGATGGGGTCCAGGCGATCTTCGGCGGGCAGCAGGGGGACACCGTCAACGCCCTCACCGCCGATCAGGTGCGGGGCAAGCTCGTCGTGCTGACGGCGCGCCCCGGGGGGCGCGGCCGCGGCCGATTCCGGTTCTTCGGACGGGGACGGGGGCGTGGCGCCAATCCGCTTGCTGAAGCGGCCGGCATCGCCACGGTCGAGACCGGGGCGGCCTGGACCGCTGCCGTGCAGGCAGCCCGCCCGCGGCCCGGCAACGTGATCTTCAAGAACCCCGACGCGCCGCCGGCACCCGAGACGGCCACGAACCTGACCATCGACGAGCACGCGGCCGAGGTGCTGCTCGGCGTTCCCGTCGCCGAGGCGACCAAGGGCTTGCTCGGCAAGACCGTGCACGGAAATCCGCGCTACACCGAAACGCCGGCTCCGGCGCGGAACGTCGTGGCGATCCTGCCGGGTTCCGATCCGAAGCTGCGCGGCGAGTACGTCGCCATCGGTGCCCACAACGACCACCTCGGCGTCCGGCAGGGCCCGCCCGTGGACCATGACTCCCTGCACCTGTACAACGCCGCGCGCTACGCCATCACGGGCATGCTCGCCCGCGGCGAGCGCCCCACTGCCGAGCAGCAGCAGGAAGTGGCGGACATCCACATCAACCTCGACAGCATCCGGAAGCTGCGTCCGGAGCGGCTCGACTCCATCGACAACGGCGCCGCCGACGACGGCTCGGGCTCGGTGACGGTGCTCGAGCTGGCCGAGGCGTTCGCGAAGGGCACGGTCAAACCGAGACGGTCGATCATCTTCGTCTGGCACGTCGGCGAGGAGAAGGGCCTCTGGGGCTCGCAGTGGTTCACCGACCATCCCACCGTGCCGCGCGATTCCATCGTCGCACAGCTCAACATGGACATGGTGGGGCGGGGTGATAAGCGCGATCTGCCCGTCGGCGGACCGACGTATCTCCAGCTCGTCGGTTCGCACCGGCTGTCGACCGAGCTGGGCAACCTCGTGGAGACCGTGAACAGGACGGAGGCGGAGCCGTTCACGTTCGACTACCGGTACGATGCGCCCGGCCAGCCGGACAACATCTACTGCCGCAGCGACCACTACAACTACGCCCGCTACGGCATCCCGATCACGTTCTTCACCACGGGGCTGCACGGGGACTACCACCAGGTCACCGACGAGCCGCAGTACATCGACTACGCCCACATGGCGCGCGTGGGCCAGCTCGTGTTCGATGTCGCCATGCAGGTGGCCGACCTCGACCATCGGGTGAAGGTCGACGGACCGGTGCCCGCCGATCCGCATGCGCGATGCGTGAACAACGGGGCCCCGCTGCCGTCGGGGAACTAGCGGTCGGCCGAACGCGGGCGACCGCGAACGGGTGAAGCGGTGGGACGGTGAAGCGGCGTTGCCGCTTCACCGTCTTGCCGTCATGGCGCCTCAGCCGCCGGTCTTGAGTCCCCCGACGAGCTGCTTGAGCTGGGTGCTCTCGCCCAGCAGCGCGTTGCTCGCGGAGGTCATCTCCTCGCAGGCGGCGCTCTGCTCCTCGGTCGAGGCGTTCACCTCCTGCGCTGCCGCGGCGTGGCTCTCCGCCGTCTTGGCGATCGTGTCCAGATCCGCCGTGGCGGTCGAGACGGCCCCCGTATTCTCCTGGGCGGCCTTCGAGACGCCGGCCGCGGCGTCCTTGGTGCGTGCGGCGGCGGAGCTGATGGTCTGCAGGGCCCCGTCGATCTCGCGCGACACGCGCTCGATCTCGACCACGCGCGAGGCCCCCGACTCCATGGCGCGGGAACTGGTGGAGATGCGGGACGTCACCGTCCCCGTCAGCTGTACGACATCCTGAGCCGCCTTCTGCGACTGTTCGGCGAGCTTCCGCACCTCGTCGGCGACCACGGCGAAGCCGCGCCCGGCATCTCCGGCACGGGCGGCCTCGATCGCCGCGTTGAGGGCCAGCAGGTTCGTCTGCTCGGCGATCTGGCTCACCGACTGCACGAACCGGGTGATGTCGGCGGCGGCGGCGGTCAGCGCGCTGACCTCGTCGGCGGCCTGCTCGACACTCGTCTTCACGTCGGCGAGAATGCCGAGCGCGCGCTCCACCTCGGTCCGCTTCTCTCCGGCGGTCTTCTCGATGCCGGCGGCGAGGTCGGCCACTTCCTCGGCGCGGGCCTTGACCTCACCGGCGTTGCCGCGGACGGTCCGCAACGTCTGATCGACCTCCCGGAGCTGGTGCACCTGCGTCTCGGCACCGTGCGACACCTCCGACATCGCATTGGCCATGTGGCTCGCCGAAACGGCGATCTCCTCGGACACCGAGGAGAGCTGGTGCGCGGAACTGGACACGCTCTCCGCCACGCGCGCCGCCGCGGCGACGATGCGTGACAGCGAGTCGCCGGTGTGGTTCATCGAGTCGGCGAGGATCTGGAACTCGGCGGGCATCGGCGCCGTCGTCCGCGCCGTCAGGTCGCCGCGGCTCAGCCGCTCGGCGTGCGTCACCAGGGCATGGAGCGGCCGGCTCACGGAGACGACGGTCGCGACCACGACGGCCACCCCGATGAGCAGCGCCAGTCCGATGAGGCCGAACATCAGCGTGGCGCGGTGCGCCGTGTCCGCGGCGAGTCGTGTCCCCACCGTGGCGGCCTTCTGTTCCTTCAGATCGGCCAGCCGGTTGATGTTCGCGAGCAGCGGCTCGACTTCCGCCCGCGCCTTCACCGCCTCTGCTTGGGCTTCCGGCACACGCCCCAGGTCGGCCAGCCGGTGGGCCAGCGTGTACTTCACTTCCAGATCCGACAGCCGCGTATCGATGGCCGCGAGCACCGAGATCTCCTCGGTGGTCTGATCGGGGCGGTCGTTCATCTCGCGCTGGATCGAGTGGGCACTCCAGCCCGCGTCGCGGAACTGCCGTTCCGAGGTGGTGTCGCGCGTCTCCAGATACTGCGTGGCCGCTTCCAGCGTCTGGGCCACGGCACTCGACAACTGCGAGGCCAGCCGGGATTCCTGCTGCACCGACGTCAGCGTGGTGGCCATCGATCCGGCGAGCGTCCCCATCGCGCCGCGCGCCACGGCGGCCGCCACGACGAGCAGGAGGACGAGGATGCCGAAGCCGCCCCAGAGGCGGCCGCGAATGGTACCGAGCTCCCGCAGCGGGCGGATCATGGTCCGCCCTCCACGACCTGCAGCGCGCCGTCGTGAATCCGCGTCATCACCACGCTCTTGCCCACTGGGTCCCCAGTGGCGCCGAAATAGATATTGCCCGTGACGCCCTTCCAGGCCGTGCTCGCCGTGAGGCCGGCCAGGAACCGGCGGATCTTCGCCCGGTTCGGTCCGACTTTCGTCAGCGCATCGTACAGGAGATTCGTGGCGTCGTAGGCCAGCGCGGCATTTCCGTCGGGCGTCATGTTGTACTTGCTGCGGAAGGCCTGGACGAACCGCTGCACCACGGGCGCCGGATTCTGGGCGCTGAACGGCGCGCCCACGTAGACCCCTTCGGCGTCCACCGTGTCCGTCGTGAGGGTGGTCCACCCGTCACCGCCGAGCAGCGTCGCGGTGAGCTTCTGGCGGCGGACTTCCTTGAGGAATCCGACCCCGGAGGCATCGGTGCCGGCCACGAACACGAGGTCGGGATGCAAGGTCTTGAGGTATGAGACGTACGGCTCGAAATCCTGTGATCCTTCGGCGATCGGATCGAACTCGACGACGGTGCCGTTGAAATTCCGACGAAAGGCATCGGCGAGACCGCGCCCGTAGGCGTCGTTCTCGTAGAGGATGGCCGCGCGGTGCTTGTCGAGCTGCATGGCGGCGAACCGGGCCATGTGCATGCCGTTCGTCGAGTCGCTCGATGTGACCCGGAACACCCAGGGCGAAATGCCGGTCAGTTCGGGCGACGTGGCCGTGGTCGCCACCGAGACGAGGTGCCCGGCGTCATATACCCGGGCGGCGGCCACCTCGGTTCCGGAGTTCACGTGGCCGATCACCGCCACCACGGAGGGGTCGGCCACGAAGTGGCCGGCGATCGTGGTGGCCTTCTGGGGATCCGCCTGGTCGTTCTGCCAATCGATGTCGACGGGGTGGCGCTGGTAGCCGGGGCGGGCCCGGATCTGTGCGAGCGCGAGCTCGATGCCGCGCCGGTTCATGGCCCCGTACGCCTGATTCCACGGGCCGGCCGCGCCGAACTTGACGGCGGACCCGCCTCCCGCGGAGCTGCTGCATCCGATCAGGGCCAGACAGCAGAGTGTGAAGAGCGTGCGCACGAAGTGAGGGCTGACGACGGAGGATGGGAAGGGTGGGGCGCGGCCTCGTCGCCTTCCGTCGCCTGACGCTGCGGCGGATGGAATGGCCCCAATCTAACGCACCGCAGAACCCGCGGTATGGGCTGAACCGGCGGGTGGTCGGGGACCAGGGCCGCCGTAGCATACACGGTTGAGGGGGCTTGGCGGCAACATGTAAACGGGACGGCAAATCCCGTTCGGCGCGCGCTTCGCGCGGGACCGATCCCCGGGGTCCACTCCGGCCCTACCGACCCTGTATCTGCTGCTGCGTCAGGCAGTGCAGCGTGCCCAGGCCCCACACCAGGTCCACCGCATGGATGCCCACCACCTGGTGTGCGGAAAAGACCTCGGCGAGCAGGTTCAGCGCGACACGGTCGTTGGGGTCGTTGAAGGTCGGAACGATCACGACGCCGTTCGCAATATAGAAATTCGCATAACTGGCCGGCAGGCGCTCGCCGTTCATCGTGACGGCGCGCGGATACGGCAGCCGGATCACGGTGAAGTCACCCCGCCGGCCGCCGGCCGCCTGCAGGCGCTTCCAGTTGTCCTTCGACCGCCGGTGGTTGGGATCCGCCGGGTCCTCCTCGTAGGCCAGCAGAATCACGTCGGGCGCGGCGAAGCGCGCTACGTCATCCACGTGGCCGTGCGTGTCGTCGCCCACGCAGCCCTCCCCCAGCCAGATCGTTCGTCGGATCCCCAGCCAGTGCGCGAACGCCTGCTCGTAGTCCGCGCGCGTCATGCCGGGGTTGCGCTGCTGCACGTCGCCCAGCAGGCACTCCTCCGTGACCAGCAGCGTTCCCGCGCCATCGGTGTCGATCGCACCGCCCTCGAGCACCAGCGGCCGGCCGTCCGGAGCCGTGGGCCGCACCCGGGGCAGACCGGTGAGGCGGGCGATCGCCACTCCCACCCGGCGGTCGTGCGTGAAGTTCTCGTACTTCGCCCAGCCGTTGAAGCACCAATTCACCAGCTCGATCGCCCCGTCGGGCTGCATCACGGTGGTGGGTGCCGAATCGCGCAGCCACACGCGGTCGGTCCGCGCGCGGTGGAGGCGGACGTTCTCCGTGACACCGTGCGCGGCCAGGCAGGATCGCGCGCGCGCCGTCGTCGCCGTATCGTGGCACAGAATCTCCACCGGCTCGTGCGCGGCCAGCACCCGCGCGATCTCGGCGTAGACCCAGTGCACCGCATCGAGCTTGCCGGGCCAGTCCGGCTCGTGGTGCGGCCAGGCGATCCAGGTGGCCGTGTGCGGTTCCCACTCGGCCGGAAACCGGCGCGTGGGCGCCGCCGCCCCGCGGTCAGGCGCCGAGGTAGCGGGAGAGGATCGGGGCGTAGGCATCGATGCGACGGTCGCGAAGGAAGGGCCAGTTCCGCCGCGTGTCCTCGATGACCGCGGGGTCGCAGGTGGCGATCAGGATCTCGGGATCGGTGCCTGCGTCGGCGATGAGACGCCCGAAGGGATCGGAGACGAACGAATGGCCGAAGAACTCCAGCCCACCGGTCCCCGCCTCGGCCTCGAAGCCCACGCGGTTCGCCGCTGCCACGTACACGCCGTTGGCGATGGCGTGCGCCCGCTGGGCCGTGCGCCACGCGTCGACCTGAGCGTGGCCGAATTCCGCCTTCTCCCCCGGATGCCAGCCGATGGCGGTCGGGTAGCAGAGCACGTCCGCACCCAGCAGTGCGGTGATCCGCGCGGCTTCCGGATACCACTGGTCCCAGCAGATGAGGACGCCGACGTTGGCGTACCGGGTCTTCCAGACCCTGAACCCGGCCGCCTGCGCCGCCGCGCGCGGATCGAGTGCCGGATCGCGCTCTCCGTCCCCGGGCGTGAAGTAGTACTTCTCCTCGAACAGCGGATCGTCCGGAATGTGCATCTTGCGGTACACGCCCAGGAGCGTGCCGTCCGCATCGATGACCGCCGCGGAATTCCGGTACACGCCGGCGGCCTGGCGTTCGAACAGCGGCACGACGATCACGATCGCCAGCTCCCGGGCCAGCTCCTGCATCCGCTCCGTGGTCGGGCCGGGAATCGGCTCGGCGAGGTCGAAGCGCCCGGGCTGCTCCACCTTGCAGAAGTAGGGCGCGTTGAAGAGTTCCTTGAGGCAGACGATCTGCGCCCCGCGGCCGGCCGCCTCGCGCACGCGTTCGATGGTGGCGGCGGTGGCGGCCGCGGGGTCGTCGTCGCCGGCGTCCTGCACGAGGCCGATCGTGAATGGGGGAGCGCTCATCCGCGAAAGTTGTCGTCGGCCGCGACCTGCAGGAAGGGCAGAGCGGAAATCACGCCGGTGCATCCGGCGCCGCCACCACGCGTAGGATCCCGGGGCGCACGTCGACGCGGACCTCGCGCGCTGCCGCATGCCGGAGCTCCCCATCGGCTTCGTATGCCGGCGGCTCGCGGAAGCGGAGCCGGAAGCTACGGTTCCGCCGGAGGGTCACACGCGGATGCCGGAGGTGCGTGCCCCGTGCCGCCCGCACGAGCAGCCCGGGGCGGCCGGCGCGGCCGACGTCGGCCACCGCGATCGCGTCGAGCAGACCGTCGTTTACGCGCGCGGTCGGCGCGATGTGGAACACGCCGCCGACGTAGGCGCCGTTCGCGAACGCCAGGATCAGGCACGGCTCCGACGGCCCGTCGTCGATTGCCACCGGGAGTCCCCGGTAGGCCGGCAGTTCCCGCAGGGCCGCGATCAGGTACGAGACGGCTCCCCCGGACCATCGCGTCCGCTCCGCGCGGAGCAGGACCGCGACGTCGAAGCCGAACCCGGCGACGTTCAGGAACAACTCGTCGTCGACGGCCGCCATGTCCACGCGGCGCTCGCTGCTCCCGCCGGCCACCAGCCGGGCCATCGCGTCGGGATCGTGCGCCGGCGTCGCCAGGTTCTTCACGAAATCGTTCCCCGTCCCGGCGGCGAGAAACGCGAGTCGGGCCGGGGCGCCGAGTCGCGCCAGCTCGGCCGCGGCCTTTCCCCATGTCCCGTCGCCACCGAGCACCGCCAGCGTGTCGCACCCGGCGTCGAGGGCCAGCCGTACCTGGCGGGCCTCGTCACCCGGAGCCTCGGTGAGCCGCACGTCGGTGATGCCCGCGCCCGCAAACGCCCGGGCGGTGCGGGGCAGGAGCCTGGCACCTCGGCCGCGACCTGCGGCGGGATTGGCGATGAGACAGGTCTTCGAGGACACGGGAGTCGCGGAAACCCGCGGTTGTCAGTGGGCGGTGGACGGTGGGCAGTGACCGGCACGGCGAACGGTGCACCGCCCGCACCGTCTGCCCCCTGGAATGGGGAGGTCAGTTCCCCGGTGAGATCGATCCGATCACGACGTCGGCCACATTGGTGCCGGTGGGACCGGTCCGCAACAGTGCGCCGACGCTGTCGAGGGCGACGTATGACTCGTGAGCCGAGAGCGCCGCGTCAGGGTCCCGCCCCGAATCCCGAATGGCATCCCAGGTCCGGGCGTCGACACACGCTCCGGCGGCATCGGTCGGTCCGTCGCGCCCGTCCGTGCCGGCGGCCAGCAGTGTGATGCCCTCGGCGGCTTCTCCCGCCTCGGAGAGCACCCGGGCCGCGGCGAGCGCCAACTCCTGGCAGCGTCCGCCGCGCGGCATCGGAACCGGCGGGAGGGCGCCGGACTCGCTGCGCGCCCGCAGCCCCGGCGTGAGTGTGGGGTGCGGGATGGCGACGGTGGTCTCGCCGCCGCAGACGAGCAGCGAGGCCTCGGTGCCTTCCTGAGCCCGGCGCGCGATGAGCGCGCGCGCCAGCGCCGTACCGGCGTCGGCGGCGTTTCCCTCGACCGGCGCGTCGGCCACCGTGACGTGCGCGATGCCCAGCTCGCCCGCCTTCGCCCGCGCCGCCTCCAGTGCCACGCGGTTGTCCACGATCACCCGGGCGGTGACGTGGGCGAAGGCGGGGTGCGTGCTCTTCGGGGTCTCGGGAACCAGGCCGCGCTGTGTGCCCGTCAGATGCTCGCGGAACGACGGGGCCAGGCGCTGGTAGAGCTTCGTGCGCTGCAGGATGTCGATCACGTCGGCAACCGTGTACGGATCCGGGACGCAGGGGCCGGAGCCGACCGACGCGATGTCGTCGCCGATCACGTCCGAGACGGCCAGGCAGTGCGTGGAAGCCGGGGCCAGAGCCAGAGCGAGCCGCCCGCCACCCCAGCGCGAGAAGCGTTTGCGCACGGCATTCATCGCATGGATGTCGAGGCCGCTGTTCAGCAGCATCTCGTAGAGGTGCGAGAAGTCGCCCTCGCTCATGCCCCGCAGCGGTGCTCCGATGAGGCTGGACGCCCCGCCGGAGATCAGCACCAGCGCGAGGTCGTTGCTCCGCATGCCGGCGGCGGCGTCGGCGAGCCGAGCCGCGGCGGCGAAGGAGTGCCGTCCCGGGATCGGGTGGTCCCCGCGCATCACCGTGATCGCAGCCGCTGGAGACGGCGCGTCCTCCGGCGCGACGATCAGCCCACCGCTGACCGTCAGTAATGCGCGCTGCAGCGCCGCCACGGCAGCGCCCGCCATGGCATGCGCCGCCTTCCCGACGGCGAACAGCCACAGCCGTTGGTGGCGCGCGGTGGGGATGCGCGTCACCGCCTGGGCCGTGGCCGCCGCCGGATCGGCGCCTTCCACGGCCGCACGGAAAACGCTCTCGACGAGGTCCCTCGACGTGGCGACCGTCATGCTGCGAGCGCCCCCACTCGGGACGATCGTGGTCGGCACGCCCGCGGCAGAGGGGGCGCGCCTCCCGCTTCAGGGCGCGCCAGAGGCGCCGACTCCCGCCGTCCGGTCCACCGCCTGCTGCATGGCTTCGTACGCCTTGGCGGACAGCACGTTGAATCCGTTGCCCACCACGCGATACGTGATCCGACCGTCCGGTCCGATGACGAACAGGTACCGCTTGTCGTAGTGCCGATTCGTCGCCGCGCCGTACAGCTTGCCCACGACCTCACCGGTGTCGCTGCCGAACAGCATCGGGAAGTCCGCGTCGCGGGCCCACGAATATTGTGCGGTGTCGGGATCGGTGCTGACGGCCAGCACGACCACCTTCTTCCCACCGTTGAAGTACTTGGCGTACTGATCACGGTACGCCTCCATTTGCACCGTTCAGCCCTTGGTTCGCGCTCGGATGAAGAACGCCAACACCACCGTCTTGCCCCGGAAATCCGACAGACGGACGGGGTTTCGCAACAGCCCGTAGCGCGTGGCGCCCGGAATCGAGAAGTCGGGCGCCATCTGACCCACGGCGGGCGAGGCCGACGAGTCGGCGGGCTGCTGGGCGCGCGCCGCGTTCGCCGCGAAAGCGGCGGCGAGGGCGAGCCCCATGGTCTTCACAGGTGCACCGTTCATGCTGGCCTCGGCAGCGGGATCACTGCGGGAAATTGGGGTTGCCGGCAGCATAACGCAATGCGCGCCCGGCGGTTGGTCAGATTGTAACGCGGATCACATGTCCGTGGACGCGAACGGCCACCGCCCGGTACGAAACGTTTCGCAGGTCCTGCCGGTCCTATGGGGTAGAACGCGCGACGGCAGCAGCCGGGGAGCCGAGGGATGAGCCAAATCGAGACACAGGTGGACGAGGTGCTGGCGACGCTGGTTCGTGACGTCGTGGCGGCGGTGCACGCGATGTATCGGGGCGAGGTTCGCCAGCAGACCGCGAAGCTCAAGACGGCCGAGCAGCGCTCGACCGCCCGGAAGGCCCTGCTGAATCTCGTGACGCTACCGCAGCCGGCCCCCAACGGGACCGAGCCAAGTCCGGTGGCGGTGACCGACCTCTCCCCCGACGAGGTGGCGGCGATCACGCGCTGCATCATGGGCTGGCTGCCGATGGTGGATCCGAAATCGGCTCCGCCCGACTCGCGGTGCATCCCCGGCGCGCGCGAGATCGCTCCCAGTTGGGGCGAGCGGGAGAAGGCGCGCCTTGCGCTCCGGCGGGCCGCCGAGGGCTGATCTGCCGCCGTGAAACGGCGAAGGGCGCCACGCCCGGACCGGCGCGACGCCCCCGCGACTCCCGTGGTGTGGCGCCGGCTACCGGCGCACCAGCTGCCGCAGCACGTACGGCAGGATGCCACCGTCGCGGTAATAGCGCATCTCCTCCGGTGTGTCGATGCGGGCGAGCACGGGAAATTCCTTCCGCGAGCCGTCCGGCCCTGTGGTGCGCACCGTCAGCGTCGTCTTCGGGGCAAACGAGTCGTCGAGCCCCAGAATGTCGTAGGTCTCGAAGCCGGTGAGCCCCAGCGAGCGGCGCGTCTGGCCGTCCGTGAACTCGAGCGGCAGGACGCCCATGCCGACGAGGTTTGAGCGGTGGATGCGCTCGAACGACTCGGCGATCACGGCCTTGACGCCGAGGAGCATCGTGCCCTTGGCTGCCCAGTCACGCGACGAGCCGGTCCCGTATTCCTTGCCGGCGATGACGACGAGCGGGGTGCCGGCCCGCTGATAGTCCATGGCGGCGTCGTAGATGTACCGCGCCGGACCACCCGGCTCGGTGGCCGTCCATCCGCCCTCGGTGCCAGGCGCCAGCTCGTTGCGCAGCCGGATATTGCCGAACGTGCCGCGCATCATGACCTCGTGGTTGCCGCGCCGCGAGCCGTACGAGTTGAAGTCCCTGCGTTCCACGCCGTGCTCCACCAGCCACTGCCCGGCCGGGCTCTTGAGCGGAATCGCCCCCGCCGGCGAGATGTGATCGGTGGTGATGGAATCGCCGAGCATGGCCAGGGCCCGGGCGTCCGCAATCGGCTGCACGCCGGGCGGGGTCATCGTCATGCCTTCGAAGAACGGAGGGTTCTTCACGTAGGTCGAGTCGTCCTGCCAGGCGTAGGTCTCCCCGTGCGGCACGTCGAGGGCCCGCCAGGCGTCGTCGCCGTTGAACACGTCGGCGTACTCGCGGTCGAAGAAGTCGCGCTTCACACTGCGCAGAATCTCCTCCTGCACGTCCTTCGGGTTCGGCCAGATGTCCCTGAGGTACACGGGCCCGTCCGTTCCCTCGCCGAGCGGCTCCGTGTTCAGGTCGATGTCCATGCGGCCCGCCAGCGCGTAGGCGACGACGAGCGGCGGTGAGGCCAGGAAGTTGAACCGGGTGAGCGGATTGACCCGCCCCTCGAAGTTGCGGTTGCCGCTCAGCACGGAGGCCACGATCAATTTCTTCTGCTCGATCGCGTTGGCGATGGCTTCGGGCAGGGGACCGGAGTTGCCGATGCAGGTCGTGCAGCCGTACCCCACGAGATTGAACCCGAGCTGGTCGAGGTAGGGCGTCAGGCCGGCCTGCTGGTAGTAGTCGGTGACCACCTTGGACCCCGGCGCCAGCGACGTCTTCACCCACGGCTTCGTGGTGAGCCCGCGGTCGACCGCATTCCGCGCCAGCATGCCGGCGGCGATCATCACGCTGGGGTTGGAGGTGTTGGTGCAACTCGTGATCGCGGCGATCACCACGGCACCGTCCCGCAACTTGAACGTGTGCCCGTTGTGGGTGCAGTCCACCTCGTTGTGGGTCTGCGCGGCGCCCTCGGCGTCCATGCGCGACTTCGCGGCGCGTGACTCGCCGTTGCCCGGAGCGGCGGCCGACGCCGCGATCCGCTCCGCCTCGGCCCGGTAGGCGTCGAGGTACATCGCCTTGGCGCGCGCCAGCGGAATGCGGTCCTGCGGGCGCTTCGGTCCGGCGAGACTCGGCTCCACCGTCGCCAGGTCGAGCTCCAGCGTGTCGCTGAATACCGGATCCGGCGTGCCGTCGGTGCGGAAGAGTCCCTGCGCCCTGGTGTACGCCTCGACCAGCTTCACGTGATGCTCGGGGCGCCCGGTGAGCCGCAGATACTTGAGCGTCTCCGCATCGCACGGGAAGAACCCCATGGTTGCGCCGTATTCCGGCGACATGTTGGCGATCGTCGCCCGGTCGGCCAGCGACAGCGACGACAGGCCGGCGCCGTAGAACTCGACGAATTTGCCCACCACCTTCTTCTTCCGGAGCATCTCCGTACAGGTGAGCACGAGATCGGTCGCGGTGGCTCCGGGCGGCAGCTTGCCGTGGAGCTTGAACCCGACGACCTCGGGGATGAGCATCGTCACCGGCTGTCCCAGCATGGCCGCCTCGGCTTCGATGCCGCCCACGCCCCAACCCAACACGCCGAGGCCGTTGATCATCGTCGTGTGCGAATCGGTGCCGACCAGCGAGTCGGGGTACGCCTCCCCGGTCTCGTCGTTCACGAACACGGTCTTGCCCAGGTACTCGAGGTTCACCTGGTGGCAGATGCCGGTGCCCGGGGGCACGACGCGGAAGTTCTTGAAGGCGTCCTGCCCCCAGCGCAGGAACACGTAGCGTTCGCGGTTGCGCTCGAATTCCTTCTCGGTGTTGAGGAGGAAGGCCGCGGCCTTCCCGTATTCGTCCACCTGCACCGAGTGATCGATGACCAGATCCACCGGCTGCAGGGGGTTGATGCGCTGCGGGTCACCGCCGAGGGCCTTGATGGCGTCGCGCATCGCCGCGAGATCGACCACCGCCGGTACGCCGGTGAAGTCCTGCAGCAGTACGCGTGAGGTGCGGAAGGCGATCTCCTTCTCGGCTCCGCCCCGGACGTTCCAGTGGATCAGGGCGTCGATGTCGTCGTGCCGGACGAAGGCGTCGTCCTCGTTCCGGAGCAGGTTCTCGAGCAGGATCTTCAGGCTGAACGGGAGACTCGCGGTGGATCCGCCCAGGTCGGCGAGGCGGTAGACAGTGTACGTGCGGCCGTCGACCGTCAGCGTCGCACGGCTCCCGAAGGTATTCTTGCTTGTCATGGGCTTGCCTCTCGATCACGGCCGCGCCATGGGCCGAGGCGAGGGTTCTCAGTAGAGCCACTGCCGCGCAGACGGCAGGCTGTTGTGGAATCTAGCCGAAGCTCACGTCGCGGCGTACCCGGGTGTCCACGTCCAGGCGGAACACGTCGGGGCGTGCGTAGTGCCCCGCGGAGTCCATCACCAGGTGGCCGCGCGTCGCCAGTGCGGGGTCGAGCACCGCATGGAGGATGCCCGGCTCGTCGAACGCCGGCCCGACCAGATAGCTCGCATCGGGAGCGATGATCGCGCTCCCGCCGCGGAGGAACCGGGTTCCCTCGTCCCCGCGCATCCCCTCGAGCAGGCGCGTTACCTCGGGCGCGCCGACGCCGGTGGATCGGAGCCCGTCGAACACGTCGCGGCGCGTGAGCACGCAGCCGGCAGCGATCACGAAGCACTGCCCTTCGAATGCGTAGCTCCGGCTGGCCAGCTGGTGCAGCTCGTGCACGGTGGGCCACTGGGCGATGTGGATCGCCTCGCGCTGGGCATGCATGGCCGCCCGCGCCAGCGGCATCCAGTGCTCCCAGCAGACGAGTCCGCCCAGCGCCCCGTAGGGCGTGTCCATCGTGCCGAGGGTGCTGCCGTCCCCGAGCCCCCACACCAGCCGCTCCGTATAGGTCGGCATCAGCTTGCGGTGGACACTCCACCGGTCGCCCTCCGGAGCCACGAACACCGTCGAGTTGTACAGCGTGCCGCCGGCGCGCTCGTGCGTGCCCATCACGACGTACGCGCCCGCCGTCCGGGCTGCCGCGAGCAGGCGGTCGAGAGCGGTCCCCGGCAGCTCCACCGCGTTGTCCGCCAGCACCTGGTAGAGCCGCTGCGCCCCGGCATCCCCCCACAGCCCGGCGCCCGGCGCTTCGTCCAGCCACACCGGATACCCCGGCAGCCAGGTCTCGGGGAAGACGATGAGCTGGGCACCGGCTCCCGCCGCCTCGGCAATGAGGGCCTCCGCCCGGGCCAGACTGGCGTCGAGGTTGAGGAAGACGGGTGGGTGCTGGATGACGGCGGCGCGGCAGATCTCGGTCATGGGCGGATGGTCGGGATCGGGTATTCTATCACCGAATCACCCGCGCGATCAGCCCTCGGGCCGTGCCGTCCGGCATCCGTCGCCCGCACTCGGACGGTGCGCGGCCGTACGCTTGACGAACCCGCGGCCCGCAGCGTAGATGCAGCAGCCCATGCCACGCGAGTATCCGTTCGTTCCCCTGCAGTTCGAACGTCTCCCCGCCGAGGAGTCGCGGCGGCGGGCCCGCGAGTTCTTCGCGGAGATGAACCGTCGTCGGACCACGAGGCAGTTCTCCGCGGGCCCCGTGCCGCGGGACCTCATCGAGGACGCCATCCGCACCGCGGGTACGGCGCCCAGCGGCGCTCACCAGCAGCCCTGGACCTTCGTGGCGGTCTCCGATCCCGAGCTCAAGCGCCGCATCCGGGCGGCCGCCGAGGAGGAGGAATACGCGAACTACCATGGGCGCATGCCGCCGGAATGGCTCGAGGCACTCGCCCCGCTCGGCACCGACGAGCGGAAGCCGCACCTCACCGATGCCCCGTGGGTCGTCGTCCTCTTCCGCCAGGCGTACGCCTTCGGCCCCGACGGCGAGCGGAGCGCACTCTACTACACGCAGGAATCCTGCGGCATCGCCGCCGGACTGTTCATCGCCGCCGTGCACCACATGGGACTCGTCACGCTCACCCACACGCCCAACCCCATGGCGTTCCTGAGCGAGCTGCTCGAGCGTCCGCCGAACGAGAAGGCCATGCTCGTGATGCCCGTGGGCTACCCGGCTCCCGACGCCCGCGTGCCCGCCCTCACCCGGAAACCGCTGGACGAGATCGCCGTCTGGCGATAGGACCCCCATGCCCGATCCCGACGACGTCGTTGCCCTCGCCCGACTGCTGATGGAAGTCGACTCCACGAGCGGGCACGAGGGCGAGCTGATGCGCCGCGTGCACGCGCTGCTGGAGCAGGACGGCTGGGGCGTGACCCGCATCCCCGTCAGCGAGGGGCGCTTCGCCGTCCTCGCGCGGATGGGCGATGACCCGTTCGTCACCCTGTCCACGCACCTCGACACCGTCCCGCCGTACATCACGCCGCGCCTCGAGCGGGAGGCGCTGTGGGGACGCGGCGCCTGCGACGCCAAGGGCATTGCCGCCGCCATGATCTGCGCGGCCCGCACACTCCGCGGCGAGGGCGTCCCGGTGGCCCTGCTGTTCGTCGTCGGGGAGGAGGTGACGCACGACGGCGCGCACGCCGCCAACGACTGGATCGCGGGCAGCGGCCTCGTCAGCCGTGCGATCATCGACGGCGAGCCCACCGAGAGCCGGCTCGGCACCGGCACCAAGGGAGCCGTCCGCGTCATCGTGCGCACCACGGGCACGCCGGCCCACTCGGCCTACCCCTACCTCGGCCACTCGGCCATCGACGACCTGGTGGTCCTGCTCGCCGAGCTCCCCACGCTCGAGTTCCCGCACAGCGAGCTGTTCGGGGACACGACCGTGAACATCGGGAAGATCAGCGGAGGCGTGGCGGACAACGTCGTCGCCCCCTGGGCGGAGGCCCGGCTCATGGCGCGGACGGTCTCGCCCACCGAGGAAGTCATGCGAGTCTTCGAGCGGTGGGCAGCGGGCCGGGCCACGCTGGAGCAGGGGCCGCTCGTGCCCCCGGTGAAGCTGGGCGTCGTGCCGGGGTTCGAGACGTCAGTGGTCGCCTTCGCCACGGACATTCCCGTGCTCGACGGCTGGGGGACACCGTATCTGTTCGGTCCGGGCTCGATCCACGTGGCCCACCGCGACGACGAGCACGTCCGGCTCGACGAGCTGCGAGCCGCCGTGGACGCCTACGCCCGGATCGCGCGCGCCGTGGGCTGACCGGGCACGTCCTTCCACTCGGTGGCCCACGCCGCCACGGCCTCCAGCGCGTGCTCGAGCGCCCGGCCCTTGGTGCTCAGCTCGTACTCCACCCGCACCGGCGTGTCGGGCGTGACCACGCGCAGCACGATCCCCTCTGCCTCGAGCTCCTTGAGCCGCTCGGACAGCATGCGGTCGCTGACCTGCGGGACCGCGGTGCGGATCTCACAATATCGGGTCCGCCCACCCATGAGCACCTGAAGAATGGCGCCCGTCCACCGGCGGCCGATCAACTCGATCGCCCGGTGGAACTCGGGGCAGACGGGTGCGGGATGCTCTGTCATATGAACAACCATGAAGAGGAAGTGGCATCCTTGACAAGAGTAACTTATCTATTTATAGTCCCAAACGCAATACAAGTGACACATCAACCATTTCAGCGGTCGGAGGTACTCCCCATGAAACAGCCCACCATCTGGCAGATCGATGCGGCCCACAGCACCGTCGAATTTGCCGTCAGGCATATGATGATCGCGACGGTCAAAGGGCACTTCGCCAGCGTCACCGGCAGCGTGACGGCTCCCGAGGACCGCCCGGGCGCGTCCGCCGTGGACGTGACCATCGACGTGAACAGCGTCGATACGCGCGATGCGAAGCGGGATGCGCACCTGAAATCCGCCGACTTCTTCGACGCCGGTCGCTATCCCACGATCACCTTCAGGAGCAAGCGCGTCCGCGGCGATGTGGACGGCCGGTTCCAGCTGGTCGGTGACCTCACGATCCGGGGCACCACGCGGGAAGTGACGCTCGACGTCGAGGCGTCCGGACGCGGCCGCGATCCGTGGGGCGGCGAAGTGGCCGGATTCGCGGCCACGACGACGATCAACCGCAAGGATTTCGGACTCGTGTGGAACGTGGGACTCGAGACCGGCGGTGTGCTCGTGGGCGAGGAGGTGCGGGTGTCCCTCGAGATCGAGCTGAAGAAGCAGGTCGAGACGCCCGCCGCCGTGGCGGTCTGAGATTGCGCGGGAGGCGGGCCGGGGCGCAGTTTGGGCCTCGGTCCGCCGCCGCCGGAAACGCGAACTCCCATGCCCATTGATACGGGCGCCCGCATAGGCGCCGTCCACCTCCGCGTGAGCGATCTCGATCGGTCGCTCACCTTCTACACGCACGTGATCGGCCTCGAGGTACTGTCGCGCCGGGAGGACGGTGCGGTGCTCGGGGCAGGCGGCAGCGCGCTGGTGGTGCTCCGCGCGCTGAGCGGCGCCGTCCCGCGTCCGCGCCACACGACGGGGATCTACCACTTCGCGATCCTGGTCCCGGATCGTGCAAGCCTCGGCCACGCGTTGGCGCGGATCGCCGCTGCGCGGTGGCCGCTCCAGGGCGCTTCGGACCACGGGGTCAGCGAGGCGCTGTATCTGGGCGATCCCGACGGCATCGGAATCGAGATCTATCGGGACCGCGAGCGTGCCGACTGGCCGAGCGACGGCGACGGCCTGGCCATGGTGACCGAAGCGCTCGATCTGCACGGGTTGCTCGACGGCGCGGTGCACGGCGACGAGGTCGAGCCGCGCCTCCCGGCGGGGACGCGGATGGGGCATGTTCACCTGCAGGTGCGCGACCTCGCCGAGGCGGAGCGTTTCTACCATGGGGCGCTGGGATTCGACGTGATGCAGCGACTGATGCCGAGCGCGCTGTTCGTGTCGGCGGGTGGCTACCACCATCACATCGGCCTCAACACCTGGGGCGTCGCGGGCGCGCCCCCGCAACCGGAGGCCGCCCCCGGACTCGACTTCTTCGAGGTGGCGGTGCCGACGCGCGCCGCCGTGGAGCAGGTGCGGGCCGGCCTCGCCGACCACGGCGTGTCCGCCGATCGGCAGGGGGACGCTTGGCTGGCACGGGATCCGTCGGGCAACGCGGTCCTGGTGAGCGCAGCCTAGGGAACGAGCAGCGGCTCGCGGCCGGCGCCGGGCTCCTCCCGGCCGCCGGGCGGGACCAGGTCGAGCCGCGCGGCCTTGATCGCGTTCGTGGGGCAGTGCCGGACGAAGTCGCCGTCCGCCGCCGACCACTCCACCTCGGCCTCGCGGGGCACGGCGGTCCCGTCGGTCGGATCGACGGTCATGTGATCCGGGGCAAGGGCGATGCACAGCCCGCACTTGACACACGACTCCCGCACGACGTGCAGGCGCATGCGCTTGCGCGGGTAGATCCCGGTGGCCTGCTCGAGGTAGGCGTCCAGGTGCTCGAGCGCCTTGATGGTGGCCCGGTAGCCCTCGCGGATGTTCTGACCGGCGTGGGCGAAGCTGAGCCAGTGCGCATCCACCTTCGGACGCACGAGCAGCATCGGCGGTCCGCGCCACGACCGCAGCGGTTCCTGCTGCAGGTGGTGCATCATCGTCGTCGCGGCACGGGCGTAGATGGCGGCGAACCCCTGCGTGCCGATCCGCGGCATGGGCCGGACGTCGGAGCTGCCCACGTCGACGGCGATCACCGCGTCGGCGCCGAGTCCGGCGGTCGCCGCGGGCAGGTTGTCGATCACGCCGCCATCGACGCACCAGTGGCCGCCCACGTCGGCCGGCGGAAAGAACCCCGGGAGTGCGCAGGACGCGTAGACGGCGTCGCGCACGGACACGTCGCGGAGTCCCGGGAGCCCCCACACGAGTCGTGTGGCGCGCTCCAGGTCCACCGTGTTCACGAGCACGGTGGCGCGCATCTCCGCGAACGTGCCGTCGGGCACCACTTCGTCGACCATGTTCCGCAGCGGCTCGGCCATGTAGATGGCGGGCGCGCGCATGCGCTCGACGAGCATGCCGACGTGGTTGATCCGGAACAGGTCGCGGCGGCGCAGCGACTCGGCGCGCTCCGCCAGCTCGTCCGCGGTCATGCCGCCCGCGGCGGCGGCGGCGATCAGCGCGCCGATGCTCGTGCCGGCGTAGACGGCCGGCCGGATGCCGTGCTCCTCGAGCGCCCGCAGGACGCCGATGTGCGCGAAGCCCTTCATGCCCCCGCCGCCGAAGACGAGGGCGATCCGGGCCTCGGTGGCGAGGCTGCCCCGATTGCTACTGGACGTGGTTGTCGTGCCCACTGGGTTCGAACGCTCCGACGACGATGATCCGTTCGGCCGCCGCGGTCCGACGGCGGCCCCCCGGCCGGTCCGGGCCTGCAGCGCCCCGCCAGTATGGTGGCGTCCTGCACGTGCCGGGTCTAGTGTTGTACACGGCTCGCCGAAGACGGCTCCACGCGTCGTCCGCCCACCCGAACCGCCTCCATGAGTCAACGCACCGCCATCGAATCGTCGCTCGTCCGCGCCGTGGGGGTCTGGGGCCTCGCGGCGAGCATCGTGAACCTGATCATCGGCGGCGGGATCTTCCGCATTCCGTCGGATCCCGCGGTGGCAGGACTCCTCGGCGCAGCGGCGCCGCTGGCCTATCTGCTGTGCGCCGTGGCGATGGGGTTCGTCGTGCTCTGCATGGCCGAGGCTGGCAGCCGGGTGTCGCTCACCGGCGGCCCCTACGTCTACGTGGAGACGGCGTTCGGCCCGTATGCCGGCTTCCTCGTCGGCGTGCTCATCTGGATGATCGGGGCCACGGCGGTGCCGGCCATCGCGATGATCTTCGCCGACAACTTCGCGCTCGTCGTGCCGGGGTTCGGGACCCACGCCGCCCGTGTGGCGCTGCTCGTCGTCACGTACGCGGTCGTCGTGTGGATCAACGTCCGTGGGGTGAAACAGGGGACGCGGCTCATCGGCGTGGCGACGGTGGTGAAGGTGGCGCCGCTCGTCCTGCTCGTCGTGGTCGGCGCGTTCGCGGTGCACGTGGCGTACCTCAAACCGGCGACCCTGCCGCCGAAGCACGACTTCGCGCGCGCGGCCATGGTCCTGGTGTTCGTCTACGCCGGATTCGAGAGCGCGCTCGTCCCCAGCGGTGAGGTCCGCGAGTCCTCGCGGACTGTCCCCCGTGCGCTGCTGATCGCCATGGCCGCCGTCACGATCCTGTTCACGGGGCTGCAGCTCGTCGTGCAGGGGCTCCTGGGGCCGAAGCTCGTCGGCACGCCGACGCCGCTGTCGGATGCCGCTGCCGTGGTCATGGGCGCCTGGGGCGCGAAGCTGTTCTCCGTCGCCGTCGTGCTGTCGACGTTCGGATTCATGACGGGCATGGCGCTGGCGATGCCGCGCGCGCTGTTCGCGTTCGCGCGGGACGGGTTCGCGCCGCGCGGGCTCGCGGCGGTGCATTCGCGCTACCACACCCCGCACGTGGCGATCGTGGTCCAGGCAGTGCTGACCGTGGTGCTGGCGGCCACGGGCGCGTTCGAGCGCATGGTGGTGCTGGCCAACCTGGCGGCGCTGCTCGCCTACCTCGGATGTTGTGCCGCGGCGTTCGAACTCCGACGCCGCGACGTCCGCGAGGCGGGCGAGCCCTTCCGCCTGCCGGGGGGCTACGCGATCCCGGTGATCGCCGCGGTCCTCGTCATCGTGCTGCTGTCGTCGATCACGCTGCCCGAATGGCGCATCGCCGGGCTGGTGCTCGCCGTGGCGTCGCTCATCTTCGTCTCGACGCGGCGCGCCCGGGCGCAGCGCATCGCCACCTCCGGCACTCCATGACCGATCCCCTCCTCGCCTTCCGGCCCGAATTCCCGATTCTCGAGCGCACCACCTACCTCGTCTCGAACTCGCTCGGCGCGATGCCGCGGGCCGTGCCCGAACGGCTCGCCGAATTCGTCGACGAATGGGCCGAGCAGGGGGTGCGGGCCTGGGAGCGCGCGTGGTGGGGACTGCCGGGGGCGGTCGGCGACGTGATCGCCCCGCTCATCGGCGCCGACCCCGGGCAGATCGTGATGATGGGCAACGTCACGTTGGGCCAGGCGACCGTGCTCTCGGCGCTCGAGTATCCGCCGGAGCGCAATCGCATCGTGATGACGGCGTTCGACTTCCCGTCGGTCCGCTACGTGTATCAGCGGCTGGCCACGCGGTTGGGTGCCGAGATCGTCGTCGTGCCGGCGGCGCCGGACGGAATCAGTGTGGACGCCGACGCCGTGGTCGCGGCGATCGACGAACGCACGCGGCTGGTCTGCATCTCGCACGTGCTCTTCCGGTCGGCGTTCGTGATGGACGTCGCGCCGATCGCGCAGCGGGCCCACGCGATGGGGGCGCTCGTGTCGCTGGACGCCTTCCACGCCGTCGGCGTGATGCCCGTGGACGTCAAGGCGCTCGGCGTGGACTTCCTCACCGGCGGCGTGCTGAAGTGGCTGTGCGGCGGGCCCGGCGGGTGCTTCCTGTACGTGGCGCCGGCGGTGCAGACGGCACTGGAGCCGTCGCTCACCGGATGGCTGGCGCACGACCATCCGTTCTCCTTCGAGACGGAGATGACGTACGCCCCCGGCATCTATCGGTGGCTGAACGGCACGCCGGCGATTCCGGCGATCTACGCCGCGATCGAGGGGCCGGGCATGGTACGCCGTGCGGGGATCGACGCCATTCGCGAGAAGAGCCTTCGACAGACGTCGCGGCTCATCGCGCTGGCCGACGAGCGGGGGTATCCCGTGAACACGCCCCGCGACCCGGCGCGCCGCGGGGGAACGGTGGCGTTCGACGTTCCACATGCCTACGAGGTGTCGCAGTATCTTCTCTCACGCGACGTGCTGGTGGATTTTCGTCCGAACGCCGGCATTCGCGTGGCGCCGCACTTCTACAACCGCGACGACGAGCTCGACGCCGTGGTCGCGCTGATGGACGAGGCGCTGAGCACGGACCGCTGGCGCGCGTTTGCGCCGGGCGGCGGTGCCGCTACCTGAACCTCGGGATCGCCATGAAGAAGCCGACCGTCAACCGCCTCCGCCGCCGATTCCTCAATCCGGACCATCCGATGATCGTGCTCCGCTTCGAGGACGGACACGAGATCCGCGTGGGCCGCGGGCAGGGCAAGGAGTTCGATGCCTACGAAGGCGAGACGATCAAGGTGATCGCCATCTACGATCCCACGTCGACCGAGCGCGACGTGCTCGCGTCGCGCAAGGCCGAGACGTTCGACCCCGCGTGATCCGCGTCCTCCCCGAGATCCTGGAGGCTGTCCGGGCCGAACGCCCGGTGGTGGCCCTGGAGAGCTCGGTCATCGCGCAGGGGCTGCCGCATCCGGTCAATCGCGAATGCCTGGAGCGGATGTGTGCGGCGGTGCGCGAGTCTGGCGCCGTGCCAGCCGTCGCCGGCGTGGTGCGCGGCATGCCTGCCCTCGGGCTCGAGCCCGATGAGCTGGAACGCTTTCTCGCCGGAACCGACGTGCGCAAACTCTCCGCGCGCGACCTGCCGGTGGCGATGGCGCAGGAGGCCGATGGGGCGACGACGGTCGCGGGGACGCTCGTCCTGGCGCACCAGGCCGGAATTCGCGTGTTCGCCACGGGGGGCATCGGCGGCGTGCACCGGGAGCCGCCGTTCGACGAATCGGCGGATCTGCTGGAGCTGGCCCGCACGCCGATGGTCGTCGTGTGCGCCGGCGCGAAGGCGATTCTCGATCTGGCGGCTACGGCCGAGCGTCTGGAAACGTACGGCGTACCCGTAGTGGGCTACCGAACCTGGGATCTGCCGGGTTTCTACTCGCGGGAAACCGGTGTCTCCCTCGGAGCCCGTGTCGAGACGGCGAGCGACGTCGCGCACATCTTCAGGGCGCAGCGCTCGCTGGGCCTTCCGCAGGCCCTGGTCGTCGTGCAACCCCCGCCCGCGGCGGTTGCGCTGTCCCGGGCAGAGGTCGAAACAGCCGTGGCGCGCGCGATCGAGCGCGCCCGGGCCGAGCACGTCCGCGGTGCAGCGGCCACCCCGTACCTCCTGGCGGCGGTGACGGAGGTCACCCAGGGGCGGTCACTCAGGGTGAATCTCGCGTTGCTCGAGGAAAACGCGCGCCTGGCCGGAGCGATCGCGGGTGAACTCGCCAAGTTGCCGTAGCGGCGTCTGCACGTCGATTTGGAGGAGGAAACTCACCGTTGAACTTCGCCGCAGGGTGATTGTACTATAGGCAGGCTCTTCCCACCTGGAGGTCTTCGTCCTCATGCCCACCCCGTTCCTGAGTTCCGAGGAGTACGACGAACGTGCCCATCAACTCTACAACGAGGGATTGTACGACGAAGCGCTGGACGTTCTCCGTGAGGGACTCGCGCTCTACCCCAACTCGGTAGAGCTGCACATCGGCGTCGGGTACGCGCGCATCGCGCGCGAGGAATTTGCGTGGGCGCGGCGCAGCTTCGAAGAGGCGCTGGTGCTCGAGCCGGAGCACGAGGATGCCCTCGCCGGCCTCGGCGAGACGCTGCTGCGGTTCGGTCTGGAGGAGGCGGCGATCCGCTGCTTCACCCGCATCTTCGAACTCGGCTACGCGGATGACCTCGATCTCATGCTGCAGGCCGGCCGGGCGCTGTTCCGCGAAGCGTCGACCCGCGAGCGGCCGGTGCTGTTCGAGCTGGCGCTCCAGTTCTTCGAGCAGGCCGTGGCGCAGGCGCCGGAGATGGCCGAGGCGCGCGCCTGCGTCGGCTATGTCCAGCACCGTCAGGGGAAGGATGCCGATGCCATGCAGTCGCTCCGCGACGCCCTGCGACTCGACACCGACCACACGGAAGCGCGCATCTACCTGGCCAACATTCTCTACGACCGCGCCGAATACGAGGGAGCGCTCTACCACTTCGAGCGCACACGCCCCGAGGACCACTGGGACGAGCTCGGCATCTGGCGGCTGATCGAGCTGAAGCGATCCGTCTACAACCTCGACGAGAACGACGCCGAGCTGGCGCCATGGCATGCCCGGCTGTCCGATCTCACCGAGGATCTGGACGACATCGACGAGCTGCTCGCGGAAATCGACACGGGGACCACCGCGGGGCAGGACGACGCCGCCTCGCGGGGCCAGCTCGAAGTGTTCGGTGCGCTGCTCACGGGCCTCGCCGAGCGTGATGCGTCGCCCGACGGGTCGGGGCACCAGGTGGTGGAAGGCGACGGCGCCCGCTACGAGGGGTCGTGGGAGGAGATCGTGACGCGGATGCGCGACGCCGAAGGCCAGGAAGGCGGTGCCACGCTGGAGGACTACATGAAGCGACGGGCGCGCCGCGTCTTCAGGCAGACCGGAATCAAGCTACCCAGCCACGATGCGGAGAGTTTCCTGCGGGCCAGCGCGCGCGCCGGCGTGCTCCCCATCGTCCGGTGACCGCCGCCGACCGCCCGGCGGCGCGCGCCGCATTCGACGCCGCCCGCGCCGCGATCGGGCGCCTCGATCCGTCACGGCATCCTGAGGAGATCGCGGCCGATCTGCTCGAGGCGTGGACGTCCACGGAGGAGGGCCTGCGGAAGCTCGTCGGCCCCGGCGCCGCGCACGGGATCGACCTCGTCCGCGAAGCGCGCCAGCAGCAGCTCCTGAGCTTCGAGCAGGCCAACGCCCTCGCCGGTTTCCACGCCGCGCGCGAACGCACGCAGGAACCCGGGTACGTCCCGACCACCACCGATGTCGAAGCCGCCACGCGTGCGCTGGCCGCGCTGGATGCGTCGATGGCTGCGGCTTCCGACCCCGCCGGCTCCCCGCCCCCGCCCGTCGTTCCCCCACCGCGCCCGCCACTGGAGCACATGCTCACGCCGCCGGGCATGCGCAAGTCACCGCTCGGCGCAGCGGAGCCCGTGCCGCCGCCGGGAGCCCGGCGGACGCAGCCGTGGTGGTGGATCGCGATCATCCTGATGCTCCTGGTCGGGGCGGCTGGCAGTGTGGCGTACTACTGGTTCGGCGGGCCGAGGCGGGACGCGGTCGTGGAGCGCGCCATGGACGAATACGACGCCGGCAACCGCCAGGCGGCCTCCGCGGACTTCCGCCGCGTCCTCCTCATGGATCCCGACTATACGATCGCCCATGTCTACCTGGCACGCATCGCGCGCGACGAGGGCAACATGCCGGCCGCCAATGAGCAGCTGCAGCTGGCGCTCACCGCCGATCCCACGAACGCCCTCGCTTTGCGCGAGATGGGCGCCTACCTGTACACGCTCGGGCACTACGATCTCGCCCGGAGGTTCTACGTGCGAGCCGTGACGGCCAACCCCGAGGACCCTGCCGCGATGGGATTCCTCGGCTGCACCCTCATCCGGCTCGGACGCATCGACGAGGGCGAGCGCTGGATCACCCGCGCCGGCCCCGGCGTCTGGACCCAGTGCGTCGGTGCGTCCACACCGCCCGATACGCTGCACCATTGACGGCCACACCGCCGCCACACCAGCCGGCCGGGCGCCCCGGCCCCCGCCCACGTCCCTGGGGCGCCATGCCATGACCGAACTCAACGCTCCGCGCTCCGAGCACCCGCACCTCCTGCGCAAAGGGCTCACCGTGCTCGTCCGCCGCG
>JBJKRG010000121.1:0-3885 GCA_046704805.1 Gemmatimonadaceae bacterium
CACGTTTCCTCGACGAGCGGCGCCAGCTCGACCAGGGTCTGCTCGCCCAGGACGTGCCGGCGCCGGTACGCGAGCGCGAACATCGGCTCGATGCCGGAGGTCGTGTCGGCGATGATCCCGATGGTGCCGGTCGGGGCGATGGCGGTACACGTGGCGTTGCGGCGCAGCAGACCGCGGGCACCCTGCACGCTCTCCGCCCACGCCGGGAAGGTCCCGCGTTCCTCGGCGAGCGCCGCCGAGGCATGGTGCGCCGTGTGCGAGATCCGGCGCATCAGCCGGCCGGCCAGCGACGTGGCTCCGTCGGAGCCGTACGGGACGCCCACCCGGACGAGCAGCTCGGCGAAACCCATCACGCCGAGGCCGATCTTGCGCGTCTTCCGGGCGGCGAGGGTGAACTCGGGACCCGGGTACCGGCCGATCTCGATCACGTTGTCGAGGAAGCGGACGGCGGTGCGCACCGTCTCATCGAGCCGCGTCCAGTCGATGGCGCGGCGTACGTTCCGGACCGGCTGGCCCGTCTCCACGTCTCCCGCGATCATGTGCGCGAGGTTGAGGGATCCGAGGTTGCACGACTCGAAGGGCAGGAGGGGGGTCTCGCCGCACGGGTTCGTGGCCTCGATCGCGCCGAGGCGGGGGGTGGGGTTGGCACGGTTCACGGCGTCGACAAAGAGCAGCCCCGGGTCGCCGCCGTGCCAGGCGGCGTCGACGATCGCGTCGAAGATTTTCCGGGCCGGGACCCGCGCCGTGCGCCGCCGCGTGTGCGGGTCCCGCAGCTCGACCTGCCGCCCGCCGTGCACGGCCTCCATGAACGCGTCGGTCACGCCCACCGAGAGGTTGAAGTTGCGCAGGGTCCCTTCCACCCGCTTGGCCGCGATGAAATCCAGAATGTCGGGGTGGTCCACGCGAAGCACCCCCATGTTCGCGCCGCGGCGCCGTCCTCCCTGCTTGATGTTCTCGGTGGCGCTGTCGAAGATCCGCATGAACGACACCGGGCCGGAGGCCGCTCCCTTGGTCGAGGCGACGAGCGAGCCCGCCGGCCGCAGCGCCGAGAACGAGAAGCCCGTGCCGCCGCCGCTGCGCTGCACCAGGGCCAGCCGCTTCAACGCGTCGAAGATGCTCTCCATCGAGTCGTCGATGCCGAGCACGAAGCAGGCGCTCAGCTGGCCGATCGACGTGCCGGCGTTCATCAGCGTGGGGCTGTTCGGCAGGAAGTCGAGTGCCTGCATGACCGCCACGAAGCGGTCCTCCCACTCCCGGGCCGCCGCCGCTCCCCCGAACCGCAGCTCCGCGTCGGCCACCGCCCGCGCGACCCGTGCGAATATCTCCTGTGGTGTCTCGACGACGGCGCGGTGTTCGTCGCGGCGCAGGTAGCGCGCCTGCAGCACCCGCTTCGCGTTGCTGCTCAGGCCGGAGACCTCGGGGGCTTCGGGCACCCCGGTCGTCGCGGGCGTGGCTTCCGGTTCCTGCTCCAGCACGGCGGGATCGGGCATTGTAGCGGCCTCCCCGGCAAATGGTACCGGCGCGAACCCCGGGGCTCGCGCCCGGTACCCACCCACCGATGAACGATCGGGCGGCCGATCCGGCTCGCCAATCGGGCAATGCCCGACCGGCCGCCGGGTGAACGACGGTTCAGAGCTTCACGTCCAGCCGGTCCTCGACGGCCGTCACGCCTTCGGCCGACCACGCCGCCCGCTCCGCCGCTTCACGCTCCGTCCACGACCGCACCGTGCCGCTCAACGTCACCTTGCCGTTGGCCGCATCCACGCGGATCCGCTTCGCGTCGAGCTCCGCCTGCCGCTTGAGCGCCGAGTCGATGCGGCGCTCCACGTCGGGAATCGAGGCGTGCGCCGCGATCTTGATCAGGTTCGTGACGCCCTTGACCCCCGTCAGGTACCGCACGGCACGCTCGGCGGACGTGCGCTGGAACTGCCAGTTCACCTCGCCTTCGAGCCACACCCATCCGTTCTCGACGCGAACCTTCACCGTCTCGTCGGGAACCTCGATGTCCCAGCGCATCGCATTCACGGCGGCGTGGGCGATGTCCGTGTCCGTGCGCTCGAATGGGAGCGGGAGCGCCACGGTCATCTCCTCGGCGACCGCCTTCACGCCGGCGACCCGCTCCGCGGCCCGGACCGCGGCCAGCTTCTTCGCATACGTGTCCACCTGGCCGCTCAGCGTGACGACGCCGTCCCTGGCCGTGATGCCGATCTCCGCACGGCCGATGCTCGGATCCCAGCGGATCTCTTCCGTCACGTCACGCTGGAGTTGAGAATCGCTCTTCATCATGATGCCTGCCCCCCTGGACGGCATGGGTTGGACCAACTCGGCAGCCGTTGCTCATGGCGACTGCCGCCGACAGGCCGAGCGGCTGCTCGATGCCGCGCGCCCCCATCGGTGAACCCTAGGACGGAATGCGCCGGAGGTCCGTCGGCGAATTGCGGGATGCGCCGGTAGTCCGTTGCCGGACATCCACGGCCGGCGCGGGGGTCAGCCGGCCGGTAGGGCCTGATCCAGCAGCCGCATCCACGAGGCGAGCTGCTCGAAGACGAGAAAGTTGCCGTGCACGTGGCGCTGGGCGTTCCGCCCCCAGCGATTGCGCTCGGCCTCGTCACGGAGCATGTCGTCGATCGTGCGGGCCAGACCTTCCACGTCCTCGGGATCGGCGACCAGGCGGCCGTCCTCGCCGTCACGCACCTGCTGCCGGGGGCCGCAGGCACGCCGATTGGAGAGGATCGGCACGCGCTTCCACATGGCTTCGGCGATCGTGAGCCCGAAGCCCTCACGCAGGGAATTCTGTACGACCAGGGAGGACGCGCGCTGCAGGGCGTTGACCATCAGGCTGTTCTCCTCGGCCGAGTCCATCGGCAGCGACACGATGGCCACGGCTTCCTGGACCAGCGGGTCGAGGCGGCGGTACTGCTCGATGATCGCGGCGAGCACCTCACCGGCTTCGGGATCGTCCTGAATCGACTCCGGACTCGGGCCGGCGAGGACACAGCGGGTCAGTTCCTGACGAACCCGGTGCACGGGGTCGTGAGACCAGCCGCCGTGGAGCAGGCGCCGGCGGAACTCGGTGAAGGCGGCGAGCAGCGGCTCGAATCCCTTCAGGCGGTCCCAGCGCGAGACCTGTGTGACGACGGGCCGCGCCAGCAATCCGAAGTCGCCCCGCAGGGTCGCGGGGTGGAAGCGGCCGTCGGGGGCGAGCTGCAGGGCGAGCTTCCCGTAGGGCGGCGTCGCCATCGGTCCGGGAGGCACGGCCAGCCCCGCGTTCGCCAGCACGGCCACGGTCCCCTGAAGGCCGAGCTCGCGATTCTTGGGCGACAGGGGGTCGATCGCGGGGCAGATGATCGCCGTCCGGTCGGCGAGGAAGGACGGCACGTAATCGGGCGCGGAAAAGACCGCGCGGTCGTACGCCGAGGCGTACGGCCGCAGGAATTCCCAGGCCGCCCGTGTGGCCGGGAGCTTCTCGTCGAGTCCGATGTGGCAGCGCCAGATCGTGGTGAGCGGCGCGTCTTCCCTCAGCAGCGCGGCGAGCGGCATCGGCTGCGGATCGTGGACCACGAGCACATCGCCGGGGCGGACGAGCCGGGCGAGCGCGACGGCGTTCTCCCGATTCACGCGATCGAACAACTCCCGGTCGCCGGGGCTGAGGTCGGGCCGGCCGTGGCCGTGAATGAGGTTGTGGATCTTCTTCGTGAGCTCGAAGAACCGCGGCTCGGACGACTCGATGACCATCCACTGCGCGGCCACGCCCAGATCGCGCAGGAGCCCCACCATCGTCGGCAGCATCTCGGCCACGCCGCCGCCCCGCGCCGTGGAATTGACCATCCACACCGTGCGGCCGCGCAGCTTGGGGAGCACCGGCTGCGCCTCACGCCGCAGCGC
>JBJKRG010000122.1:0-3528 GCA_046704805.1 Gemmatimonadaceae bacterium
CGGACCGCAGGTTCGGAGCTGGGCATGTGATCGTCCTTCTTGTGCGTGGTGGGTTCCTTCCAGATGGCCATGATGCCGGGGTCCTGTTGGGAGTAGGAGTGGAGGTTGGCCACCGCGGGGCGCCGGCGCTCGCTCGCAAGGAGGAGGGTACCACACGCCGCGGCGAGGGTGGGTTCGCCGTTCCGTACCCCGGAATGATAGTCGGGTGCCCTGCCCGATGGCGAGCGCGCACGAGCGGCGACGGTCGCCCCCGGCCGGCGCGGCCCGGACTCGCCACTCGGTGGGGGCATCTTTGCAGGACGTTGCCTTCCGACCTCCGAATCCGCCGGGCAAGTTTCGAATCCGCGGCTCCGCAGACCCGTAGTGGTCGCGTACGAACCAACCGGAACGGACCCTGACCATGAACCTACCGCACAAGCCCACACCACTCGCCGTGGCCGGCGCAGCGCTGCTGGCCGCCTGCGCCCTAGCCCTGCGGCCGGCTCCCGCCGCCGCCCAATCCCTCTACATGCCGCGCGCCATCAAGGAGACCTACCAGAAGGGGACCCGGTCGCTCGACGGCCGCCCGGGCCCGAACTACTGGCAGAACCGGGCGCGCTACGCGATCACGATCACCACCCTGCCCCCGGACCGGCGCGTGTCCGGCAGCGAGCAGATCGCGTACACCAACAACAGCCCCGACACGCTGCACCGCCTGGTCATCAAGTTGTTCGACAACTACCACAAACCAGGTGCGCCGCGGTTCGGCGGCACCACGCCCGCGTTCCTGACCTCGGGCATCCACATCCGTTACTTCGCCGTCAACGGCGCCGAGCAGAAGTGGGACAACAACCCGCGCCTCTTCACCTGGCAGCCGGTCCGGCTCGCGTCGGCGCTCCCGCCCCACGGCACCGTCAATCTCACCTTCAAGTGGTGGTACGACCTCTCGAAGCGGGCGGGCCGCGAGGGAGTGATCGATTCGACCACCTTCTACATCGCGTACTTCTACCCCCGCGTGGCCGTGTACGACGACTACAACGGCTGGGATCAGATGGACCATGCCGGCCACGAGTTCTACAGCGACTTCAACGACTACGACGTCACGGTGAACGTCCCGGCCAACTACATCGTGTGGGGGACGGGCACGCTGACCAACGCCAGTGACCTGCTGCAGCCCCAGGCCCTGGCGCGCTACCAGGCATCGTTCACGTCCGACAGCACGATCCACGTGGGCACGCACGCTGAAGTGGTCGGGGACGCCGTGACGATGCAGTCCGCGATGAACAGCTGGCACTTCACGGCTACCGACATCCCCGACATGGCCTTCGGGCTGAGCAACCACTACGACTGGGACGCAGCCAGCGTGGTCGTGGACGACGCCACGCACCGCCGGGCGAGCGTGCAGGCGGCGTACAACGACACCGCGGCCGACTTCCACCAGATGGTGCAGTTCGGGCGCCACGCGCTGGACTTCCTGTCGCACCAGTGGCCCGGGGTCCCGTATCCCTACGAGAAGACCACCGAGTTCCAGGGGGGCGCGGGGATGGAGTACCCGATGATGGCCAACGATCAGTCGTACGCCAGCCCGGCGTTCGCGGAGTTCGTGGCCGCGCACGAGAACTCCCACAGCTACATGCCCTTCTACATGGGCACGAACGAGACGCGCTACGGATTCATGGACGAGGGATGGGCGACGACGTTCGAGTATCTCATCAACCGCGTGGACATGGGCATCGACAGCGCGACGAGCCTGTTCAAACGGTTCCGGGTGGACCGGTGGGCGCACGATCCGTCGCCGCTCGAGGACCTGCCGATCATCACGCCCTCCGACGCCCTGGCCGGCCTCTCCTACGGCGTCAACGCCTATGGCAAGCCCGCCCTCGGCTACCTGGCGATGAAGGACATGCTGGGCGACGCACTGTTCAAGAAGTGCCTGCACGCGTACATGTCGCGCTGGCACGGCAAGCATCCTACGCCGTGGGACTTCTTCTACACGTTCGACAACGTGGCCGGCCGGCCGCTCGACTGGTTCTGGACCGACTGGTTCTTCAGCAACAACTACATCGATCTCGGGCTGAAGAGCGTGCGGAAGACCGGCGGTGGATACGCCGTGGTCGTGGACAACATCGGCGGCATGGATGCGCCGTTCAATCTGGTGCTGCACTTCGCGGACGGCAGCCATCTGAGTCTCCACCAGACGTCGGCCGTGTGGGAGCGCAACCAGAAGCAGACGACGATCAACGTACGCACCCGCAAGACGCTGAAGTCCGCGGACATCGACAACAACATCTGGGTCGATGCCGACATGTCCAACAACAGTTGGACCGCGAAGTAGGATGACCCGCACCGGGGGCGGCGGTGATGCCGCCGCCTCCCGGTCGCGGAGCCGGTGCCAGCCGGCGGTCCGCCCCTGCCTCCCCGACCCCCATCTTGCGCGCCGTCCCGGGCCGTCGATATTTGGGCGCCCCGCATCCGGGGAGAGTACGCGAGGAAACCGCTGACACGAGGAGGGGGACCGATGCGCACCATGCTTCGGAAGGTTCTGCTCGCTGGCGTCGTCGTTGCTCTCGTGGTTTGTGAATCCGGAACAGCGGGCGCCCAGCTGCCGGCGGATCCCTGCGCCCCACTATCGCAGGGTCAGGTGGCATCCGCAGTCGGGGTGCCGGTGGGCCCGGGAACGAAGATCACGCCGGCCGCCTGCCAGTGGATGTGGACGAACAAGGTGACCTCGACCGTGCGCGTGACGCTCCAGTTCGTGCCCGGCAGCGACTTCGCCGGCATGAAGGCCCCGACGCCCGGGATCAAAGAGAGCACCGTGGCTGGGCTCGGCGACGACGCGTTCTTTGCCACGATCGCCAGCCTGACCACGTTGACGGTGAAGAAGGGAAACGTCGCGTTCGTCGTTCGCGTCTACGGCGTCACGGGGCAGCTGAAGCAGGAGAGCATGGAGAAGACGATGGCGGAGGCGGTGCTTATGCGGCTGTAGGTGCCGGCCATCAAAGCCCGTTACGGTGCCCCGCACTCCGTATGGAGCCGTTCGATCAGGCGCCGCGGGGGGCCGAGTCTCGTATCCGACATCGCGGCGGCAACCGTCATCATCGCTGAGCCGCGGGTCTTCCCGTGTGCTTCGTTGTACATCAGGGCCATGCCCTTCGCGAAATCGATGATGATGGTGGTGCGGGCGCCGCGCTCGGTGAGCGGGACCGGCGGGCCCCGAAGATCGCCCCGCGCGTCGGAATACCTGCTGAGGTGGCCGGCCGAATCCCAGATGGCGGTGACCACGCGCTGTGCCGTCGAGACGGCGCCGAACCGAAGCAGGAAGCCCTGTTCGCCGGCCTCCAGGACGGCGGCATTCATCTTCTCGCAATGTCCGCCGGTATCGGGAATCTCGACGAGCGGTACGAAATCCCAGACGCCCGAGACCTGTGCGGGGAGCGGGCTCGCCGCCAACGCCGCGGCGAGGCCGAAGAACCATGCACGTCGCTTGCGGAGCATCGAGCGAACGGGGTTAGCGTTGTCGTAAGACGGCCGGCCGACTGTAGCCGGTGT
>JBJKRG010000123.1:0-9005 GCA_046704805.1 Gemmatimonadaceae bacterium
ACGGTATCGCGTGTCACCGGCGGCAGCGTCTGCATCTCCTCGATCGCCCGGCCGACTACGGGGTCCACGTCGTGCTCACTCATATGCCCGCTCCCGCGTCACCAGGGTCTTCCGGAGCTGATCGGCCGCGCGCTTGGCGCGCATCTTGAGCGCCGACCGCTTCACGCCGATGATCGCCTCGATCTCTTCATAAGAGAAGCCGTCCACGTAGTGCAGCAGGAAGACCTCCCGGTTGTACTCCGGGACTTCGGACAGCGCCCGCCGCACGGCTTCCCCCCAGCGTTCGCCGCCGGGTCCCGGCGTCGTAGAAGGCGCGACGACCCGCTCCGCGCCGCGCATGGCGTCGAGACTCCGCGAGGTGCGCGCATACGCGCTGGCGTTCGCATTGCGGCAGCAGTTGCCGAGGATCTGGAACAGCCAGGCCTCGAACCGCCGGCGCTCCTGATACCGCGGCAGCGCGCCGTACACCCGGGCGAAGGTCTCCTGCACGACATCCTCGGCGTCGGCCTCGTTGCGCAGCATGCTCCGGGCGAACCGCAGGCACCGCGCGTAATACGCCTCGACCAGCGTCGTGAACGCGTCGGCGTCCCCGAGCTTGGCGCGGTGAATGGTCGACGGATCGACGCGTGTGGCGGCAGCGAGACGCTTCAGTGGCGATGGCGGTGTCAGTTGAACGGCCCGGTTCGACTTTGCACAAGCTTAACCGGCGTACCCCGGGGAAGGTCACCCCCGGCGCACCCCGGCGGCGACCCGGGTCCCACCGAACTCTCCGTGGGGACGGTCTGCCGGCCTAGTTGCGCTTGCGCCCGCCCGAGAGCTCGTGCTGCATGAGCCGCGCGGCCTGCGGATCGTTCCGCACCGCGGCCAGTCCGGCCCGCAGAATGCTGTCGGCTTCGGCCGGGCGGCCCTGCACCCGCGAGACGCGCGCCAGGTACATGTACGCCTCGGCGTTCCGCGGCGCGAGGCGCAGCGTGGCCCGGAATTGCACAGCCGCGGAATCCAACTCATCGAGCTGCCCGTAGAAGAGCCCGAGCACCAGCAGATCGGCCGGCTGGTCGGCGTTGTAGCGCTGGCTGGCCACGAACTCGGAGGCCGCCGTCGCGAATGCCGGCCGCATCGCGGCGGGGATGGTCGCGACCGCCGGCGCGAGGGTCCACGCCGCTCCCTGGCGGACGGCGCGGGTGGAATCCGCGAGCAGCGGCGCCGCGACGGATGTGCGCTGCGCAGGTGGAAACGCCTCGAGGATCTGCAGCGCGCCGAGGCGGACGAGCGCACTCGAGTCGTGGGCGGACGCCGCCGCCACGCGATACGTGGCGGAGTCCGGATACGCGGTCAGCCGTGCCAGCGCCGAAGCCCGGACGATCGGCGGCTCGCTCGGGTCGTCGGCGACCGCACGCAGGGAATCTCCGGCGCCGCCGGCCCCGCGGTCGGCTGCCGCGAAGGCCTCCGCGAACCGCTGATAGCCGGTCATCGGGTTCGGATACCAGGCCTGCACCTCGTCGGCGGCCCAGCGGGCGCTGCGCTTCGCATGGCAGCGGTTGCACGCGTTCGGGACGCCGAGCGTCACGGACAGGTCCGGCCGTGGAATCCGGAAGCTGTGATCGTGCCGCGCATCCACGCCCATGTACGTCGTGTCGGGCATGTGGCAGGACACGCACGCGGCGCCGACGGTGTGCATCTGGTGGTGGTGGTGCGTCGGCGTGTCGTACACCGACGCGCGATGGCACGCCGTGCACGTGGCGTTCCCCGGCCGGAGGAGCTTCCCGCTGTGCGGATCGTGACAGTTCGTGCAGGTGACGCCGAACTGATACATCAGACTCTGCAGGAAGGACCCGTACTTGTAGACCTCGGCGAGCTGCTGACCGTCCGGATAGTAGAGGCCCGGCATGAGCAGCGACGGGATGTAATAGTCGAGGAGTGGCGCGCCGGCGGTGTAGCCGTCCGCGATGTGTATGCGCCGGGCGTGGCACTGGGCGCAGACCTGGATCTCGGCGGCCGTGGACGCGGGTGCGTCGGGATGTGCGATCGGCGCACCGGCGCCGAGCGACCAGGTGGCGTGGGCATGCGTGAGCGGCGCCGCGAGCCCGTCGCCCTGCCAGAGGATCCGGCGGATCCAGCCCGGGTACCGCGCCCACGCGACGTGGCGGGAGCCGGGTCCATGGCATGCCTCGCAGCCGACCCCCATCTCGGCACTCGTCGTATGGTACGCGTTGGTGGCGGCGTCGTATCCCTTGCGCACCGCGGTCGAGTGGCAGTCGGCACACATGTAATTCCAGTTGTACCCGCGCTGCGTCCAGTACACGTCCTCGGTCGGTCGCACGTGGAGCCCGGCGTTGAGGGAGAACCAGCGTTGCCCACCCTCGCTGTCGGGGCGCGCGTCCCAGGCCACGGACAACGCCTGCAGGCGGCCGCCCGGGAAAGGCACGAGGTACTGCTGCAGCGGATACACGCCGAAGGTGTAGCGGATCCTGTAATCGTGCGCGACGCCGTCCGGGCCCGGTGTGTGCACCATGTAGGCGCCGTTCCGCCGGAAGAAGATTGAGGTGACGCCGTCGTCATCGGTGAATCGCGTGTCGTCGAACCGGCCGAGCACCGTGCGCGGTGTGGCGTCCTGCATCGCGATGGCATGCTGGGATCCCTGCCAGGCCGCATACTCGACGGCGTGACACGCGCCGCAGGCTGCCGAGCCGACGAACGTGGGGGCACGGCCACTCGCGGCATGCCGCGCACGCCCAATCCGTACCGCAGCCGCGACGACGATGGCCGCCACCCCGAGCGCGGCGATCGAACCGAGCAGCCAGCGCGTTCCGCGGCTGGAAGCCATCACCGCACGGAAGTGGGTCCCATGTGCCTGAATCTCGCGGCCGTCTCCCGCTCATGCCATGGGAGGCCTTGCGGTCAGGGCGCCCGCGAACCGGGAAGCCGTACCGGCAACCACCGCTCCGTGCGGTGGATGAATCCGACGACGGCGCCGATGCCCGCCCCCACGACCCCGAGATCCGACGCCACGAACAGGGTCCACAGGCCCTTCGAGGGACACACCCACGACTCGGAGCCGCAGCCGCCGCTCGTCGCGGCCCCCAGGATGGCGCCCGTCGCCGCTCCGATGAGCAGGCCGACGGCAGCGCTCTTGAGCACGTGCGTGTGCCGCCCGCCGCTCGTATCCAGACGGGCGAGAATCGAGAGCGGGACGACGGCCGTGCCCGGCGGCCGGATGCGCCGGGCCCAGAGCGTGTCGCTCCGGAGGGCGACGACGGTGGCAACGGTCGGCGTGCCGGGCGGAGCCAGCGTGTACCGGATTCGCGTATTCGCATGCAGCGACAGCGGCGTCTGCGCGTGTCCCGCGAGCGGGACCACCAGGGCGAACGCCAGCAGTGACGTCAGCATCGTGCGCATGGTGCCCTCGGATGGGAGACGCCGCCGGCCGGAGTCCCTGCCTCTCGCGTTCCACGCCGACCATGGGCGTCTCGTCAAAGCTAGATGCTGCCGCCGGACCCATCACTCGGGGATTCGCCGACGCGACGTCGGGCGACACCGGAGGCCGACGGCGACCGCCAGGCATCACCATGAGCGGCCTCTCGCTCCGGTGCGCCCGGGCGGGTAAGATTGGCCCCATGGAAACCCAGCCCAGAGAACTCACCCTCCGCGGCATGGTGCTCGGCGTGCTCATCACGTTCGCCTTCACCGCCGCCAACATCTATCTCGGCCTCAAGGTCGGCCTCACCTTCGCCTCGTCGATCCCGGCGGCGGTCATCTCGATGGCCATCCTCAGCATGGTGAAGGACTCGTCGATCCTCGAGAACAACATCGTGCAGACCGTGGCGTCGGCGGCGGGCACGCTTTCGGCGATCATCTTCGTGCTGCCCGGGCTCGTGATCGTCGGCTGGTGGACCGGCTTCCCGTTCTGGGAGTCGTTCCTCATCTGTCTGAGCGGCGGCATCCTCGGGGTGCTGTTCACGATTCCGCTGCGGCACGCGCTGGTCACGACGTCCGACCTGCCGTACCCCGAGGGCGTCGCGGCGGCCGAGGTGCTGCGGGTGGGGTCCGGCACGCGGGGCGAGACGGCGGACGACACCGGCGAAGCGCGGGAAGGGCTGCGGGCCGTGATCCTGGGCGGCGCGGCGTCGGCGGGGCTGGCCATTCTCACGGCCACGCAGATCGCCATGGGTGAGGTGACGGGCTACTTCCCGATCGGCGCCGGATCGGCGAGCGGATACGACCTCGCATGGTCGCTCGCGCTCGTCGGCGCGGGCCATCTGGTCGGACTGTCGGTGGGCATGGCGATGCTGGTGGGACTCGTCATCGCGTGGGGCATCGCCGTGCCGGTTCTGACGGCCATGCATCCGCTGCCCGCGGGAATGACGCTGGCGGCACACACGGCGTCGATCTGGGGCACGCAGGTGCGGTTCATCGGCGCCGGCGCCATCGGCGTGGCGGCGATCTACACGCTGGCAACGCTCACCCGTCCCGTGGTCGGCGGCCTGGTGCGCACGCTGGCTGCCTCACGCGGCACCGACGGCGGGGACGAGCGCGACCGCGACATGTCGCGCGGGTGGATCGCCGGACTGGCTCTGGGCTGCGCCCTGATCGCCGGTGGGCTGGCGTATCACTTCGCGGACGGCACGGTGTTGGCCCCCGACGCGGGACGGCTGACGGCGATCGCGGTGCCCTTCGTGGTGCTCGTCGGCTTCGTCATCGCCGGCATCTGCGGGTACATGGCCGGCCTGATCGGCTCCTCGAACAGTCCGATCTCGGGCGTCGGCATCCTGTCGATCGTAGTGTGCGCGTCCATTCTGGCGATGATCGTCCGGCCGGCCGACGCGTCGAAGCCGGCGCTCGTCGCATTCGCCCTCTTCGTGACGGCGATCGTCTTCGCCTGCGCGACGATCTCGAACGACAACCTGCAGGACCTCAAGACCGGCCAGCTCGTGGGGGCATCGCCGCGGCGGCAGCAGATCGCACTGGTGGTGGGTGTGATCGCCGGCGCCGCCGTCATCCCGTGGGTGCTCAACCTGCTCGCCAAGGCGTACGGGTTCGCGGGCGCGCCGAACGTCGGCGTGCTGGCGCCCCATCCGCTGCCGGCGCCGCAGGCCGTGCTCATCTCGGCGCTGGCCAAGGGCGTGATCGGAGGCAACCTCAACTGGACGATGATCGGCATCGGAGGGCTCGTGGGGGTGGGGCTGATCGTCGCCGACACCGCCCTCGGCGCGATGAACAAGCTGCGCATCCCGCCGCTGGCGGTCGGCATCGGCATTTACCTGCCCATGTCGGCGACCTTCGCCGTGGTGGTCGGCGCGGTGCTCTCGCACTGGTACGACCGCCGTGTCAGCCGGATGCCCGACCCCGAGCGCGCCGACCGGCTGGGAACCCTCGTGGCGTCGGGGCTGATCGTGGGCGAGAGTCTGTGGGGCGTGGTCAACGCCGCCCTCATCGTCGGGCTGTCGAAGGAAGCCCCCATCGGACTGGTGCCCGCGACCTTCGCCCCGGCGCCGTGGATCGGCGTTGTGGCGTTCGTGGCCGGGCTCTTCTTCGTCTACCGCTGGATGCTGCGCCGCTCGGCAGTCATGCCGCCGGCCAGCGGGTAGCGAGCGGCAGGCGCGGGCGGGGCGGGGCGACCGCGCAGCTCGCGGTCACCCCGCGCGCGCCTATCCTCCACTGTCCGGCAGCACCGCGTCGGGCCCGGGGTTCTCGAGTTCCTTCTTTTCCAGGAACGGCACCCCCCGGGTCATCCACTCGGGGGCCGGCGCTCCGAGCAGGTAGTGGTCGAAGAACTGGAAGAAGCGCGTGGTCAGGTCGCGCCGGTCGCCGAGCGTGCTCACGTGGTGGCCCGCGCCCTGATAGGCGAGCAGGTACGCCGTCTTCCCGTTGAAGCGCAGCGCGTTGAAGAAGTTGAGACTCTCGATGAAGTTCACCGTCGGGTCGGCGGTGCCGTGCATGATGAGAATCGGCTCGGTCACCTCGGGCACGTGCGTGAGCGCCGATTCGTCGTGGTAGACATTGGGCCGCTGCCACGGTGAGAAGCCCCAGCGTCCCTGTCCGTAGATGTAGTACTGGTTGCCGTTCTGGCCCGAGCCGCCGTGCACCTGGTACGACCACCCCCATTCCTGGTTGAAATCGGTGTACAGGTCGGTCACGCCGGCACCCTCACCGACCGCGGCGAAGAGGCGCGACCGGGTGGCGATGTACGCGGCACCCTCGCCCGCGTAGCTGTGGCCGTGCAGGCCGATGCGCTTCGGGTCCGCGTACCCCATGGCGATCACCTTCCGGGTGGCTGCCTGCACGCAGTTGAGCTGATCGTCGTGCGACGAACCCGTGTTGTAGTAGATGTCGGGGATCATCACGATGTAGCCGCGACTGACCGCTTCGATCGCGGGCCGGCCCATGCTCACCAGCAGCTCCGGCATCGGGTAGTGGTTCAACGTCTGCGAGTTCTTCTCGTAGAAGGTGACGAGCATCGGGAACTTCTCCCCTGGCTTGTAGTCGTCGGGCAGCCAGAGCAGCCCCTGCAGCTTGTGCCCGTAGCGGTCCTTGAAGTCGAACAGCCGGTCATGGCCCCAGCGGTACTCGGCCTGTTGCGGATTGGAGTTCGTGATCTGCTTCGCCTGGGCGAAATCGGCGCCCGAGACGCGCAGGTCCGGGGATTGCGTGAACGTCTCCCGGGTGAACAGGTACCGGTCGGCGCGTGCCGCCTTTTGCGGCGTCCCGTACCAGGCGGCGTCGTAGACGCGCGGCGTGAGCTTCCCGTCAGCCAGGGTGTAGTAGCCGTCGTCCTTGGTGAGGTCTCCGAACGCCGAGAGCGTGACCGGGTGCGACAGGTCCCACACATCGCCGGTGCGCGCCACGCGGCCCGCCGAGGAATCGACGGGCGCGAGATGCACGAGGCGCAGCATGATCTGGTGTGCGGCCCCATAGCCGCCGGTGATGTCGCGGGACGTCCCGCCGTCGAGCGGAAGGGTCCAGAGGTCATACTTGGTCTCGACGATGACGCTCCGGCCGTCCGCCGTGTAGCCGGCGACGCCCCAGGGCGGCTTCGGCCCCGGGTGGTCGTAGTCCGTGTTGACGAAGCTGGGGGCGCCGGCGCCGAGCGTCGTGGTAGTGCCGGAATCGAGGTCGTACGCCCGGAACTTGCCGTCCTTCCAGTACAGGAACCGGCGTCCGTCCGGTGAGATGCCGAACGCCGCACCCTGCGTGAGCTGATCGCGGAACATCAGGGTGCGCGCACCGGTGGCCGTGTTGACGCGATAGAAATCCGCGGCGGGCGGCTTCCAGTCCGAGATGTACGGCCGGGCGTCGCGGCCGACGGCCCAGCGGCCGTCCACGGAGATCTCGAGATCGCGCATCGTCGAGTCACTGAGCGGCACGTAGGCGCCGCGCCCGACGGCAAGCGCTTCCCGATACGCGAAGTCGCGGTCCTGCTGCGCACGGATCATCTGCACCGACTGGAGATAGCGGTCGGCGGTCCGCCAGACGTCCACGTTGGCCGTGGAATCGTTGCCGCGCACGGTCGCCGTGTCGGCGGCCGGCGTTTGCGGCATGGCGCCGAAGAACACGCGGCCGTCGTCCTCGCTCCACGTCAGGGGGGCGTGATCGCTGATCACCCAGCCGGCGGGGAACCCCGTCGCCGAGTCGGCGAGCGTGACCGGCGCGGCCGCCGGATCGGCGAGGGCAGCGCGCACGTCGGGCACCACGAGCAGCACGTTGTTCCGCTCCCGCATCCGCGCGACGGGGCTGCCCTTGAGGACGGCCACGCCGGTGCCCGAGTCGTTCCAGGCCAGCCGGCTGTAGATGCGCGCATCATTGTCGAGCGCGTGCGTACTCCCGGTGGCGAGGTCGGTCACGAAGAGGCCGTCGCCGTCACGAATCGTGGCGTTGACGGTGTAGGCCAGCAGCGTCCCGGCGCGGTTGAACGCCGCGTCGCCCACGCTGCCGAGGAGCTGGCTCCGTCCGGTCGACAGATCCACGAGGATGGCGTCGGATCCGCGGGCGGCCGGCTCGGCGCCGCCGCGCCCGCGTCCACCGAAGCCTCCGAACCCACCGCGCCTGCCGCCACGCCCGCCGCGCACCGGGCGGTCACGGAGCAGCGCGAACTTCGAATCATTCGAGAATACGACGGACTGCATGTCGTGCCACACCCGTATCTGGCCGGTCGCCAGTTCGCGGATCTCGATCCGATGCAGCGTCGCCGGGCGCGCGGTACCGCGTCCGCCCGCCGAGGGGCCCGGTGCCTCGGGCGAGCTGCCACCACCATCGCCGCGCCGACCGCCCCGTCCGTGCGGCGGCTCGGAGTCGACCTCGTAGGCGATCCACCGCGCATCCGGCGAGAATTCCCCGTTCGATGCGTGGGGAATCACGACGTCGCGATTGGTCTCGAGGTCGAGGAGGTGCAGCTCCGGCTTCTCGTCCTTCGTGAGGACGTTCGTATACCGGTACACGTACGTCACCCACCGGCCGTCACTCGAGATGTGATCGTCTCCGATGGTCCGCCAACGCGAGTAGTCGTCCACGGTGAGCACCTTCTTCCCGCCGGAATCGGCCTGGACCCGGGAAGCCCGGGCCGGCGCGGTGGAATTCTGCGCGTGCGCCGGCCGTGCGGCGGCGGCCACGGAGACGGACACGGCGAGGAGAAGGCCGAGCGATGGGTGGCGGCGAAGCATCGCCGTGCGGTGGGGAGTAGGGGCGGTGTCGAGCACGGTACGGCTCCCGGAAAGGGGTGACGCCCGCCAAGATAGGGGGCGGTCACGGCTCCGGCGACGGGGAAAGATCTACGGGTTGAGTGCTCGCGACCGCTGGCAGTGACCGGTGACCAGTGAGCAGTCGGCGGTTGGCCGTCAGCGGTCGTCGGCGAGCACGCGCGCCAACTCGGGGTCGAAGCTCCCGACCAGGTCGATGCCCGAAGCGCCGAAGCGCACCGCCGCGGCGAGGGGCCGGCGGTCGTGCTCGCGGTCGAGCGACCACTGGGCGTGTCGCGCCAGCAGCGCCGTGGCGGCGGCGCGCCCCAGGGTGAG
>JBJKRG010000124.1:0-3679 GCA_046704805.1 Gemmatimonadaceae bacterium
CGACTGGTGCGCGCCGAGGGCGAGCGGCTGGGGCTGCGCGTCGTGTCGGCGGGCGGACGGCCGGTGGGCAACTCCGAGGCGGCGTGGCGCGAGGCCCGGTGGCGGTTCCTGCGCCGGACGACCGCCGAGCACTCCGCGGCCGTGGTCACCGCGCATACGCGCGACGATCACGTGGAGACCGTGCTGATGCGCGTGCTGCGCGGCACCGGGGCCCGCGGGCTGGCCGGGCTGCACGCCGAGAGCGACGTCGTGCGCCCCTTCCTGTCGCTGGAGCGGCGCACGCTCCGCGCCTTCGCCGCCGAAGCCGGCGTGCCGTTCGCGGACGATCCGACGAACGACTCGCGGCGGTACCTCCGCAACCGCATCCGCCTGGATCTGCTGCCGGCGCTGCGGGCCGCGCACCCGGAGATCGACGACGTGCTGCTCGACCTGTCGCGGCGCGCCGCGGTGGTGCGGCAGGGGCTGCACGCCGCGGCGTGCCGGGTGTCCGGGGTGACGGAACAGGGGAATATCGTTGTTGCGGCGTCGGTGTTGCGGGCATATTCTCGTGAGTCGCTGGCCGCTCTGTGGCCGGCGATTGCCGCGCGTGCCGGACTGGCGCTCGACCGAAGGGGAACCGAAAGGGTCGTGGCGTTTACTACCGATGGTAGGGTCGGGGGGCGCGTGCAGGTGTCCGGCGGGTGGGAGGTCCACCGCGGACACGATCGGCTGGAGCTGCGGTGGATGGAACCGCCGGCCGGCGGCGCGCACCCCCTGGTGGGTGGTGAGCCGGTGCGGTTGGGAGCATGGCGGATCGCTCCCGGGCGCGAGCGGTTGAACGACCCGTGGACGGCGACGCTGCCGGCCGACGCGGAGAGCGTGGTGCGGGTGTGGCAACCCGGCGACCGGATGACGGCAGCCGGCAGCCGGCGTCCGCGGCGCGTCAAACGCTTCCTCAGCGACGCACGGATCACGGGGGTCCATCGGTCGCGGTGGCCGGTGGTGGTGTCGAACGGAGAGGTGGTGTGGATTCCCGGGGTACGCCGCAGCGAGGCGGCAACCGCCCGGCCCGGTCGGCCGGAAGTGTCCTACGAGTGTGAATTCGACGACCGCGCCTGACCCGCGCCTGATGGGGCGATCGGTGAAACGGATCGTCTTCACGGAGGAGCAGATCGCGGCCCGCGTCGCCGAGCTGGGCCGGGACATCACGGCCGCGTATCCGGACGGTGAACTTCTGGTTCTGGGGTTGCTGAAGGGAAGCTTTATATTCCTTAGTGACCTCGTGCGTCAGATCCGGCGGTCGCTGCAGGTGGACTTCCTGGTGGCGGCCAGCTACGGCGACGGCACCGTGTCGAGCGGCACGGTCCGGCTGCTGTACGATCCGGAGACGTCGCTCGGGGGGAAGCACATTCTGTTGGTGGAGGACATCGTGGACACGGGGCGTACGCTCAATCGACTGATGGATGTGCTCGCGGAGCGGCATCCGCAGTCGCTCGAGATCTGCGCGCTGCTCCACAAACACGTGGCCGAAGGGCTGCGCCATCCGGCGCGGTTCGTCGGTTTCGACGCTCCGAACGAGTTTCTGGTCGGGTACGGCCTGGACCACGCGGAGAATTTCCGGCACATCCCGTACATCGCGAGCCTGCAGTAGATGCCAGCACCCAACCCTCCGAACAAGCCGCAGAAGGACGGCAACAACTGGGGCCGTCTGTCCAAGACGATCTCGTTCTGGATCCTGGTCATCCTGATCCCGGTGGCGCTGATGCAACTCTCCGGCAGCCACAACGATCAGGCGCCGCAGATCACGTACACCAAGTACAACCAGGAACTCTCGAACGACAACATCAAGGACATCACGATCACCGACGGCAAGTCGGGCGCCGGCGATTTCCGGCAGCCGACGATGGTCAACGGCCAGCAGGTCACGAAGTTCACCGTGCACTATCCGGTGTCGAACTCCGAGGCCGAGGTCGCGAAGCTCAACGCCAAGAACGTCGTGATCAAGGCGGAGGACGCCCGGCCGTCGATCCTGTCGATGCTGGGGATGTTCCTGCCGTGGCTGCTGTTCCTGGGGATCTACATCTTCTTCTTCCGGCAGATGCAGGCCGGGGGCGCCAAGGCGTTCTCGTTCGGCAAGTCGAAGGCGAAGCTGCTCACCGGGGACACGCCGAAGGTGACGTTCGCCGACGTGGCGGGAGCCGACGAGGCCAAGGAGGAGCTGCAGGAGATCATCGAGTTCCTGCGCGACCCGCAGAAGTTCACGAAGCTGGGCGGACGGCTGCCGAAGGGCGCGCTGCTGGTGGGCCCGCCGGGCACCGGCAAGACGCTGCTGGCCCGCGCCGTGGCCGGTGAGGCCGGCCGTCCCTTCTTCTCGATGTCGGGCTCCGACTTCGTCGAGATGTTCGTGGGCGTGGGCGCCTCGCGCGTGCGCGACCTGTTCGAGCAGGGGAAGTCGCACGCGCCCTGCATCATCTTCATCGACGAGATCGACGCCGTGGGGCGGCACCGCGGGGCCGGCCTGGGCGGCGGCCACGACGAGCGCGAGCAGACGCTCAACCAGCTCCTCGTCGAGATGGACGGCTTCGAGTCGAACGACGGCGTGATCCTGATCGCCGCCACGAACCGGCCCGACGTGCTCGACCCGGCGCTGCTGCGCCCCGGCCGCTTCGACCGACAGATCGTCGTCGACGCCCCCGATCTCAAGGGGCGCGAGGGGATCCTCAAGGTCCACCTGCGCAACAAGCCCATCGCCCCCGACGTGAACGTGCTCACGCTCGCCCGCGGCACCCCCGGCATGGCGGGCGCCGATCTGGCGAACCTCGTGAACGAATCGGCGCTGCTCGCCGTGCGCCGCGGGCACGAGAAGATCTTCATGAGCGACCTCGAGGAGGCGAAGGACAAGGTCATGCTCGGCGCCGAGCGCAAGAGCATGGTCATGAAGGAGGACGAGCGCCGCCTCACGGCCTACCACGAGGCCGGCCACGCCATCTGCGCCATCAAGACCGCGGGCAACGACCCGCTGCACAAGGTGACCATCGTGCCGCGCGGCCGTGCGCTGGGGCTGGCGTTCACGCTCCCCGAGGACGACCGCGTCTCGATGACGCGCCAGCAGATCGAGGCCGGACTGGTGATGGCCTTCGGCGGGCGCGTGTCCGAGGAGCTGATCTTCGGCCACGAGCGCGTGACCACGGGCGCCGCGAGCGACATCCAGAAGGCCACCTCCGTCGCCCGCCGCTACGTCACCCAGTGGGGGCTGTCCGACGCCATCGGACCGATCCTCGTCGGCGACACCGAGCACGACCTGTTCCTGGGCCGCGACATCCAGCAGCGGCGCGAGGTCTCCGAGCAGACCGCACAGCTCGTGGACGCCGAGGTGAAGCGCGTGATCAACCGCGCCTACGAGCGGGCCAAGGAGACGCTCCAGGAGAACATGGACCTCCTGCACGCCGTGGCCGGCGCGCTGCTCGAGCGCGAGACGCTGACGCGCGAGGACATCGCGATCCTCATGCGGGGCGAGAAGCTGCCGCCGCTGGCGCCGCCGCCGGCGCTGTTCGTGCCGACCACGCCGCCGCCCACCCCCGCCGCCGAGGAGGCGCGGCCGAAGAAGCCGCCGCTGCTCGGTGGACCGGAGCCCTCGCCGGCGTGACCGACCAGGGAGCACCCGCCACGACGCCCGGCCGCGTCTGGCGGGTTCGCGACG
>JBJKRG010000125.1:0-16531 GCA_046704805.1 Gemmatimonadaceae bacterium
CACGGAAGCGGGCGGCCAGGCGGCGGAAACGGGAGCGCGAACGGGAAGCGGTGAGATGAGTCTCACCGGGCTGTTCATCCGCCGGCCGGTCATGACCACGTTGCTCATGATCGGGATCCTCGTGTTCGGCATCTTCTCGTACCGGAAGCTGCCGGTCAGCGATCTGCCGATCACCGATTCGCCGAGCATCGGCGTGGGCGCGAGCCTGCCGGGAGCGAGCCCGGAGACGATGGCGGCCACGGTGGCGACGCCGCTCGAGAAGGCGTTCTCGGCGATCGCCGGGATCGACCAGATCACGTCGAACAGCTCGATGGGCTCCACGAACATCAGCCTGACGTTCTCGCCCGACCGGAACATCGACGCGGCGGCACAGGACGTGAACGCGGCGATCTCGCAGGCCATGCCGGCCCTGCCGGCGGGCATCCATCCGCCGTCGATGCACAAGCACAGCGAGGCGGCGGCGCCGATCCTGTTCATGGCGCTGACGTCGAGCATCCTGCCCATGCAGACGGTGGACGAGTTCGCGGAGACGGACATCGCCCAGCGGCTGTCGATGGTGGAGGGCGTGGCCGAGGTGCAGGTGTGGGGCTCGGCGAAATACGCCGTCCGGGTGGAGCTCGATCCGGCGAAGCTGGCGGCGCGGCATCTCGGCCCCTCGGAAGTGGCCCGGGCGATCCGCAACAACAACGTCATGCTGCCGACCGGCGTGCTCTACACCCCCAACCGCACGCTCACCATCCAGGCCACCGGCCAGCTCTCCGACGCGGCGCAGTTCCGGCGCCTGATCATCGCCTACCGCAACGGCGGGGCGGTGCGGCTGGGCGACGTGGCCACCGTGCTCGACGACGTGCAGAACGACAAGGGCGCGAGCTGGTACGACAACGAGCGCTCGATCGGCCTGGCGGTGATGCGCCAGCCCGGCGTGAACACGGTGAAGGTGGCCGATGCCGTGAAGGCCACGCTCGCCGAGATCGAGAAGGGCCTGCCCAAGACGGTGCACGTGATCATCCAGTTCGACCGCTCGGTCTCCATCCAGCGGTCGGTGCACGACGTGAAGTTCTCGCTCGTGTTGTCGCTGTGCCTCGTGGTCATGGTGATCTTCCTGTTCCTGCGGAGCGCCGTGGCCACGATGATCCCGAGCATGACGCTGCCGATCACGATCATCGGTGCGTTCTCGATCATGGCGCTGCTCCATTTCAGCATCGACAATCTGTCGTTGATGGCGCTCACCCTGGCGGTGGGCTTCGTGGTGGACGATGCGATCGTGATGCTCGAGAACATCGTGCGCCATCTGGAGATGGGGAAGTCGCCGATGCGGGCGGCGTTCGACGGCTCGCGGGAGGTCGGCTTCACGATCCTCTCGATGACGCTCTCGCTGGCGGCGGTGTTCATCCCTCTCATGTTCATGGGCGGCCAGATCGGACGGCTGTTCCGGGAGTTCGCGGTCACGATCTCCGTGGCGGTGCTCGTGTCCGGGTTCGTATCGCTTACGCTGTCGCCGATGCTGTGCAGCCGGCTGCTGAAGGCGAAGAGCGCCGAGCACCACGGGCGCTTCTTCAACACAACGGAGCGGATCTTCCAGCGGCTGCTGGGGCTGTACACGACCAGTCTCGCGTGGTTGATGCGGCACCGGCCGTATGCGCTCGGGTTCTCCGGGATGATCCTGGTGCTCACGGTGGGGCTGTTCACGATCATTCCGAAGGGGCTGTTCCCGCCCGACGACACGGGCAACATCGACGGCACGACCGAAGCGGCGCAGGGCACCTCGTATCCCGAGATGCTGCGGCTGCAGAAGATCGTCATGGCCCGGCTCTCCACCGACACGAACATCGCGTCGTTCAGCTCGTCCGTCGGCGGCGGATTCAACTCGTCCAACCAGGGGCGCCTGCGGATCACGCTCAAGCCCGAAGGGCAGCGCCCGTCGGCCGACGACATGGTGCACGAGCTGACGAAATTGTGCTCGGGGATCCCCGGCCTGGCGGTGTACTTCCAGAACCCGCCCGCCATCCACATCGGCGGCCGGTCGTCGAAGAGCCAGTACCAGTTCACGCTGCAGGGGAGCGACATCGACACGCTGTACGCCGAAGCCGGCAAGTTGATGAAGCGGCTCCAGCAGCTGCCGCAGCTCAGCAGCGTGACGTCGGACCTCCTGAACCGCGCGCCGATTCTGCGGGTGCACATCGACCGGCAGCGGGCGCTGTCCCTGGGCGTCACGCCGGCGGCGATCGAGCAGGCGCTGGCCGACGCCTACAACGAGCAGCAGGTGTCCACCATCTACACCCCCACCAACGAGTACTGGGTGGTGATGGAGACGGTGCCGTCGGCGCAGCGAAACGCCAACTCGCTCAGGAACTTCTACGTCCCGGGCTCCGGCGGGCGGATGATCCCCCTCACCGACGTGGCGTATTTCGAGCACACGGTGGGCCCGCTGAGTGTGGCCCACTCGGGGCAGATGGCTTCGGTGACGATCTCCTTCAACCTCGCGCCGGGCGTCTCGCTGGGCGCGGCGGTCGACCTGGTGAACCGGGTGGCGCGGGCGATGCTCCCGGCCACCATCACGGGCCGCTTCTCCGGTGCGGCCCAGGCCTTCGAGGCCAGCCAGAAGGGCATGGGGCTGCTCTTCCTCATCACGGTGTTCATCATCTACATCGTGCTCGGCATCCTCTACGAGAGCTTCATCCATCCGGTGACGATCCTCACGGGGCTCCCCTTCGCGGCCTTCGGCGCGCTGCTGGCACTCTCGGTGACGCACGTGGAGCTCGGCGTCTACGGCTACGTGGGGATCATCATGCTCGTGGGCATCGTGATGAAGAACGCGATCATGATGATCGACTTCGCGATCGCCGCCGAGCGGGATCAGCAGCTGCCGCCGGCCGAGGCCATCGTGCAGGCGGCGCGGGTGCGGTTCCGGCCGATCATGATGACCAGCATGTCGGCCATCGCGAGCACGCTGCCCATCGCCATCGGCGTGGGCGCGAGCGCCGCGTCGCGCCGCCCGCTCGGCGTGGCCGTCGTCGGGGGCCTCGCCTTCTCCCAGGTCGTGACACTGTACGTCACGCCCGTGTTCTATTCGTACATGGACGAGCTGCAGGCCTGGGCCGGCCGCGTGTTCGCGCGCTTCACCGCGCGCGCCACCGGCGAGCCGGTTCCGGTGACGGGGGACTGATGCGCCGCCTCCGCCCCGTGCCCCCTCGTCGTTCCCGGATCACGCCGTGAACTTCACCTCCCTGTTCATCAAGCGGCCCGTCATGACGACCCTCGTCATGGTCGGCATCCTCGTGTTCGGCATCGTCGCCTACCGGCAGCTGCCGGTGAGCGACCTGCCCAACGTCGACTTTCCGACGATCACCGTGAACGCCACGCTCCCCGGCACGAGCCCGCAGACCATGGCCGCCACGGTGGCCACGCCCCTGGAGAAGCAGTTCTCGACCATCGCCGGCATCGACAACATGACGTCGACGTCCAGCCTGGGCGCGACGCAGATCGTCATCCAGTTCTCGCTCGACCGCAACATCGACGCCGCCGCACAGGATGTGCAGGCCGCCATCGCCCAGACCGTCCGCAGCCTGCCGCAGGGGATCGTGCCGCCGTCGTACCAGAAGTCCAACCCCGCCGACGCGCCGATCCTCACCCTGGCGCTCACCTCCACCGAAGTGCCGCTCTCGACGCTCGACGAGATCGGGGAGACGACGCTCGCGCAGCGGTTGTCGATGGTCGGCGGCGTGGCCCAGGTGCTGGTCTACGGCGCGCAGAAGTACGCCGTGCGCGTGCAGCTCGATCCGGACCAGCTCGCGACGCGTGGCATCGCGCTCGAGGACGTGGCCACGGCGATCGCGAACCAGAACGTCAACATGCCGACCGGGGTGCTGTGGGGCCCGCAGAAGGCGCTCACCGTCCAGGCCACGGGGCAGCTCTCCGACGCCCAGCAGTTTCGCAACGTCATCGTCGCCTACCGGAACGGCGCACCGGTGCATCTCGACGAGATCGCCCGCATCACCAACGACGTCCAGAACAACAAGACGGCCAGCTGGTACGACGGGCAACGGTCGATCGTGCTCGCCGTCCAGCGCCAGCCCGGGACCAACACCGTCGACGTGGCCAACCGTGTGAAGGCGGCCATCGCCCGCCTCCAGGTGGAGATCCCGCCGACCGTGAAGGTCTCGACGCTCTACGACCGCTCCACCACCATCCGCGCGTCGGTGAACGACGTGACGTTCACGCTGGAGCTCACCCTGGCGCTCGTCGTCCTGGTGATCTTTCTGTTCCTGCGGAACGTCTCGGCCACGATCATCCCGAGCATGGCCCTGCCGATGTCGATCATCGGCACGTTCTCGGTGATGTACCTGTTGCACTACAGTCTCGACAATCTGTCGCTGATGGCGCTCACGCTCGCGGTGGGGTTCGTCGTCGACGACGCCATCGTCATGCTCGAGAACATCGTGCGCCACCTGGAGATGGGGAAAACCAAGCTCCAGGCGGCGATCGACGGCGCCGCCGAGGTCGGATTCACGATCCTGTCGATGACGTTCTCGCTGGCCGCCGTGTTCATCCCGTTCCTGTTCATGGGCGGGATCATCGGCAAGCTGTTCCACGAGTTCGCCGTCACGATCGGCGTCGCGATCCTCGTGTCGGGGTTCGTGTCGCTCACCCTGACCCCGATGCTGTCCAGCCGCTTCCTGCGCCCCGAGCAGAATCGCACGCACGGGCGGTTCTACCATACGACCGAGCGGTTCTACGACTGGTGGCTCAGCATCTACGAGCGGTCGCTCGCGTGGGTGATGGGACACCGGCGGGGCACGCTGGCGTTCTCGCTGCTCACGCTGGTCGTGACGGGGTGGCTCTTCTGGGCCATCCCCAAGGGGCTCTTCCCCACGGACGATACGGGACAGCTGCTGGCGACCACGGAGGCCGCGGAGGGCATCTCCTTCGACGCCCTGGTGCAGCGGCAGCGGCAGGTGGCCGCCGTCGTGGCGGAGGATCCGAACGTCCGATCGGTGACCTCGTCGGTCGGAACGACCGCGGCCGCCAATCAGGGGCAGCTCACGATCGATCTCCAGCCCATCGGGCAGCGCCACCGGAGCGCCGAGCAGATCGCCCGCGACCTCACGGCCGCCGTGTCGAAGGTGCCCGACATCAGCGTGTTCATCGAGAATCCCCCGGCGATCTCCATCGGCGGCCTGGCGTCGAAGAGCCTGTACCAGTACACGCTCCAGAGCGGCAACATGGCGCTCCTGGACAGCACGGCGCGCGAGCTCGAGACGCGGCTGCGCCGGGTGCCCGCCCTCACCGACGTCACCAGTGATCTCCTGATCAACAATCCGCAGGTCACCGTGGACATCAACCGCGAGCAGGCGGGCCGGCTGGGCGTCTCGGCCGCCGAGATCGAGAACACCCTGTACGACGCCTTCGGGCAACGGCAGGTGTCCACCATCTATACCTCGACCAACGAGTACTGGGTGGTGATGGAGCTGATGCCGCGGTACCAGTCGGACGTGAATGCCCTCGGCCGGCTCTGGGTCCGCTCGTCGCAGGGGCCGCTCGTGCCGCTCAGCACGGTCGCCGCGTTCACGAACTCCGTCGGCCCGGTGACCGTGAACCACTCCGGCCAGCTGCCGTCGGCGACGATCTCCTTCAACCTGGCGCAGGGCGTGTCGCTGGGCACGGCGCTCGGCGACGTGCGCACCGCTGCGGCCGCGGTGCTCCCGGCCACGGTGGCCGGCAACTTCACGGGCATCGCCGAGGCCTTCATCAACACCCAGCAGGGGCTCGCCGTGCTGCTCGTGCTCGCGGTGTTCGTGATCTACGTGATCCTCGGCGTGCTGTACGAGAGCTTCATCCATCCGATCACGATCCTCACCGGCCTGCCGTTCGCGGCGCTCGGCGCGTTGAGCACGCTCTGGCTGTCGCGGCTGGACCTGGACATCTACGGGTTCGTGGGCGTGATCATGCTCATCGGCATCGTCGAGAAGAACGCGATCATGATGATCGATTTCGCGATCGAGGCGCAGCGGGAGGGCGGGAAGTCGCCCGCCGAGGCGATCCTCGAGGCGGCGAGTGTACGCTTCCGGCCGATCATGATGACGACGATGGCGGCGCTGATGGGCGCCATCCCGATCGCCGTGGGATGGGGCGCCGGCGCTTCCACGCGGCGTCCGCTGGGTGTGGCGGTGGTCGGCGGCCTGGCCTTCTCGCAGCTCGTCACGCTCTACGTGACGCCGGTGTTCTACACCTACCTCGACGAGCTGCAGACGCGATTCCTCCGGCGGCCGGCGCCGGCGTCCGCCCTCGTCGACGGCGCCCCGGGGCTTCCGGAGCCCGTCACGGAGGGCTAAGTCAGAGCCGTCTCGTACCCAAGAGCACGGCCGACATGAAAGCCCAATCCCTGTTCGCTGCCGCGGCGGTGGTGGTTCTGGCCGCCTCGGCGCGCGCGCAGCGTTCCACGCGTCCGCATTGGATCGCCACCTGGAGCCCGAGCGCCTCGTTCGTCCAGCCACGGCCCCCCGCCGGCACGCGGGATCCGGTGCCGACCTACGTGAACCGGACGCTGCGCGAGATCGTACACACCACGCTCGGCGGGGACAGCGTGCGCATCCGTGTGTCGAACCAGTACGGCGACCGGCCGCTCAGGATCGGCGCGGCGCGGGTCGCCCTCCGCGCTGCGGGCGCGGCCACGAGGCCCGGCTCCTCGCGGCCGCTCACCTTCGGGGGCCGTCCCGGTGTCACGATCGGGGCCGGCGCCACGGTCATCAGCGATCCGATCGCCTACGCGGTGCCGCAGCTCTCCGACCTCGCGGTGAGCCTCTACCTTCCCGATTCCGCCCGCGCATCCACCGTGCACCCCCTGGGCCTGCAGACGAACTACGTGTCGCCCACGGGCGACTTCGCTGACAGCACGGCGTTCGTTCCCAGCACGACGGTGCACGAATGGACCTTCCTCGTCGGGGTGGACGTCGTCAATCCGTCGGCGCTGGGTGCCGTGGTGGCATTCGGCAACTCGATCACCGACGGCTACCACTCCACCCCTGACTCCAACCGCCGCTGGCCGGACGATCTGGCCCGCCGCCTGCTCACGACGCCCGGCGCGCCGGAACTCGCCGTGGTGAACGCCGGGATCTCGGGCAACCGCGTGCTCAATCCGGGCGCTGGCCCGAGCGCGCTGGCCCGATTCGGCCGCGACGTGATTCTCGAGCCGGGGGCCCGGTACGTGATCATCCTGGAGGGGATCAACGACATCGGGTGGGCGAACTTCTCGAAGAAGGGCGCCGACTCGGTGAGCGCGGCCGACATCATCTTCGGGCTGCGCCAGCTTGCGGAGCGGGCGCACGAGCACGGGCTCGTGGTCTACGGGGCAACGCTCACGCCATTCGCGCCGTCCGAGCCCTACTACTCGGCGGCGTCGGAGGCGAAGCGCGATTCGGTAAACGCCTGGATCCGGACCGGCGGGGCCTTTGACGGGGTCATAGATTTCGACGCCGTGACGCGCGACCCGGCCCAGCCGACGCGCTTTCTTCCGGCGTACGACGGAGACCATCTGCATCCGAACGACGTCGGCTACGCAGCGATGGCGCGGTCGATTCCGCTCGGGCTCTTCCGCGCCGGACCCACCCACCACTGAAGGGCCACTGATTCATGAAGTACGGCAACAAGACGGTATCCGTCGTGATCGACGTCCGGTCGCGACTCGAGTTCTTCTTCGGTCACGTACCGGAGGCCATCTGCATCCCCGTCGGGCGCATCAGCGGTGAGGCGCTGGAGCAGCGCGGGATCGACCGCGACGCCGGGATTCTCGTCTACTGCGCGAGCGGCAGCCGGTCGTCCGGCGCCGTCCAGGTGCTGAAGCAGGCCGGCTACCGCCGCGTCGTCGACGGTGGCGGGTTGGCCGAGGTGAAGAAGCGGCTGCGGCCGGAGTGACCGGAAGCGGGCAGACGGCACACCGCAAACGGTCAACCGTTGACGGTTTGCCGTCAGCCGTTCGCCGCGTTTCTCACTTCACGATCTTCGCGCCGGCCAATTCCGCGACCGCGCCCAGCGTCGTCTGGGCCGCATTCAGCCCCAGCATGAAGTCCTTGTCGCCGTACGTGGTGTAGACGTCGGTCGGCTGGTGCCAGTTCGGGTCCCAGCCGGCGCCGATCTGCGTGCCGCGCTCGTTCTCGCGGAGGCTGATCGCCGGGCAGATGTCCTTGAAGGGGTCGGAGTCGGTGTTGGTCATGTGCCGGCCCACCTCGGCCGGATAGTTGGTCGCGTACTTCTCGTTCGCGTCCTCGAACACCCAGGCCAACTGCTGCGACGCGTCAGCCATCTTCGAGTTCGACTGGAACTCGATGTTGATGTTCGCTTCCAGTCGCTGCTGCGTGCTCACCGTGCCGTCGGCGCGCGGCATGCCGTGGTCCCAGAGCATCATGTCGTGCTGGATCATGCCCAGCCACTTCGGCTCCGGGTACTTCCCGGACCCCGGCGGGTCCTGCTTTCCCTGCAGAGCCTGACGCTGCTCGACGTACGCGCGGCTGCCGTTGAGTCCGCTCTCCTCGTTGTTCCAGAGGACGAACCGGATCGTCCGATCGGTCTTCACGTCGGGGCTGCTGAACACGCGGGCGAGCTCCATCACGAGGGCCGCGCCGGAGCCGTCGTCGTTCGCCGCCTGCCCCCAGCCGATGCCGTCCATGTGGCCGCCCACGATGTATCCCTCGTCCGGATGCGTCGTGCCGACCTTCGTGCAGTACACCTCCTGCCGGGTGCCGGCCGTGTCGGGCGTCGGCTCTGCGTCTTCCCGACGGATGGCCTCGTCGGGCTGCTTCAGTGAGTCGTTGTTCACGCCGGTGCGCGCGCGGAGGCCGCGGTAGCGACCGCCGCCTGGAGCGATCTCGCCGCGTCCGAACCCGCGTCCGCCGCGGGGGAATCCGCGTCCACGGCGGGCGCCCGCCCCACGGCCGCGGCGCACCCGTGGTGTGTAGGTATAGGTCAGCCGCTGTACGTCCGTGCACCCATAGCTCTTGAGTTGCGCCTCGATCCAGTCCACGGCCTGCCGGTTGCGGGCCGTGCCCTGGCGGCGGTCGCCGAATTTGGTGAGGCCCTTGATGGTCGCCTTGTAGCGGTCGAGGCTGAGGCGTCCGACGAGGGTCACGATCGAGCTGTCGCGTTGGGCATAGCCGCCTTCATTGGCCTGGGCGCGGACCGGGGACGGCGACACGGCGAGCACGAGCGCCAGCGAGAAGGTGGTCGCGATGCATGGGGTGACACGCATGGAATTCCTCTGGGACGAGGGTGTGGCGGGGGAGGGGGAGTGGGGGGATTGAGGGGGATATGGAGGAACGCCGGCATGATACGACCGGGGACGGAAGGCCGCCAGCGTGTTCCATCGCGCTGATGCGGCGGCCTGGCTACATCGGCTCCTTCACTCCTGCCCGCAGCAGCACCCAGTTGACCGGGTAGCTCGTGAGGAATCCGGCGCCCATCGCCACCTGCATCATGAACCAGAAATCGGCTCCCGTCTTGGGAAGCGCTTGCGGTGAGAAGAAGACGAACACGGCCAGCGCCATCCACCCGTACATGCCGACCTGCCAGGCCAGCAGCGATGCGGTGTCGGCCTTGAGGGCGGCCAGGAGTCCCGGACCAGGCCGGAGCCCCCGCATGGGAACGATGGTGAAGTACTGGAAGACGATGCCGAGCGTGAAGGCGAAGACGAGGTCGACGAGCCAGGTCCCGAACAGCGCGCGGCCCAGGAACGTCACCGGCACGACCGTCACCAGCAGCTCGGCGGCCACGTCACCGAGGGCGCAGCCGGCCCCGCAGTGTGTGGCGCCAAGCGCGACCGTCTGCCAGAAGGGGCGCGTCCGGCCCGCCGGTGCCTCGTGGAGCAGGGCCGCCGCCCGCATGGCGCTCGCCGTCCCCGACCGCCCGACGGTGAAGTAGCCCCAGAGCCCGAGCGGCCCGCTCCACAGCACGGTGAGGGGCCACACGAGATTCATGATCCACATCCGCTGCTGGTTGCCGGCGCTCAGGTCACCGGCCACGATGAGCGTGCACACGCCTGCCAGCACCAGCCACACGACCGCGACCACGTGCAGCGCCTGACCGGGCACGCTCACTCCTTGCAGCCGGCCGCCTCCAGGAGCTTGCCGACAGCGGCACGGAGCACCGCGACCGCGGGCGCGTCCGTGAGCAGGTGTGCCGCGTCCTGCGGACGCGTGGAAAGGGGCACGGCCTCGGCGACCACCACCCGACCCTCCATCATCGTGATGCTCTCACGCAGCTGATCGGTGACGAACGTCGAGAGCGGCGACGCATTGACGATCGCCACCGGCTTGTTGACGAGCTCGCCGCTGCTCACGACCCAGTCGAGCGCATTCTTCAGGGCACCGGGGATGCCGTGCGCATACTCGGGGCTGGAGATCCACACCGCATCGGCCTCCCGGAGCTGCGAGCGCAACGCCTCGACGGCGGGGAGCGCCGGCTCCACATCGAGGTCGGGATTGAAGGCGGGCAGCACCGGCAGCCCCCCGTAGATGGCGCACGTCGCGTCTGCGGAAAGCAGACGCGCCATGGCATGCACGAGCGCCGTGTTCGCAGACTGCGAACGCAGACTTCCCGAGATGGCGAGGAGATGCATAGAGGTATTCGCGGCGGGGCGCGGGGGAGGTGGGAGAGAGGTCCGGGCCAAGCCGTGCCCCAAAATGACACCCTCCGGGGCCGCCGTACAGGGGGGAACGGAACGGGCCATAGGGGGCCCCGCAGCACGCCCCGTCGCGCCGGCCGGCCCCGCGGCGTAACTTCGCCGCGAATGCCCAGTCCAGAAGCTCCTATCCCGGAAGCCGCGTTCCCGCCGACGCCGCCGGGAACCACCGCGACGGGACCGGCCGCCCGCCATCCGTGGGTGTGGGCCGTGTTGTACTTCCCGTTCGGACTGTCGTTCGGATTCCCATCCATCGCCCTCGGCTATCTCGCCGTGAAGGCGGGGGTCTCGGTGTCGGCCATCGCGGGCGTCGTGGGCATGACGCTGCTCGCGTCGGGGTGGAAGTTCCTGTGGGCGCCCATCGGCGATTACACGCTGTCCCGGAAGCGGTGGTACGTGATCGCGATCGTGATGGTGTCGGCCGGCTTCGTGGCCATCACGCTGGTGCCGCTGTCGCCGTCGACGATGCCGCTGCTGTCGCTGCTGGTCCTGGCGTCGAGCGTGGCCGCGACCTTCGTCGCGTTCGCGACCGAGGGGCTGATGGTGCACAACACGCCGGTGGAGGCGCGCGGCCGCGCGGCGGGGTGGTTCCAGTCGGGGAACCACTTCGGGCAGACGGCCGGCGGCGGTCTGGCGCTCTGGTTCATGCGTCACGCGCCCGCGCCGTGGATGGCCGGCGCCGCGCTCGCCGTCGTGCTCGGCATCTGTGCGCTCCCACTGCTCCTGGTGGACGAGCCGCCGCGTGCCCTCCACGGCGCATCCGTCGGCGTGCGTGTCGCCGATGCGTGGCGCGAGCTGGTGGGCGTGCTGCGCGCGCGGGCCGGACGCATCGCGCTGATCCTCGCGATCCTGCCCATCGGAACCGGTGCCGCGAAGGATCTGTTCGGGTCACTGGGCCCGGAGTGGCACGTCCCGGCGGACACCGTCTCCCTCGTGCTCGGCGTCGGCGGTGGCATCGCCATCGTCATCGGGTGCTTCGCCGGCGGGCGGCTGGCGGATCGCGTCCACAAGCCGGCCGCGTACGCCATCGCCTGCGCGCTGGGGCTCCTGGCCTGCGTGGTGATGGCTTGGTCGCCGCGCACCGTCACCGGCTACACGGTCTCGACGGTGTTCTACACGTTCACCCTGGGCATGGTGGCCGGATCGTTCACGGGGCTGGTGCTCGCCATCGTGGGACGCACGGCCGCGGCCACGAAGATCAACCTCTTCTTCGCGCTGAACACGTTGTTCACGCTGGGGATGCTGCGGGTGGACGGCTGGGCGCACGATGCCTGGCACACGAACGGCATGCTGTACACCGAGGCGCTCGTCGGCGTGGCGGCGATTCTGCTGTTCGTCTGGCTGGCCGGCAGGATCCCGGGTGCCGAGCTGGTCGAGACTTAGGCCGCGTCCGGCGGCCCCCTGGTCGAAGATCCGCTGTAGGCAAAATGCCCACTCCGGCGGTTGGCGCCGAGACGAAATTGGTGCTTGCCTTCCCGCCTTCACAACCTATATATGCCACTGAGTTGAGTCTTTCCGAATCTCGCCATGGAGGGTGGATGAATCTGTCTGGTTCGATGATGGTGTTGGGCATGGGTGCGGTGATCGGCGGGTGTGCGCGGAGCTCCGCGAGCTCCACGCTCACGCAGCCGCAGATCCAGTGTCCGGGAAACACGCTGCTAGGGCCAACCGTGACGCCCGCATCGGCGACGCTCTCGGTCGGCGACACGCTTCGCCTCGTGGCGAAGATCGATTGCACGGTCGGGGGGGCGCCCGCCAGCTTCACCTGGGCGTCGAAGGAGTCGGCGATCGCGACGGTGGATACGTCGAGCGGGCTCGTGACGGCGATCGCCAAGGGCACGGCCGTGATCGTGGCCACGTGGACGGCGGACCCGACCAGCAGTGGCGCCTCGACCATCACGGTCACTCCCTAGGGCCGGCACCGTGACTCCCATCAGAAGGGCGCCCCTGACCGGGCGCCGGCATGGTGCATCCGGACGGGCCACCGTCGGTCTCCCCAACCACTGACCCGGAGGCACCGATGACGAATCCGCAACCGGTGGTTGCCTCCTGGAGCGGCGGGAAGGACTCGGCGCTCATGCTCGAGGCCCTGCTCACCGATCCCGGTGTCCGCGTGGTGTCACTGCTCACGACGGTCACCGCCGGCTACGACCGCGTCAGCATGCACGGCGTGCGGCGGTCGATCCTCAGTCGCCAGGCGGAAGCCATCGGCATTCCGCTCGAGGTCGCCCTCATCCCCATGCACTCGTCGAACGGGGACTACGAGGCCGCATTCGGCGAGGCGCTCGATCGTCTCCGCGCGCGGTGGCCCGAACTGGACACCGTGGCCTTCGGCGACCTCTTCCTGGAGGAGGTCCGCGACTATCGGGAGGCGCTGCTCGGGCACCTGGGCTGGAAGGGCATGTACCCCATCTGGGGACGCGACACCACCGCGCTCGCCCACGATTTCATCGCGCGCGGCCATCGCGCCGTGCTGACGTGCGTCGACACGACGCAGATCGACGCCGCCTTCGCCGGGCGGGAGTACAACGAGGCGCTGCTCGAGGACCTGCCTTCGACCGCCGACCCGTGCGGGGAGAAGGGAGAGTTCCACAGCTGCCTCTTCGCCGGGCCATTGATCGGCGAGCCGATTCCCGTGCGCTACGGGGAGCGTGTCCTGCAGGACGGCCGATTCCAGTTCTGCGATCTGATGCTGGAATGACGGCACGGCGGGCTGCCTCGATCGATCACGAAGCGAAGAGGGGCCTATGAGAGTTGTGTCGTCGGCGTTGAGTTGCTGGGCTCTGCTGCTCGTCGTGGTTCCTGTGCTGCCGCTGGACGCACAACTCCCGTTGCTCGCCGCGGGCGCTGTCGGCTTGGGGCCAGCCACGGGAGGGGTGTACGCGAACCGCCAGCGCGTAGAGGTCGGCGCACGACTCGGAATCCGTGTGTTCGAGCTGCGAGGGATCGAAGTCCTCGTTGGCGGGGCAGCCGAACACTTTGAAAGCCTGGTACCGCTCCCACGCGGTTACAACGATCTGATCGTGTGCACCGGCCCAACCGGTTCGGTGCCCTGTCCCGGACGGCCCGACTTCCCGACCGCGACCTACGTCTCCGGATTCGTTCGACTGCAGCGCCGCGCCGGGGATCGTTGGGTGTTCGGGGCGAACGCCGGCCTGGGTAGTGTGGGGGTCGTGGGCTCCTCGGCCAAGCTTGCCGCGTCCGGCACCATTGATGTCGCCTTTCGGCTCGCTGGCCCGTTTCATCTGGTACTCGGTGGCGAGGCGATTACATGGGTACAGGCCGGCAACACGGTGTACCTGTACCCGATCGAACTCGGGCTTCGAATCAACTGATGGAGAGCGTCCTCCATGAAGGCCATCTGCCATCGCTTGTTTGCCTGCGCCGCAGTGGTTTTCCTCGTACCGGTGCCCGCCCCCGCGCAAGCGCCCTTCTCGATCGAAGTGCGCGCAGGCGCCGGACCAACGCGGGGAACGGGCTATGGCACCACCAACCAGTTCTCCTACGGAGCGATTCTCGACGTCCCCGTGCTCGGACCGCCGGCCCTGCAGCTCCTCCTGGGCGCCGACGCCGAGCAGATCGGGTCCGGCCCCGTGCGCGTCACGGCGTGCGGGGGCTGCTCCGGAGCCATCAGCATGCCCGGACTCGGCTACGCGGCGGCGGTGGGCGTCCGGACGACGCGCGTGCTGGGCGACCTGCGGTTCCGGGCGGAGTACGGTTCCGTGAAGGTCAGTGAAGGGCGAACGCACCCCGGCGTGTCGGCCACCCTCGATACCGGAATCCGGATCTCTGGGCCCGTCGAGCTGGTCGTCGGCGGGCGAGTGCTCCGGTTCACGCTCTCCGGCACTACGGTGGATGCGTATCAGCTCTCATTTGGCGTTCGCCTGTAACGCGCGGCGCCCACCCGTCGGCCCCCCGCCGCCGGTCCGGGTTCGCTACCCGTGCTTGATGAACGTCCCCCGCTGCAGCTCCTCGTACGCCCGCCGCAGCTCCGCCTGCGTGTTCATCACGATCGGCCCGTACCACGCCACCGGCTCGGCGATCGGACGCCCGGACACCAGCAGGAAGCGAATGCCCTCTTCGCCCGCCTGCACCGTCACCTCGTCGCCGCTGTCGAACAGCACCAGGCTCCGGTTGCCCGCCGCGTCGCGCACCGTCTCAGGCGCGAGCGTCGCGCCGTTGTCGCCCACCTGCTCGGTGAGCGGCGCGAACGGATCGGACGCGCCGCGGAAGCGGCCGCTCCCCTCGAACACGTAGGCGAACGCGTGGTTGTACGTCTCCACGGGCAGTGTCTTGCGCACGCCCGGCGGAACCGACACGTCCAGGTACCGTGGATCGGCAGCGACGCCCTCCACCGGCCCCTTCTGCCCCCAGAAGTCGCCGGTCACCACGCGCACCACGGTCCCGTCGTCATCCGTCACCTCGGGGATGTCGGGGGCCTTGATGTCCTGATAGCGCGGGTCGGTCATCTTCTGCGACGCCGGCAGGTTGGCCCAGAGCTGGAAGCCATGCATGCGCCCCTCGGGATCGCCCTTCGGCATCTCCTGGTGCAGGATCCCGCTGCCGGCGGTCATCCACTGCACGTCGCCGGCGCCCAGCGACCCTGTGTTGCCGAGGCTGTCGCCGTGATTCACCGTGCCCTTCAGCACGTACGTGATCGTCTCGATCCCTCGGTGCGGATGCCAGGGGAATCCCTTGAGGAAGTCCTCGGGCCGGTCGTTCCGGAAGTCGTCGAACAGGAGGAACGGATCGAATTCTTCGGTCGTGCCGAAGCCGAAGGCGCGACGCAGCCTCACGCCCGCACCCTCGAGGGTGGGCGTGGCTTCGACGATGCGCTTCACGGGTCTGATCGACATGGCTCCTCCTGGGTAGTTCGGCCCGACCTCCGGGCTCAAGAGCCAATCTAGGCCCTCTGGCAAGGGGGCCCGGTCGAGGTCCGGCCACGACTCGCCACACCTCTGTCCGCCGACTATGATTGGCCGCGCCCCTCCGGCACGCTTGTCGCAGACCCGATCTCATGTCCCGGAACTTCGCCCCCATCGGCACCGCCGCCATCGCCTTTGCCCTCGCCGCGTTTGCGGCGACGGACCAGTACACCGCGCGCAACCCGCAGACGGCGGTCCAGCGATTCCAGACCTCGCGGAACGACCTCGTGGTGCGTGCTGCGGTTCGGCACGACGTCTCGGCGCCGCTCGTCGCCCCGGTGCGCCGGGCGGCCGTCGTCGCGGACCCGCAAACGATGCTAGAGCTGGCCGCCGTGCCGGAGGGCGCCCTCGCTCCACCCCCATATCAGGCCACTGATCCCGCAGTCCCCGTCCGCCCGCCGGTCATCAGCACGCCGCCGGGCTCACGCGCCGTGGAGCAGCAGTCGCAGGGAACCCGGCCGCCGCCGACGATCGCCGCGAGCTTCGACGGGCTCGGCGTCGGCTTCACGGGGCCGCAGGGCACGGCGCGGCTGCGCAACCCGTCCGACAACTCACTCGCCGTCGGCCCCGACTACATCGTGCAGATCGTGAACACGCGCATGGCGATCTATACGAAGAAGGGCGCCAGGTTCGACACCACGGGAAGGGTGCTGTACGGTCCGGTGCCGACGAACAACGTGTTCCGGGGATTCGGCGGCGCGTGCGCCAGCCGGAACACCGGTGATGCCGTGGTCCGCTACGACCAGCTCGCCCACCGCTGGCTGATCGTGATGCCCATCTTCCGGAAGGTCCCGCCGATCGCCGACGAGCCGGTCGCGCCGCAGGCCGGACAGCCGGCGGCGGAGAGCAGGGCCGGCGTCTCGGGGCAGCCCGGCCGCGCAACGACGCTGTACCGTCCGCCGCCGCCTCCACCCGGGGCCGACACGGCGTCGAGGGG
>JBJKRG010000126.1:0-5638 GCA_046704805.1 Gemmatimonadaceae bacterium
TGTCGGGAAAGGAGTCCAGCCACTGCCGGTACAACGGGGTCATCACCTCGGCGGGGATCACGGCGTTCACGCGGATGCCGTCGCCCAGGAGGTCCACCGCCCACTCGCGGGTGAGGGCGAGGATCGCACCCTTGGACGCGGCGTATCCCGACGTGCCCCCCTGCCCCGTGACGGCGACCTTGGACGCGACGTTCACGATCGCGCCGCGCGACTGGCGGAGCGCCGGCAGCGCACAGCGCGCCATCTCGTAGTAATGCACGAGGTTCTTGCGCAGCGAGCCCTCGAACGCCTCGGCGCTCCCGCCGTCCAGCGGCACGCGGTCGTTGACGCCGGCGTTGTTCACGAGGCCGTCGATGCGGCCGGCGGTGGCGAGCGCCTCATTCACCGCGCGGGCGCAGTCGGCCGGCTCGGTGAGGTCGGCATACACGAACGCGCATTTGCCGCCCAGCTCGGTGCGCAGCTTCCGGCCCGCGTCGCGGTCGCGGTCCACGATCACCGGCGCGGCGCCCTCGGCGGCCAGCGCGCGGACGATCGCCTCGCCGATCCCCTTGGCGCCGCCGGTGACGACGACCGCCTTGTCTTTGAGCCCGAGGTCCACGCTATCCTCCCCGCTCGTCGATTCCGTAGAAGCGCGCCGCGTTGCCGCCGAAGAGCGCCTCCTGATCGTGCACCGACAGCTCGCACGCCGCGGCGTAGTCCTCGACGGCGCTGAGCACGCGCGCGTAGCTCGCCGCCACGAGACATACCGGCCAGTCGGAGCCGAACATCAGCCGCTCGGGGCCGAACGCCTCGAACGCCACATCCAGATACGGCCTCAGGGTGGCCGGCGTCCAGTGCTGCCAGTCGGCCTCGGTGACCATTCCCGAAACCTTGCACCAGACGTTGGGCCGGCGCGCCAGGTCGCGCATGCGCGTGGCCCAGGGCTCCAGCGCGCCTTCGCGGATGCGTGGCTTGGCCAGGTGATCGACCACGAAAGGTTGCTCCGGCAGCGCGTCGGCCAGCGCGATCGCGGCGGGGAGCTGACGTTCGTAGACGAGGATGTCGTAGGTCAGCCCGAACCGTTTCAGCCGCCCGATGCCGCGCAGGACGTCGTCGCGCGTGAGGAAGTCGTCGGGCTCGGCCTGCGCGAGATGGCGCACGCCGCGGAACTTCGGGTTCGCGGCGAGCGCGCCGAGCGTGGCGTCGAGATCGGGCGCACGAAGATCCACCCATCCCACGACGCCGCGGACCACACGATGGTCGCGCGCCAGGTCGAGCAGAAAGCGCGTCTCGGCATCCGACTGGTCGGCCTGCACGGCGATGCACCCGTCCATGTTGCCGGCCAGGAGATTCGGCGCCAGGTCGCCGGGCAGGAAGTCGCGCCGGATCGCCGCCATGTCGGGGGTGATCCAGGCATCGCGCACCGGATCGAAGCGCCAGAAGTGCTGGTGCGCGTCGAGTCGCATTACGCGGCGGCCACCACGCGCTGTCGTGCCGTGCCGAGTCCGTCGACTCCCAGGTCCACCACGTCGCCCACGGCGAGGTAGCGGGGCGGCTTCATGCCCAGCCCGACCCCGGCCGGCGTGCCGGTGGAGATCACGTCGCCGGGCAGGAGCGTCATGCACTGGCTCACGTACGACACGAGCGTCGCGACGCCGAAGATCATGTTGGCGGTCGTCCCGTCCTGCATGCGCTGCCCGTTGACGTCGAGCCAGAGGCCGAGCGCCTGCGGGTCGGGAATCTCGTCGCGCGTTGCCAGATAGGGACCGAGCGGCGCGAAGGTATCGAAGCTCTTTCCCTTCACCCACTGCCCGCCGCGCTCCATCTGCCAATGGCGCTCGCTCACGTCGTTGTGCAGCGCGTAGCCGGCCACGTGCCGCATCGCCTCGGCTTCGCTCACTCGCGACGCGCGCCGGCCGATCACCACCGCGAGCTCCACCTCCCAGTCGGTCTTCGTCGACCCGGGCGGGATGACGATGTCGTCGTTCGGGCCGCAGATGGAGGTCGTGGACTTGAAGAAGATCACGGGCTCGGTGGGCGGCGTGGCGCCGGTCTCGCGCGCGTGATCGGAGTAGTTGAGTCCGATGCAGACGAGCTTCGAGGGCATCGCGATGCACGCGCCCAGCCGCTCGCCATCGGGTACGACCGGGCAGTCCTGTTCCTCCGCCTTCAGCCACTCGGCCAGCCGATCGATCCCGCCGGCCCCGAAGAACGCACGGTCCCAGTCCTCGAAGAAGCGGCTCACATCCAGCCGCCGGCCGTCCTCCATCAATACGCCGGGCCGCTCGCGCCCCGGCTCGCCGAATCGAATCAGCTTCATCTCGTGTCTCTCAGCCGTTGAGCTTCAGGAACCCGCCGTCCAGCGGGTAGTCGGTGCCGGTGGCGAACGACGCCTCGTCGGAGCAGAGGTACAGCGCCAGGTCGGCCACCTCGTGCGGCTCGCCCATGCGCCCGATGGGCTGCGTGGCCGAGAGCTTCGCGAACATCTCGTCCTCCTTCCCCGGGTAGTGCTGCTTCAGAAAGCCATCCACGAAGGGCGTGTGAATGCGTGCCGGCGAGATGGACACGCAGCGAACACCGTACGCCGCGTAGTCCTTGGCGATGGAATACGTCATCGCGAGCACGGCGCCCTTGGTCATCGAGTAGGCGAAGCGATCGGCAACGCCCGATGAGGCGGCGATGGACGCCATGTTCAGAATCACGCCCTTCTTCCGTTCCTGCATGGCCCGGATCACGGTATGCGTGCAGTTGTACACCCCCTTCACGTTGACGCGGAACAGGCGGTCGAAGTCCTCCTCCGTGGTGTTCTCGACGTTTCCGATGTGCGACACTCCGGCGTTGTTCACCAGAATGTCCACCGGACCCGCGTCGAGCAGGCCATCGAACACCCGCGTCACGTCGCCCTGGTCGGAGACGTCGCAGTGATGCGCGCTGGCCCGGCCGCCGGCACGCGTGATGCCGGCGGCGACGCGCTCCGCCGGCTCGGTCGCCACGTCGAGAATGCGCACCGACGCGCCCGCGGCCGCGAACCGCTCGGCGATGGCGCGGCCGATGCCGCTCCCTCCGCCGGTGATGACGGCAATCTTGCCGCTGAGATCGAATGCCTGTCCGCTCATCGGGGATCCTCGTTCCACGCCGGGCCGTCGGGATACGCGTAGGCCCGGAGGGATTCCGGTTTCATGGTGATGCTGTAGCCCGGCGCCGACGGCGCCCGGTAGCGGCCGTTGCGCACGACGACCGGGTCCACGAAATGTTCGTGCAGATGGTCCACGTACTCCACGATGCGGTCGTCCAGCGATCCGCTCACCGCGACGTAGTCGAAGATTGCCAGGTGTTGCACGTACTCGCAGAGTCCCACGCCGCCGGCGTGCGGGCAGACGGGGACGCCGAACTTCGCTGCCATGAGGAGCACGGCCAGCACCTCGTTCACCCCGCCCAGCCGGCAGGCGTCGATCTGGCAGAAGCGGATCGCGTTCGCCTGCATGAGCTGCTTGAAGATCACACGGTTCTGACACTGCTCGCCGGTGGCGACGCCGATGGGCGCCACGCCCTTCGCGATGGCGGCGTGCCCCAACACGTCGTCGGGGCTGGTGGGCTCCTCGATCCACCACGGGTCGAAGCGCGCCAGCGCCCGCGTCCACGCGACGGCCTCGTCCACGCCCCAGCGCTGGTTCGCGTCGATCATCAACTTGCGATCGGGGCCGATCTCCTCGCGCACCAGCGCGCAGCGGCGGCGGTCGTCGTCGAGATCGGCGCCGACCTTGAGCTTGAAGTGCGTCCACCCCGCGGCCACGCCCTCGCGGCAAAGCCGGCGGATCTCGTCGTCGGGATAGCCGAGCCAGCCGGCCGAGGTGGTGTACGCGGGATACCCATCGCGGAGCATCTCCGCCTCGCGGGCCGGCTTCGTGGAGGCCCGGGCGCGAAGGAGCGCCAGGGCCTCCTGCGGGGTGAGCGCGTCCTCGATGTAGCGGAAGTCGACGCAGGCGACCAGCTCGTCGGGGGTGAGATCGGCGAGCAGCTTCCAGAGCGGCTTGCGCTCGACCTTGGCCCAGAGGTCCCACACGGCGTTCACGACCGCAGCCGTGGCCAGGTGGATGACGCCCTTCTCGGGGCCCACCCAGCGGAGCTGCGAGTCGCTGGTGAGCCGACGCCAGAAGCCGGCCATGTCGGCGTGGATCTCCTCGAGCGTACGGCCGGCCACGAGCGGCGACAGCGCTTCGATCCCCGCCACGCACAGCTCGTTGCCGCGCCCGAGCGTAAAGGTGAGGCCGTGGCCCGCCACGCCGTCGGCGCGGTCGGTATGCAGGATCACGTATGCCGCCGAATAGTCAGGATCGGGGTGCATCGCGTCGGAGCCGTGCTTTGCGCGCGAGGTCGGGAAGCGGATGTCGAGGGCCTCGACACGGGTGATCGTGGTGGGATGGCTCATGGGTGGCGGGCGTCCGGTCCCATGATACGCCGGAGGGCCGCCAGGTGTACGGCGCTCGCGGGCGCGCTCCACGTGGAGTCGAGCACGCCGTATCCCTCCACCGCGCCGAAGGTGCGCCTGGCGCCGGTGGTCTGCGTGCCGTTCAGCGCCCAATAGCTCCAATCGAGGTGGTGCGCGCCGATGAACCGGGTGAGATCGGCGAACCAGGAGCCGTATGCCCTGGGATCGCTGCTGCTGTCGACGCACGACGGCGACGTGTGGCAGGTGCCGAACTCCCCGATCCAGAGCGGTTGAGGGCGCGGCCCGGTCACGAGGTAGCCCCAGCGCGGCGTGATCGCGGCGACCCAGGCGTCGTAGCTCGAGTGCGGCTCGAACCAGGCATAGTCGTGCGCTTCATATATGACGTGGTCCGGCAGGTCCAGCACGACGGGCAGGGTGTCCACCCCCGAAAGGTTCGCCGCGTACGACGTGCCCTCGACGATGACGAGCAGGTTGGGATTCACCGCCAGTACCGCGTTGCCGCCCCGCTGTGCCGCGGCGTGCCAGTCGGTGGCGGGGGCCCCTCCCCACGTCGCCGAGCCACGCGGCTCGTTGCGCAGGTCGGCACCGATCACGAGCGGATCATCGCGGTAGCGCGCCGCCATCGCCTTCCAGTCGGCGATCCAGCTCGACTCCGGGTAGCGCGGGTTGTACCACAGCTCGTTGCCGTCGCGCCCGCAGCACCATTCCGCATCGCTGTTGTGGTCGTCGAGAATCACCATGATCCCGCGGTGCGTGAGCGCGGCAACCACGCGGTCCAGCACGTCCAGCGCGTGGCGCCCGCGCAGCGACGGGTTGGCCGTGAGCGCACGATCGGGGACGACCGGATCTCGCTCCACCAACTCGTTGGACCAGGGCAGCCGCACGGCATTGAAGCCGAGCCGGCGGATCTCGGCAGCGATCGTGTCCAGCGGCTGGTGCTGCAAGCCGCCCACGGCGAAGTCCTTCGATTCGCCGCCGTACCAGCTCACCGCCATGAGCCGCACGCGGTGCCCGTCGCGGTCGATGATGAATCGGCCCTGCGTGTGGTGCGGGAGCACCATCCCCGACGTGGGCGCGGCGGCCACGGGCGCCCGCGGCCGGCCCGGCCCGCACGCCGCGAGCACGACGAGCGGGAGGCCCGCGGTCAGGAAGGTGCGCGTCGCGACGCTCCGGCTACGCGCCGACTTGCGGGACGCGATCGAAGTCGAG
>JBJKRG010000127.1:0-3466 GCA_046704805.1 Gemmatimonadaceae bacterium
ACGATCCGGGGGACGGCGGAGGGGCAGGGCCGGCACAAGAAGCAGAGCGGCGGACGCGGCCAGTTCGGCGACTGCTGGGTACGGTTCGGGCCGCTCCCGCGCGGCGGCGGCTACGAGTTCGTGGACAAGATCGTGGGGGGGTCGATCCCCAGCAAGTTCATCCCGGCCGTGGATAAGGGCATCCAGGAGGCCGCCGTGCGCGGTGTGCTGGCGGGCTACCCGCTGGTCGATTTCAAGGTCGAGTTGTACGACGGGTCCTTCCACACGGTCGACTCCAACGAGATGTCGTTCAAGATGGCGGGGATCCTCGGCTTCAAGGCGGTGGCGCCGAAGTGCAAGCCGGTGCTGCTCGAGCCCCTGGACGAACTGGAGATCCTCACGCCCGACGAGTACATGGGCGACGTGCTTGGCGATCTGTCGTCGCGGCGGGGTCACATCCTGGGCACCCAGACCACCGCCGACGGCACGCGGGTGCGGGCCGTGATCCCGCAGGCGGAGCTCCATATGTACGCCAGCTCCCTGCAGTCGATGACACAGGGGCGGGCGACGTTCACGCGCCACTTCCACGGGTACGAGGAGATGCCGGCCGATGCCGCTCAGCGCGTCATCACGGAATCTGCCAAGGAACACGAAGAGGCGATGGCACACTGAAGCGGCGAGGCCGCGCGATCAGGAGGCAGGATATGGCAAGGCTCTCGACAATCCGGGGGGCGGTGCTTGGAGTGGCCCTGGCGGCGTGCGCCAGCGGCGGTGCGGCGACGGGCGGGGGGGCCGGCACGCACTTCGACGCCAACGTGATCACGCAGGCCGAGCTCGTGCACGAGAACTCGCCGAACGTGTACGAGGCCATCCAGCACCTGCGTCCGTCCATGCTGCAACCGCACCAGGCGGCCCAGGCGTCGTCGATCAATGCAGCGGTGACCGGAAGCAGTGACTATGGCATCCACGTCTACATGGACCAGAACATGATCGGCGACATCTCGTCCCTGAAGACGATCCCCATCGCGAACGTGAAGGAGATCCGGTATCTGGATCCGCAGCAGGCACAGGCACGATTCGGGGTCGGGAACCCCGGTGGCGTCATCCTGCTGACGTCGAGATGATTTCGGGAGCACCCCGCCTGGCGGCCACGGCCGCCGGGCAGGGGCGCCTTCCCCCGCTGGCTTCGTGAACACCCCTACCGAGTCCCTGCCATGCGCCTGTCCGTTCCGGTTCTCGCGTTGTGTGTTGCGATCACGGCCTGTGCGACTGGGGGTACCTCCACGTCCCAGAGCACGAGCCGGGTCAATCGCGATCCCGATCTCATCACCCAGGCCGAGCTGGCCACGTCGCCGTACAACGACCTGTACGACGCGATACGGACCCTCCGGCCCGAAATGCTCGCGCCGCACGGCGGAGGGGCGGCGAGTGCCTCGCTCACCAACCAGGGCTCCTACGTGCTGACCGTGTACCAGGACGGCGTGAAGCTCTCGGGCGTGTCGGCGCTGCGGAACATTCCCGTCGGGAGCGTTCGTTCGGTGCGCTACCTCAACGCCTCCGACGCGACGCAGCAATACGGGACGGGCAACGGCATGGGGGCCATCGTCGTCACGAGCCGCTGAACCGCCGACCGCGATCGTCGAACCGGCGGTCCGCTAGCCGAGCTTCCGCCTTTTCGCCGGCCGCTTTTGCGGCTTCGCGATCTCGATGGGGAGCACCACCGGTTCCTGATCGGCCTCGGGGTCGCAGGCGGGCGCAGCCGCCGGCAGCCGTGGCTGCTTGTACCGGAAGCGCTTGCCCTCGTAGTTCCGGAAGATCACCTCGTCGTCGGTGATCTTCTCCACGTACTCGGGGAGCAGCGGCACCTTGCCCCCACCGCCCGGTGCGTCGATGCAGAAGTGCGGCACGGCGAGGCCCGACGTCCATCCGCGCAGCGCCTTGATGATCTCGAGGCCGGTCTCGACGGTCGTGCGGAAATGCTCGCCGCCCGCCACCTGGTCGGCCATGTAGATGTAGTAGGGCCGCACCCGCGCCTTGAGGAGCTTCTGCATCAACTCCTTCATGGTGTCCGGGTTGTCGTTCACCCCGCGCAGGAGCACCGTCTGGCAGCCGAGCGGGACGCCGGCATCGGCCAGCCGTCCGAGTGCCGCTACCGTTGCCGGCGTCAGCTCGTTGGGGTGGTTGAAGTGCGTGTTCATGTACACGGGGTGGTACTTCTTCACCATCTCGCAGAACTCGGGCGTGATTCGCTCGGGCAGGTGGGCGGTGATGCGGCTCCCGATCCGGATGATCTCGACGTGCGGAATCTCGCGCAGCCGCTGCAAGAGGTATTCCAGCCGGCGGTCGGAGAGCATCATCGGATCGCCGCCGCTCATGATCACGTCACGGATCTCCGGGTGGCTCCGGATGTACGCGAACGCCGACTCGTACTGGTTGATCGGGATCTTCTCCGGGTCGCCGACCTTGCGGCGTCGGGTACAGAACCGGCAGTAGGAGGCGCAGACCGGGCTCACCAGGAACAGCACCCGGTCGGGGTAGCGGTGGGTGATGTTCGGGACCGGAGAGTCGCCGTCCTCATCCAGAGAGTCGATGACGCCGTCCACGACCTCGAGCTCCTGCACCGTGGGGACGTACTGGTTCCAGACGGGGTCTCCCACTTCCTTGATCTGGGAGAGCACGTTCGGCGTGATCCGCATCTGGAAGTTCTCGAACGCCGGCTGGAGGGCGGCGACGTCGATCACGTCCGGGCCGAACTTTTCGGCCAGCTTGTCCAGCGTATCAATGCCGGTGTGGAGGATCTGCTGCCAGTTGCTCATGGCGACCATGCTCCGCGTTGCGCGGGTGAAGGGGTCCTGCGGTAACCATCCAGTGATCTGGTGAACACCACCCGGTCGTCGGCCGGGGAATAGAAATCAGCGAGGCGGGCCGCGACCCGATAGCCGCGGGCGCCATAGAAGCGCCGTGCGCCTTCGTACCCGTCCCGCCCCGACGTCTCCACCACCAGCAGGCGCGCCCGCCGTTCGCCCAGCCGCCGCTCCACCTCGCCGAGGAGGGCGGACCCGACGCCGGTGCCCTGCCGCGAGGGAGCCACGGCAATCCAGTAGAGGTCGTACGTGCCCTGCGTACCGGGCGTCGGTCCGTAGCAGCAGTAGCCCGCAAGAGACCCGGCGTCATCGAACGCGGCCACAAATTCGTAGTCGGGCGAGCCCCCCAGTGGGGCCGACGGGCGGAACGTCTCGTCGAACAACTCCAGCGCCACGTTCACTTCGGCGGCGCTGAACGCTCCGGTGGCATGGAGCAGCGCCTCCAGCGCCGCGCGGTGCGACGTGTCGAGCGGTCCGATGGTGAGCATCAGGAAGCGGCCTGCTGGGTGTCGTCGAACAGGTCGCCGTCCTCGGTCGGGGCGCCGCCGCCCCAGTGGGCGGATGGCAATTCCCCCAAACCGTCGGCCTGCGCCACCTAACTGCGCCGCTTCAAACCCCCACCA
>JBJKRG010000128.1:0-4891 GCA_046704805.1 Gemmatimonadaceae bacterium
GCCCCACTAACTTTCAGACACTACCGCGGGGTGGAGCAGCCTGGTAGCTCGTCGGGCTCATAACCCGAAGGTCGCGGGTTCAAATCCCGCCCCCGCTATTGGCCGGCCGGTCCGAAAGGGCCGGCCGGTTTCTGTTGGCGGGCCGGGCGATTAGCTTACGCGGCCGGACGTGGAACGGGGCAGGGTAGCTCAGGTGGTTAGAGCACGGCACTCATAATGCCGGGGTCGTGGGTTCGAGTCCCACCCCTGCTATCATCGAGCCAATCACTTCCGGGTGGTTGGCTCGATTGTTCTTGAGGGGAGGTACCCACCACGGTACCGCGGCTCCCGCCGCTGCCTCGGGAGACTGCGGGCCCGGTTGGCCGGCGGCACACCACGAGGGTGCGGCCGCCGGCGCCGGCGAGCTTACGATCCTGCACACGGTGCCCCGGACGGGTGCGGCCTTGCCGGGCAGTCGCGGTCGCCGGACCGATCAGCGATTCGCAAACAGCTGCAGTCCCACCGAGAAGACCAGATCGTTCTGTGTCCTCGACGCAAACGTGTAATAGCTCGCCGTCTGGTCGACGCTCGTCGCCTTGAACTTGGCGGAATAGAGATAGTCTTCGGCCCGGACGCGCAGCGCCGCCACGCTGCCGAGCGGAATCCGCGTGCAGAGCGAGGCGACTCCGCCCAGGTCGGTGAGACCCGAGAGGCCCCCGGAGGCATCCGATGCGTAGGCGCTTCCGCCACGCGAGATGATCGCCGGGCCGACGCCGAGACGAACGTTGAAGCTGCTCGTGCTCGGCAGCAGGCGCATCATCAACTTCGCGCTTCCCAGCCACACGTTGGCATAGTTGGTATTGACCTGCGCCGGGGCGAAGCTGGCGGTGACCGTGCTCTTCATCTTGCTGCTCGCGTACGCCACGCCGCCCTCCAGCGCAAAGCGCTCGTCGAGCCAGAAACTCACGTTCATGCTCGCGGCCGCGGCCGTCTGCTGCTTGACGTCGGCGGTCGCCGTCAGGCTACCTTCGGTGAACGTCGCCCGCGTGAGGTTCGCGGTCGGGACATACGCCCCGACGTACGGGGTGACGACGATCCTCCCGGCGTCCTGCGCCGGCGCGAGGCGCGGCGCGACCAGCCCGGCCAGCACGAGGCCGGCGAGGGGGAACAGCCGAGTTGTACGCATACAGCCTCCTGATGCGTGAATGGGTGGCCGGCCCTGAGGCGGCCGGCATTCAAGTATCCTCATTTCGAACCAGACGGTCGATCAAGGTTTCGCGGGCGGGATTGTCGGCCATTTCCCGAGAGGGGACCACGCACGACCCAAAACGGATGGGTCCCGGGACCGGGCCCAGTCTCGCCCCTCTCCCCTCCATCGCGAGCCCCGGCGATCCGGGCGCGCCGGAGGACCCTCCGGCGACGGGGTAGGCGGGTCCCCCTCACAATGCCGGGGTCGTGGGGGCGAATCCCGCCCCTGCTATCATCGCGCCAATCCCGTACGGGTGGTTGGCTCGACTTCGGTCGAGGCGAGGTCCCAGCGGCGGGCCCCTTTCTGGCCGACGTCCTGAGTTCCGTCGCGTCATTCCCGGCGGCGATCCGCTCCCGGCGGTCGCGCTCGTCGCAGTCCGGCCGGTAGCGGCCGGGCTCACGCGCGACCACCGCGCAGGCTAGGGCATCGGAATCGAACCTGGGTCGGCGACGAACTGCCGGTCGTTGCCCAGATACGGCATCGGGATGGCAAGCCCGTCGGCGACCCGCACGAGGGTCGGTCCAGCGTTGGAGGGGGTCACGATGAGCCACTGCCCGTCGGCGGTCCACGGCTCCTGCAGCGTGCTGGAGTAGGCACTCGGGAGGAGATCGCGCGTCGTTCCGGTGCCGAGGTCGAGTACCTCGAGCCCCTTCCCCGTGGCCAGGCCGGTGTAGGCCAACTGCTTGCCGTCAGGAGAGAGCGACGCTTCCTGGCCGGTGGCCGCGTAATCCGTAATCGAGTCCGTCGCGAGGTCGAACCTTCCGATGTGCGCGCCCGACGAGCCGGTCTTCGCATAGGAGACGATCAGGGCCCCACCGCCCGGCGCCATCGTAGCAGAATAGAAGGAGTACCCGTCCGTCGGGCCCGGGCCGAGCTGTTGGAGGCTGGTTCCGTCGGGATGAATCCGATAGAGGATCAACGCCGGCTGCACACCATAGCCGAGAAAGTAGACCCACTGGCCATCCGGCGTCGCCGCCGGCCACCAACTGAAGAACGGGCCGTTGGCCGGCTGTGGAACCACGGGAAGAACGCTGTCGTTCGCCTCGCGAACGTCGAGGAGGTAGTGGTAGATGAAGTAGACCTGGCCGGCGGGGCCGACCGCCGGTTCCGCATCCGGGGGGCTCTCGTTGGCCGCGTCGCCGACCACCGTCGTCCGCTGGCGCCCATCGAGGCGCACCAGATCGATGGTGTTCGGATGGCCGTATCCGACCGGGGGCGCAACGGCGAGGATCGTGATATCGGGCACCACGCTCACCTGCATGGCCTCGCGCAGAGAGTCATAGGTCACCGATACGGTCGCGGACTCGGGGGCGTTGCCTGCGTGCACGACGCCGGCCGCGTCGACCGTGATTCCGGCGGAGGGCGTGTACTGCATTGCGTCGGGCGTCACGTTGCGAAGCCGGTCGACGACGCGGATGTTGAGGCTGGCGGTGTCTCCAATCAGCACGCCGACGTACGGCGTCGAGAACTTGAAGGCGACGCCGTTGCCGGCCTTCGCGCGTGCGTGCGCTACGGCCTCGGCCCGCGTGCCGGCACGCGCGACCACGAGTACCGAATCGGCCGTCCCCCCGAAGGAGACGTAGACGGTCGCCAGGCCTGCGGAATTGGACGTGATCGAAGCGGTATCGGCCACGGCGCCGGTCGCCGACGGAGCGAGCCCCACGACGTTGGTTCCCGCGAGCGACGAGTCGGCCACGCGTTCGACGGCGAACGACACCAGTTGGCCGCCGGCCGCCGTGCCGGTCGCGTCGCGAAATACGACAGTCAGGGTTTCGGGGGCGGCCTGGATGGTGTCCGTGAGCTGCGCGCCGGCCACGATGGCGAGCGTCGGAGCGGTACTCGGTGGCGGCGGGGGCGGCGGCGGCGCGGTCGAGGAGACGCTTCCGCCGCAGTTGTCGAGTGCGGCCCCGAGAAGGACGGCGGCGAACATGGCGAGGGAACCGCGGCGAATCGCGGACATCATCAACCTACCGGCGGCCCGCGTGCCCGGCGTCCCGACGCCGAGCCGCACGGTCGCCCTGCGGGATACAGGAAACGACGGCGTTGACGACCAACGTGTCGTTGTTCGTGAGACCATCGTAGGCCACGGACGTGTCGGAGCAACCCCACGAAAGGGGGGTCACATGCACGGTGCCTGCTCCCTGCAACACCGGCACGTCATCGACGCTGTACGCGCCGGAACTGTCCGTCATGCCGCCGTGTATAAGAGTGTCAGATCCGGGTGGCCCGACCAGGACCTGTCCTCCAATGAGCGGTCCGCCGGAGCTGCGAGTCACTCTGCCCGTCACCGTTCCCGCCACATCGCATCGTTCGGTGACGTTCACCGTCATGGTGTCACTGCCCCAGAGGCCGCCGTACCGGACGAATCCCTGCACGCAGTGTCCCGACCCCGACTCCGCCACCACGGCTCCCGTGGCGGGAGGAACCGGCACGCTGTCGATCTCGAACGTGCCATTGAGCGACGTGGTGGCCGTCAGCGTCACATCGCCATCGCTCACCAGGATCACACTCGCCCCGGCAGAGACTCCCCCGTAGTCCCGGGCCACGGTGCCGCGAACGGTCGCCGTGGAAAAGGAACACTTCGTGGTGAGGTACACGTACACCGCAGAGTTCGGGTTGGTATTCGCGTACGCGCTCCACGCCGACGTCGAGTCGCAGTTGGCAGGGACATTGGTGATCCACACGATGCCGGTGCCTCCGCCAAGGGGAACGTTCTTCACGTGGAAGTTCCCGACAGTATCAGTGGTCCCGGTAACCCGCGTGGGGCCCACGACGATGGCGATCGGCCAATTGGCGAGCGCCGTGTTGAGGCTGTCCGTGACCCCGACGACCGTACCGTCGACCTCGCCATACGACGGGGCCGGGGGCGTGTAGGGTGGGGCCGTACTGCTGTGGTTGGTCGAGCCGCCGCACGCCACAAGAACGGCCAGCAGGAACAGCGACCGGGGAGCGCTCGAGGGCAGGGGGTACCTAGGCACGGAAGGGCGATGGAGGAGAACGCCGAGCCCACTGTATGAGTTCGCACATGCCGTGTCAACCACGGTTCCACCGCCCAGGCCGGGCGCAAGCGCTCCGCCATGCACCCCCCGGGCCAAACAGCGGTACTGGGCCTTCTCCTGACGTGACCCCGCCCATACCCTGACGTTGGTCCGTCCCGGCACAGCCGTCGTTGCGGAACGATGCATCACTTGGACTGCCGCTGGCAGGCATCTGCCCGGAGGAGTCGAGCACGATACTTCCTGCGCCAACGGGGCTACGCTCCGCGGAACGCAGCCTTCGTCGGCTCAGCACACGCGACGCCTCCTCGGCGGTGCTACGCGATTCGCCAATCGACTCACCGGCGCGAGTCCAACGGCTCGCACTCCACCCCGGCGACTGGCAAGAACCGTGACACACGACGGCGCGCCCCGACCCATCCCTCCCCGCCTTCGTCGTCAGTTGCGGCCGCACGTCCCGGCCGCCAAGTTTGCCCGGTCGCCCGCACCGACCGACCTCGCTCGGATGCCCGCGACCCCGCATCCCGCAGCCCGCGTACGACCCCGCCACGAACCCCGCACGTGTAGCCGACTCCTTCCGAGGAAGGTGCTATGGGGAATTTCCCGTGGGGACCGCACGGCCCCCAGACCGGACCCAATCAGATCACACCCAATCCCACCGCGCCGT
>JBJKRG010000129.1:0-2925 GCA_046704805.1 Gemmatimonadaceae bacterium
CTGGTGATCACCCCGACGCATGTCAGCCAGGAACCGTCGCTGGCGGTGCGCACGCGTAACGACTTCTTCGGCGAAGAACTCGAGTGTGACGTGGTGGTCGTGGGCTCGGGCGCCGGTGGCGGCGTGACCGCGGCGGAACTGGCCGAGGGCGGGCTGCGCGTCATCGTGCTCGAGGTAGGCGGGTACCACCCGAGCGAGACATTCACCTCCGAGGCGACTCGCATGGCTCGCCGACTCTATCGGGACGGCGGCGGCCAGGCCACCATCGGCACGCCGTCCATCAGCTTCACCGAGGGTCGCTGTGTCGGCGGATCCACGACCGTCAACGGCGGCATGTGCTGGCGCACCCCGGAGCAGGTACTGCACCGGTGGCACCACGAGCATGTGGTCGAGGGCGTCCTGCCTGAGCAAATGCAGGCGTACTTCGCGCGCGTGGAGCGCTTCGTGTCCGCATCCCATCAGGATCCGGGCAGCATCGGCCGCGACCAGGAGATTCTGCGACTCGGTGCGGAGCGAAAGCACTGGCAGGTCCTTCCCAATATTCGCAATCAACTGCACTGCGGAGGCTGCAACAACTGCATCCTGGGCTGCCCCTCCGGAGCCAAACGCTCCACGCTGGTCTCCTACATACCCCGAGCCATGGCATTCGGCGCGGAGGTGCTCGCCGACTGCCGTGTCGAGCGGATCACCATCCGAAACGGCCGCGCGGTCGGGGTGAGCGGCCGCGTGGTGGCCGAGACCGGCTGGCCGGGCGCGCCGTTCTCCGTGCGGGCCAGGCACGTGGTGCTGGCGGCTGGAGCCATCCAGACACCGGCACTGCTCATGCGGTCGGGCGTCCGTTCCCCGTCGCATCGCATCGGCGCAAACCTCTACCTCCACCCGAACGCTGCCGTCACCGCGATCTTCGACGACCCGGTCGAGGGCTGGAAAGGCGTGCACCAGGCGTTCCAGGTGCGCGAGTTCCAGGCGGAGGGGATCAACATGGCGGCGATCAATCTGCCGCCGTCGATCCTGGCAATGGGCATCGATCGCTACGGCGCGGCACTGGCCGAGGTGATGGGCCAGTACAATCAGGTCGTAACCGCGGGCGTGCTGGTAGAAGACACGGCGGCCGGGCGGGTACGGTTGCTGCCGACCGGTCGGCCCGCGGCGTGGTAGAACCTCTCTGCCCGCGACGCACGGACGCTCGTGCGCGGCACGGCCCTGATCTCCGAGCTTCTCTTCGCGGCCGGCGCGCGCCGCGTGATTTTGCCCTTCCATAACGCCCCTGATCTACTTTCGGCGGACGACGCGCAAAGACTGCAGTCACGCGCGGTACCCCCCACGGGGATGGCCCTCAGCACCGTCCACGTCATGGGCACAGCCGGGATGGGCGGCGATCCGGCACGCCACGTCTGCGATTCGTACGGACGGGTCTACGGCACGGAGGGATTGCAGGTGTCCGACGCCAGCCTCTTCCCGTCGCCGATCGGCATCAACCCAATGGAGACGATCATGGCGCTCGCCACGCGCAACGCGGAGCACCTCCTGCAGACCTGGGGAGGGCGCGCGTGAGGGTGCACAGGGGGGACCTGCCGTCGGCGGAATTCCTCAGCCTCGCCACTCACACCCGAGATCAGCTCGAGGACGCCATGCAACATGGACAGACTCCCGCCGAGGAATTGCTCGTTGGCACGGAATACCGGGGGATGAACCTCGGCGCGGTGGCCCGATGGCTCGGCATCCGCAAGTTCTTCAAAGGCTTCTGCCGGACAGCAAAGGGGGACGTCTACGGCTACAACCGTCGCGCCCGGCAGAACGGCCCGGGCGAGATCTGGCTCGCCAGGTACACCGGAGGTGCGTGGAAGCGGTTCGGGTACTACCGGGTCGTAGCACTCGATCGGCGGACTCGGGACAATGCGTATCCGAACGCGCTGCTGCTCGACTACGGCCAGGGCCGTAACGGGCGCTTCGACGTCACCGGGGCCCTGCGCGACTACCTGGTACGCGTCAATCGCGATTGCGACGACCTCCTGCTGGGCAAGGCCTTCCTGGCCATCGGGGGCTCGCGCTTCCAGGTGGGCTACTTCCTGCTCGAACGCCGCGGCACCACCGATGAGGAATGCGCTCCCCGGGGCAAGCAGTGATCGAGCCAGGGTCGGGGTCGACGCGGCGCCACCAACGCGGACCTCGAACCCACAGACCTCGCGGTACCAGATCCCCCAGAGAAGCCTACGTTCTGCCTGATCACATGGGGCGTGGGATCGTGGACTTCAGATACCGTGGTGCGGACCGGCGCACGCGATACGTCTGCCGACGGCGTGCGCGAGCTGCTTCACGTCGAGTCCGTCGCAAGTCCCCGGACTCGCGGGTTCGCGGGTTCGCGGGTTCGCGGGTTCGCGGAAAGCCTTACCGTCGCCGGAAGAACGTGCCCGGGACACGGATGGAGGCGGTGCACGCGGTCCCCGACTCCAGGGATACGGACCACCGGAGTCAGCCGTTAGGGCCGCGAGGCACTGCGGCATCCGTGCTCGCAACTGCCATCACCTGCGGCGGTTGCCCCGGCGCGAAGCCAGCCATCAACAGCCCGGCGAGCACCATCAGCCCCGCCATCAGCGTGAGTCCGACCGCGTACCCATTGAATGCGACGTGCAGCGCTGCCAGCGTGACCGGGCCGAGAGCGGACCCGGCAATCGTCAGCATCATCGCCGAGCCCTGGACGGCCCCCAGCCCGTGGCGCCCATAATAGTGCGCCCAGATCACGCGACCGACCAAGGAGACCACACCCGAGCCAATCCCCAGCACGACGGCATAGAGCACGGCCGTCACCACCGTGCTGATGACCTGCACGAGCAGGGCGGGGACGACCAGAATCGTGATGCCGATCAGAAAGAGCTGTTTGGGCCCAATCCGATCGTTGAGAAGCCCGGCCGCGAATCCCGATCC
>JBJKRG010000130.1:0-19087 GCA_046704805.1 Gemmatimonadaceae bacterium
GGCGAGCACCGGTGCGGCTGCGGGGGCGGCCTCTGGCACGGCACGGGCGGCCCGCGGCGCGCGTCCGGCCGTGGAATCCGGATGCTCTGACGCCAGGAACAGCGCGCTGTCCACGACGTAGCTGCCCCGCTTGTAGTCCCAGTCGACGCCGGGCTTGAGCGTGATGAACAGGGCGTTGTCGGCACCGAGGCGCGGGTCCGACCAGTCCCAGCAGTTCACGTACCGCATCTCGGCAATGTGCCCCTTGTGGACGTCCCAGAGGATCACGGAGTCCGACTCCGCGGAGGCGCCAGTGGCCTCCTCGGCCGCGTCCGACCACACGCGCTCGCCGTTGATCCAGATGTACTGGAGCATCGGACAGGTGCGGTACGTATCGCCGAGCATGGCCGGGCGCAGCTTGTTCAGGGCATCCCAGGCGTTGTCGACCACGCGATGCGTCGCCAAGATCTCGGCCGACCCCAGGTCGTAGTTCTTCGAGGGCAGATTCTCCGCCGTGGCCCGCACCGTATCGAGTTCGGCCGGTGCCGCCGCGAGGGCCAACGCCACCGTGACGGTGTCCCCCGCCCTGGGCGCCACCGCCGCCGACCCCGGCCGGTACCCGATCGCGCGCGCCATCACGCCGTAGCCCGCGTGCTCGACCGTGAGGCGGAACGTCACAACGCCCGCCGAATCGGCCACCCCCATGCGGACGGACTCACCGTTGCGGATGAAGAACACCTGGGCGCCGTGGACCGGCGCGTCGACGGCATCGGTGACGAGCACGCGCACGTAGGCCGGCCGTGGCTGTTGGGCCCGCACGGCAGCGGACGGCAGGGTCAACGCGCAGACGAGAGCGGCCGGTAGAGCCCGGGGGTGGAGGACGAACAGGCGCACGGCTCGGTGTTCGGGACGGCGGGAGGGTTGTGCGAATACTGATGCCGGTCCGGCGGACCGGACGGGCGTGTCTACCCCGCACGCCGGCGTTCGGTCCCGGCCACGACCCGCCGCGCGGCCGGCATCGCGCCCACTTCCCGCGCCTTCCGCCTGAACGCCGCGCGGTGGTCCACGGGGAGTCCGGACTCGTCCTGCCACTGATGGACCATCTCGTGCAGCAGCGTGTCCTCGACGTCCGTCCAGCCGTCGCGCCGGATGTGCCGGCGGCTGATCACGATCTCCACCGGCGCGTGCTCCCCGGCCGGCACGTAGTGCCCGAGCCGCGAGCGCATCCGCCGTGATACGCGTACCGGGATCGTGCGCAGCGTGCCACCGAAACGCTCGACGTTGAGCCGTGCATGCATCGCGCCCAGGCGCGCCACGAGCGGCTCGTCGTCGGGATGCGTCCGCTCCGGAGCCCGGGCCAGCACCTCGGGTACGATCGCCGCGGCGACGATGGCGCGCTGCGCGGTGCGCCGCTCGGCGCGCGTGCGGCCCTGCACGAAGGTGACGATCGCCTCCAGCACGTGCTCCTCCGCGGATAGATAGCCCGCGTTCACCCGCAGCTCCCGCTCGGCATAGCTCACCATCACCGTGCGGTTCCGCGTGAGCACGCAGCGGTCGACGCCGCGGAGGCCGAGCGCGCGCAGCCGCGCCAGCAACTCCCCCTCGTTGCGCGGGGCGGGTGACGCGACCATCGCTCCAAGCTCGAGTTGCGCTGGATCGGCGGCACGCCGGCGCAGGCGGCTCAGCGCGCGAAACGTCGGGAGGGCCCTGTGGTGAAGGTGTGCTCGGCGTCCGACCAGATCAGCGTCGACACCTCGATCGCGTCGTCGGTGATGACGATGCTGTTCACGGAAGACGGCCGCCCCCCACGCGAGCGGTTGGACATCGTGCCCGCCGTGGAGATCACGGTGCCCTTCTGTGTGTGCTCCACGTAGTGGATCGCCTCCTGGTGGTCGTGCCCGCACAGCACGAGGTCCACGCCCATGTCGGCGAACGCCCCGAGGATCTGCCGCGTGTGCTTGAGGCCGTGCCGCTGCGACAGCTCGCCCTTCACCGGATTGTGGTGCATCACCACCACGCGGGCGACGCCGGGCGGGACGTCGGCGAAGATCCCGCGCAGCCGCTCCAGCTGGTCGCGCCCGAGGTGGCCGATGATCGAGATGTCGCGCGGGTTCCAGGTGAGCGTGGCCCAGAGCACCCCGTGCGACGTGTTGGCGCCGGCGAGCACCGCCCCCGGGACCCGCAGCACGGGCTCGATGTCGTCGCTGATGTACCGGCGGTACTTGTACAGCAGGGCCGAATCGCGCCCGAGCCGCAACGGGGAGAACCACCACGCCACGTCGTGGTTGCCCGGCACGACGATCACCGGGCTCACGCGCTCGGCACGCTGGATGAACACCCGCGCCCGCTGGAATTCGCCTGCCCGCGCCCGCTGCGACAGATCGCCGGAGATGGCCACCACATCGAACCGCTCGTGCTTGATGAGGGTCTCGATGGCCTCGTACTGCTCGGGCACCGCGGGATGGCCGAAGTGCAGATCGGAGCAGTGAAAGATCCGGACGGTGGTCACAGGCGGCTGATGATCGCGTCCGTGAACTGGTCGGTGCCCGCCGTACCGCCGAGGTCGCGGGTCACCGTCTTCTTCTCGCGGATGGTGCTCTCGAGCGCCGACCGGACGCGGCGGGCGCGCTGCCCGTCGCCGATGTGCTCGAGCAGCATGCATCCCGCCAGGATCACCGAGGACGGATTCGCCACCCCCTTGCCGGCGATGTCGGGCGCGGTGCCGTGCACCGCTTCGAAGATCGCGCCGTTGAGCCCGATGTTGGCGCCGGGGGCGAGCCCCAGCCCGCCCACGAGCCCCGAGATCTCGTCGGAGAGAATGTCGCCGAACAGGTTCGTCGTCACGATCACGTCGTACCGCTCGGGCCGCAGGACGAGATTCATCGCCATCGCGTCGACGATCACGTCGTCGCATTCGAGGTGGTCGTACTCGCGGGCGATCCGCCGTCCGACCTCGAGGAACAGCCCCGAGGTGTTCTTGAGGATGTTCGCCTTGTGGACGAGCGTCACCCTTCGCCGGTCGTGCGTCATCGCGTACTCGAACGCGTACCGCACGATGCGCTCGCAGCCGGCGCGGGTGATCACGGCCGTGGACTCCGCCACGGCCTTGGGGTCGTCCCCGACCTTCACGTAGTGCTCGATGCCGACGTAGAGCCCCTCGGTATTCTCGCGGATCAGCACGAGGTCGATATCGTCGAACCGGCCGCCGTGCACGATGGAGTAGGCGGGGCGCACGTTGGCGAACAGGTCGAACGTCTTGCGGAGGGCCACGTTGATGGACCGGAAGCCCTGCCCGACCGGTGTCTCGAGCGGGCCCTTCAGCGCGAGCCGCGTGCGCTTGATCGAATCGAGCGTGGCGTCGGGGAGCGGGTCATTGTAGCGGGCCACCGCCGCCATGCCGGCGAGTTGCGAGTCCCAGTCGACGTCGGCGCCCGCCGCCTCGAGAATACGCACCGCGGCGCTGGTGATCGACGGGCCGATGCCGTCGCCGGGGATCAGCGTGACCGGAATGCCCATGATCCGATGCGTGGAGCGGCTGCCCCGCCGCTACGGTGAAATGACCAGATCGGCGAAATGGCTGGCGAGACTGGCCAGGACGGCGGGTCCGAATGCCTTGGCGGGGTCGCTCTTCACCTCGCCGGTCCACTGGTACTCGGTGGTCCGCGCGTCCACGAGCACGAGTTTCAGCACCGCCCGCCCCTCACCCGTGTTCCCGACTTTCTCGAACCGCACGTCCACCGGCAGGAGCACGAACCGCGCCCCGTCCTGCAGCGCGATCATCGTGCGTAGTTGGGTGGCCAGCGGCTCGCCGTACGTCTTGCCCAGCTCGATCTTCCCCATCAACTGCGTCTCGGCCAGGAAATAGGGATTGGCCGCGTACGCGGAGTTAATCCGGTAGCTCCTGTCGAGCGTGGGTGCGAAGTACCAGTCTTTTCCGAGCCCCCGGGCGTCGAATTCGGCGACGATGGCGGAGTCGAGCTCCCGGAGCGTGGCCCGCGGCCGCGCGATCCCGGCCGCCCAGCCCAGCGGGTCTCCCTGCTCTATGGCGAACACCGGTGGCACGACGATGTGCTGCGCCACGAGGGGCGCCAACGGCCGCACGACATCCTTCTTCGGCGCCGGAGGCGTGGGCGGCTGCTGGGCACGCGAGGGTCGGGAGGCGCACGCCGCCAGGAGCAGGGCGCCGGCAAGGATCGAAATGCGGGGCACGGCGGAAACTTAACCGATTGGCCGCTCTACTGCTTCACCGCTTCGCCCCGGCCTGACGCCTGCCTCAACCCCCGGCGAGCATCCGGGCTGGCTGCGCCCGTCCCGGGGTTCGGCCTGAGCCCGCGTCAGGCGTCGGCGGCGTTCTCGTCCGGCATCGCCGCCGCCATGAAATCGGGGACGGCGAGGACGAACGCGTCCAGCGTGCCTTCGGGACGCCAGACAAGCCAGTCCCTCGCGATCTCGGGCCGCTCCTCCCCTGGCCGCCAGCGTTCCACCAGCCGCGCGTCCAGATCCACCACCCAGTACTCTCCGACCGGCGCCCGCTGGTAGAACGTCCGCTTGAGCCCCCGATCGTACCGGGCCGTGGAGGGAGACAGCACCTCGACTACGAGCAGCGCACCCTTCACGTCGGACCACTTGCGGATGTCGCGACGCGGATTGCCGGAAAGCACGAACAGATCGGGTTGCGTCAGGGCGTCCGGCGAGAGCTGGAGGTCGGCCGGGAGCGGCACCACATCGCCGAGTCCGTGGGACCGCACATACGGACGCAGCCGCAACGCCAGCTCATCCACCGCGAACTGATGCAGCGGCCGCGGCGTTGGCGTCACCAGCAGCACGCCGGCGATACACTCGTACTTGTTGCCGTCGTCGGGCAGGGCCAGGACCTCGTCCGGCGTCCAGTAGTGAACCGTTTGGGCCATACCCATAGCGTACGCTCGGCGGCGAGACGGTGACAAGGGGACACCCCGCACGATCACCGTGCCGGCGGGGATTCGCCTCATCCCTCCACCGCCGCCGCCACCCGTCCCGTGCCTCGGCGAACCCGCCCCGCCCCCGATGAAGTGAGCGGCGCGCAGGATCAGCGAGCGGCCGGCCGTGCCGCGGGCCCGACGGCGACCAGCCCCACCGCCGCTGCCATCGCGAGCGCCGCCCCGAGCGTGAACGCCGCTCCCGAACCCACACGGTCCCAGATGATCCCGAAGATCAGTGACGCCGGCAACGCCCCGAGCCCCACGGCCAGGTTGAACCACCCGAACGCGGTGCCCCGCCGCTCGGCGGGCACGATGTCCGAGACCAGCGCGCGCTCGGAGCCCTCGGTGAATCCGAAGTACAGGCCGTACACCGCGAACAGCGCCCAGGCCTGCCACTCGTGCGAGGCATGCGCGAACGCCAGATAGACGGCGGCATAGAACAGCCATCCGATCACCAGCGTCGGCCGCCGGCCGATCCGGTCGCTGAGCGCGCCACCCGGCGTATTGGTGATGGCCGCGACGGCGTTCAGCACCGCCCAGATGATCGGCGTCAACGCGATCGGCACGCCGAGCTGGCCGGCCCGCAGCAGCAGGAACGCGTCAGTGGAGTTGCCCAGCGTGAACACGAAGATCACCGCCAGGAAGGCCCAGAAGCGCCGGCCCATCGGCTGGCTGAGGTCGAGCGGGGCTCCGCTGCGCTCGATCTTCTTCGGCACTTCGCGGACCCCCCACACCACCACAGCCACCGCGGCCAGCCCGGGAATGAGCGCCAGCCAGAACACGTGCCGGAGCGTGATCCCCTCGCGCTGCAGCAGGACGAAGGCGATGAGCGGCCCCACGACGGCACCGGCGTTGTCCCACGCCCGCTGGAACCCGAACGCGCGCCCGCGGATGCTCGGATCCACCGAGTCCGCGATGAGGGCATCCCGCGGCGAGGTGCGGATCCCCTTCCCCACGCGGTCGGTCGCGCGGATGGCCAGCACCTGCCAGGCCGCCTGCGCCACAGCCACGAGCGGCCGCGTGATCGTCGCCAGGACGTAGCCCACCAGCACGAACGGCTTGCGCTCGCGGACGCGGTCCGACCACCAGCCGCTGGCGAGCTTGAGCAGCGCCGAGATCGACTGCGCCGTCCCCTCGATCACGCCCACGTACGCCGCGCTCGCGCCGAGGGTCACGGTGAGGAACGCCGGCAGGAGCGGATAGATCATCTCGCTCGACATGTCGGTGAAGAAGCTCACCAGGCCGAGCGCGACGACGTTGCGCCCCAGTCGCGGGCGCGCGGTGTCGTCGTGAGCGGGAGGCGCAGCGGGTGGGTTCATGGGCGTCCGCCCAATCTACTACTTGCCAAACGGCAGTGCGGATGCGCTGTATTCAATGACATGCCCACCCCAACCCGCCGCTACGCCGACGCGCTGGCGGTCCTCGCGCCGATGCGCCGCGAGCTGGCGTCGCACGACGAGGCCCTGATGCAGGCTCAGGTCGCCCTCGCCGAGTTGCCCGCACCGAGCGGTGACGAGGGCGACCGGGCGAGTTGGATGCGCGACCGGTTCCGGGCGCTCGGGCTCGCGAACGTTCGCATCGACGAAGCCGGTAACGTCATCGGCCGCCGTGACGGCCTCCGTGCCGCAGCACCGATCGTCGTCTGCGCGCATCTCGACACCGTGTTCTCGCGGCAGACGGCGCACGTGGTCACCCGCGACGGGCTCCGCTACGCCGGCCCCAGCATCACCGACAACAGCCGGGGGCTCGCGGCCATGCTGGCGCTGGCCGAAGTGCTCGACGAGGCCGCGCATCCGCTCGAGCGACCCGTGGACTTCGTGGGGTCCACCGGCGAGGAGGGAAACGGCGACCTGCGCGGCGTGAAACACTACTTCGCGCGGTGCACCGAACGTCCCGCCGCCATGATCGCCCTCGACGGGGCCGGCGACCAGCGGATCATCCACCGCGCCCTCGGCACGCGGCGCTACCGCGTGACCTTCGACGGGCCCGGCGGGCACAGCTGGTCGGCATTCGGCGCGCCCAACGCGATCCACGCCGCCGCCGGCGCCACGGCGCGCCTCTCGGCCATCGTGCTTCCGTCCGATCCGCGCACGGCGCTCACCGTCGGCCGCATCGGCGGCGGTATCTCGGTCAATGCCATCCCCGAGCACGCATGGCTCGAGATCGACGTGCGCTCGACCGACGGCCGATCCCTCGACCGGATGGAGCGCGAGGTGCACCGGGCGGTGGCCGCCGCCGTGGACGAGGAGAACGGCCGCCGCGCCCGCGGTACCCGGGCGCTCACCTCGGCCATCGTCCGGATCGGGGACCGTCCCGGCGGGGAGACCGACGCGGCGCATCCGCTGGTCGAGGCGGCGCTCGCCGTCACCAGGCTCTGCGACCGCGAGCCCGAGCTGGCGATCGCCTCCACGGACGCCAACGTGCCGATCGGCCTCGGCATCCCCGCCATCGCCATCGGCGCCGGCGGCCGCGGAGGGGACGCACACTCCGTCACCGAGTGGTTCGAGAACGTGGACGGGACGCGCGGCGTGGGGCGCGCCCTGGCAATCATCGACGCGGCGGCGCATCTCCCTGACGATTGATCAGCCGGAGACCGACGACGGCTCCATCCGCTCGAACGCGCGGCCCAGCCAGTGGAGCACGCCCCGCAGCTCGAACGCCAGCGCGGCGCTCGCCCCCACCATCGTGAACAGCACGGCCGCCGGCCCGGTGAGATGGAGCGTGGCGAGCACCACGAATGCCGCGCCCCCCGGCAGGACGAGCAGCAGGGCCAGCAACAGTATGTAGAACCCCGTGAGCAGGATCATCTGCCCCATCATCTCGACACCGCCCGGTACCGTCGTGCCGAGCCGCGCCCAGCCCGGGAAGAGAATCGGGGCGCCATTCTGCACCGTGACGCTGGCGGCGTTGAAGGCCAGGAGCAGCGGCACGAGGCCCAGGACGAACGCGGCGCGCATGACCGGCGAACCCCAGTAGAACCCACCCGTCTGTGCAGCGACGGCCGCGATCACGAGCCCCACGGCCTGGATCACCGCGAGTGGGATGGACACGCTCAGCACCTCCGCGGCGACGATCGTCGTGCCGCGCAGCGGCAGCGTCTTGAGCTCCGACAGGTGCAGCAGATCCTGCCGGAGATCGCCGCGCAGCATCATCGGACCCAGGAGCAGCATCGCGAAAGCGAAGACGAGCCCCGCGGTCACGACCGCGCCATAGGCGCCGAGCTTCGATCCGCTGGCCGCTCCGGCGATCACGGCCAGCAGCATCGGCGTGATCAACTGTCGCTGCTGCGTGGTGCGGCGCAGGCAGGCCAGGTTCTTCCAGACGATGGCCACGGCCGGACGTCCGACCGGGGCGAGCGCGAACAGGCCCGGGTTCCGCATCGCCCCCGTCCCCTGGTGTGCCCGCCGACGCTTCGCCGCCGATGCCGCGCCTCCGGGCCGCCGCCGGCTGCGGAGCGCTTCGAGGCGCTGTGCCCGCGCCGCCGTGGCGGCCAGGGCGGCTTCCTCGAAGGCCGTGTCGGTGCGCATCACCCACCAGACGTGGGCGGCCAGCACGACGAGCACACCGGGCACGGCCGCGAACCACGCGGCGACCGACGTCGCGAAGACGGGACCGAGGAGGGCCGTAAAGGGCCAGAGCACGTACCGCGCCGGTGCCGCGGCCAGCGTCGCGCCGAGCAGCGAGACCGCCGCGTCCAGATTCGCCGCCCGGCGCAGCGGCGCGATCGCGGGGAGGACGTTCACGCCGACTCCCACGAGAATGGCGACGAAGACGACGAGCGACAGCGCGTTCTTCCGCAGTCCCTGCAGTCCGTGCTGCGCCCAGGCCGTGCGCACGAGTGACGCCCCGAGTCGGTGCAGAAAGATCACGGCGAACAGCGCCCACAGTCCCACGGCGCGGGCCCACAACGGCAGCGCCTCGTGTCCGGCGCCGAGGAGCATCACCCAGATCGCCGTATTGAACAGCAGCGGGAGCTGGCCGCGCATGAGCTTGTACGCCACGAGCTGGCGGCGGGAGACCGGCGCCGGGAACAGCATCGACGCCTCGGCCTGGGTGAACGCCAGCGCGGTGCTGTCGCCGCCGAGCAGCCACATCGACACGGCGCCGAGGAAGAGCCCGCTGAGCGCGATCAGGTGGCCGCTCTCGGAGATCAGCGGGAACGAGGCGTCGGACCCGACGTGGCGGGGATTCCGCCAGAAGATGAAGTAGAAGTACGCGACGCCGATGATCAGGGCGAGCGCGTAGCGCGGGTTCCGCGAGCGATGGATCTGGTGTGTGACCCGGTTGCGGAGACTGCACCAGGTGAGGTAGAGGAAGGCCCCCGTCATCTGGCGCTCATCCGGGCTCCGCGGAGGCGCCGTCCCCGGTGAGCATGAGGAACACCTCCTCCAGCGTGTGGCCCGCCAGCGCCGGACGCTCGGCCACGATCTCGTCGATCGTGCCGTAGGCCACGGTCTGCCCCTTGGCGATCACGAGGAGCTTCGTGCACAGCTCCTCCACCAGGTGCAGGAGATGCGAGCTGAGGACCACGGCGGCACCTTCCCGGGCCCGCGCCGCGATCGTGTCCTTCATCCGCCGCATGCCGCCCGGGTCGAGGCCGGTGAGCGGCTCGTCGAGGATCAGTCCGGACGGGTCGTGCAACAGGCCGCAGGCGATCGCCAGCTTCTGCCGCATCCCGCGCGACAGCTCGCCGGGCAGGACGTCGGTCTTGTCGGCCAGCTCCAGTTCGCGCAGCAGACCGGGGGCCCGCTCGTCGGCGTCGGCCACCCCGTAGATCCGCGCGATGAACTTCAGGTGCTCGGCGACGGTGAGGTACTCGAACAGATACGGCTCGTCGGGAATGAAGGCGAGCGAGCGCTTGGCGGCCACCGGATCCCGCACCATGTCGTGGCCGGCGATCGTCACCGTGCCCTGCGACGGCGCGATGATGCCGACGAGGCAGCGCAGCGTGGTGGTCTTCCCCGCCCCATTCGGGCCGACCAGCCCCAGCACCTCACCCGGTCCGACGTCGAACGAGAGCCTTGAGACCGCCGGGAAGTCGTCGTACAGCTTCGTCAGTTCGCGAACGGAGATCATGCGTGGTGGGCCGTTGGGGATGCGCTACGATAGCGCACGGTCACGGAGCGCGCGACGGCGCCGGATCACTCGCTGTGCAATTCCGAGTAGTCGCCGAGCATCGTCCGGCCGGAGACGCCCTCCAGCACCGCGTGGTCGCCGATCAGCGAATCGTGCAGCGTACACCCCACGATGCGGGACTGCTCCCCGACGATCGTGTCGCGGAGGGTGGAGCCGTCCACGGTGGTGCCGGCCGCGATCGAGACGTTGGGACCGACGGTCGCGTGGCGCAGCGTCACCCCGTCCTCCACGTACACGGGCTCGACGAACACGACGTCGGCCCCGGCCTCCGGATGGCGCGCCATGTGGCGCGTCTCGAGGATCGCCCGGTTGGTCGCCAGCAGCGTGTCGAGTTTTCCGGCATCGTACCACCCCTCGACGTCGACCACCCGGATCTTCGCGCCGTGCTCGATCATGTACTGGAAGGCGTCGGTGAGGTAGTACTCGCCCTTGTTCTTCGGCGACGCCAGCACGTGGTCGATCCCCTCATACAGCAGCTTCCAGTTGCGGACGTAGTACAGCCCGATGTTGGCGCGCTTCGACACCGGCGTCGACGGCTTCTCGACGATGCGCGTCATGTTCCCGTCGGCGTCGGCCACGACCACGCCGAATCGCTGGTAGTCCTCGACCTCCTTCGTCCAGATGATCCCGTCGGCATCGGTGCGGTTGATGACCGACAGGTCGGCGTCGAAGATCGTATCGACAAAGATGATCAGCACCGGCTGGTCGATGTGCGGCCGGGCCAGGGCCACCGCGCCCGCCGTGCCGTCCTGCACCTGCTGCTCGATGAAGACGGAGTCGAACGGGTACTTGCCGCGCGCGTACGCCTCGACCTTCTCCTTCAGGTGCCCGGTGATGTAAACGACTTGCTCCACGCCGCCCAGGCGCTGCAGGTCCTCCATCACGTAGTCGATCACCGGCTTGCCGGCGATGCGCAGCATCGGCTTCGGCGTCACGAGCGTGTGCGGCCGCAGGCGCGTACCCTTGCCGGCCAGCGGAATGATCACCTTCATGGGGCGTTGGTTCCCTCCCGGCCGTAGCGGTCCTGCAGCCGCACGACGTCGTCGAGATCGGGGGTCGAGGCTTCGAGAATGTCGCAGTCCGTGACGGCCTCCATCTGATGGACCGTGAACGGCGTGATCCGGTAGGCCTGCCCGATGGCGAGCTTCACGTCCGCAGGCTTCGCCCCCGGCGCCAGCGCGCCGCCCTGCGCGGGCAGGTCCCACACCCGGTAGATCAGCTCGCCGGAGAGGAGATAGACCGTCTCGTCCTTCACGTCGTGATACTGGACGGAGAGGGCGTGGCCGGCCCTGATGTGCAGGATCTTCCCCACGTAGCGATCGGTGTGGGCCCAGATGGTCTCGTGACCCCAGGGTTTGGGCACGTGGGTAACGTCGGCGCGTCCGGACATGCGAGTCGGGGTGAAGGACCTCGAAATATCGCAGCTTTCCCCGGCTCGTGCTCGCGGGCGTGCCGCGGCCCGTCCGCGCGGCCTTGAACTTCGCGGCAGGGCCTGGGTACCATGAGGCGCTCCGTCGCAATCCGCGGCGGACCTTTCCCTCGTGCAACGGACGGCAGATGCCACAACAGGACGGAAGCGAGCGGCCCAGGAAGCCGGCCTGGCGCCGGGCAGCGAAGGCCACGGGCCTCACGCTACTCGTGGCGGTGCTCGCGATCGGCGCCTATTTCGGGTCTCTGCAGATCGACGGCAACATCCACGTCGTCCAGCCGGGCCAGCTCTATCGCTCTGCCCAGCTCGGCCACTCCGGCTTCGAGAACGTCATCAAGAAGGACGGCATCCGGACGATCATCAATCTGCGCGGGGCCCACCCCGGGGCCGGATGGTACGATACCGAGCTCGCGGTCTCCGACTCGATGGGCGTCAAGCACTACGACTACGGCATCTCGGCGGAGCACATGGTGACGACCACGCAGATCGACAGCATCCTCCAGCTCCTGCGCAACGCCCCGAAGCCGATTCTCGTGCACTGCCAGGGCGGCGCCGACCGGTCGGGGCTCGTCTCGGCCCTCTACGAGGCGGAGATCGCAGGCAAGACGCCCGCCGTCGCGGACGAACAGCTCTCCCTTCGGTACGGACACTTCCCGTACCTGTTGAGCCGCACGATCGCCATGGACAAGAGCTTCTGGGCCTTCGTCAAGCAGCAGCACTGAAGGCGCCGCCCAGGCGCGCCAGGCCGGTCACCAGAGATCGTCGAAGCTGAACACCCACCGCAGCGCGAACGTCGCATCGCTGTGTGTGAGCCCGCGCCCGCCGGCGAGCCCGGGCTGCTCCACGTACAGCGGGGCATCCAGCCGCACCGTGACCTGGCGGTCGTACAGCCGGCCGCGCAGTGACAGGCCGGCGCCTGCGTCGGCGAGAAACGCGCCGTTCAGCGCATAGGTCCGCGACCCCGCGAACCCCGCCTCCCCGAACAGCGATCCCCACAGCGACACGCCGCTGAAGACGTCTTTCGCGAGGCGCTCCGACAACTCGCCGTTCCCCGCGATGATCTTGTCCACGGTGACCGACGGATCGTACCCGCGCAGGCCGGCGCCGCCGAGCGGCAGGTAGTTCACCCCGCGGCTCTTGAGGATCGCGCCCCGCGGGCGGTACCAGTTGTCCGCGAAGTTCGACAGCGGGTCGCTGACCGAGAGATGCAGGGCGCGCTGGGCGGGCGGGTCGTTGCTCAGGGCGCCGTACAGGCGCAGCGAGAGCGTCGTGGCCCCACCGGCATACCGGCTCACGGTCGTGCCCTCCGCCTCCAGGCGCCCGTACAGTGCGGGCTCGTCCACGATGCCCAGCGAGCGGGAGGCGAGGATCCCCACCTGCCCCGCCGTTGCGCCGCCGCCCGACGCCCCGAGCACGACGACCGGCGGCGCATGCTGCGCCGGGCTCGCCAGCCCGCCGGCGGCCGACAGCCGCAGCGTCGCCGTGCCGGCCTGGCCCAGCACGTCGTGGGGGAACCGCACGCCGATCGATCCGTTGGCTTCGGTGATCGAGCGGTCCTCCCACCCCGACGGCATCATCCCGCGGTCGTACGGATAGGCGCCCGTGACGCCGAGCGTCGCGTCGATGCGTGGGCCGACGGCGGTCCAGTACGGGCTGAGATCCCACGTCTGCGAGAGGTCCAGTTTCGCGATCCCGTCGAGCAGGGCCACGCCACCTGCCATTCCCATCGCCGGCTTGGTGAGAGCGCCCGAATACGGATTCTGGAACCGCCACCATGCCTGGAGGCGGCTCGCGCCGCTCGGTCCGCCCGAGAACTGCTCGGCGCCCCCGGGAATCGCCCGGAGCGGTCCCCCCGGCGTCGCCCGCAGCCCGCTCGTGACGGCGAGACCGAAGTCGTACTTGTCCACCAGCCCGAGATAGCTCGTCCGCGCGCGCATCCCGATCGTGAGCGCTCCGGGATCGGAGTACCAGACCAGCGGCGAGAGCGCCACCAACGAATGATCGCGGTTGGCCTGATTCAGGAAGGGCCAGTCGTACACCGGCTGCGCCCCGCTCAGCCCGAACCAGTCGGCGCCGGCCACGTCGTCGCGCCGGTCCCAGTCGTACGTCGTGTGGTACGGGTCGAGCCGCACCGCGATCGGCCGGTCCCGCGTGACGATCTGCACCTGCTGCAGATCCTTCGCGTAGTCGGCGCGAGCGATCGTCCAGCCGCTGTCGGTCTGCACGCCCACCGGCATCGGGTGTACGTAGTCGCCGCGGCGCTCGATCGTCGCCGTGGTGAGCCAGCGCCCGTTGCTCAGATGGCGCGTCGTGGCACCGGTGAGCGCGTAGTCCACCATCCCCACGTGGTCCACCCACTGGTTGAAGAACCACCCCAGCGACTGCCCCGACACGCGCTCGGCGGAGGCCTCCATGGCCCACTGGTCCACGTGCTTGAGGGCCCAGCGTTCGTAGTAGTCGTGCAGGAAGGCCCGGAACAGACTGTCGCCCAGCACGTCGCGCAGCTGTGAGTACATCAGCTCGGCGCGCGAATAGATCATGGCGTTGTACGTGCCGAAATCGCGGAAGTCGTACGCCGGCGTGCCGATGGGCTGCGAGTGGCCGAGCATGTCGAGGATCGGCAGCCGCAGTCCGGCCTGCTGCCGCCGCGTCATCGTGGTCGCGTAGGCGCGGTAGCCCTCGCCCAACCGCGGTGGCGGCTCCGGGCCCTCGGCCGCCAGCTCCTGCGGCGTCTGCCCCTCCTCCCAGGCCGTCTGGTACGACGTGAACCCCTCGTCCATCCATCCCGACCGCCATTCGTTGTTGCCCAGGATGCCGTAGGTGAACTGATGTCCGGTCTCGTGGAGGATGAGCCCCGGCTGGTCGCTCCCGTCCATGATCATCATCGGGAACTCCGTGCCCCCTCCCTCCAGGCGGTGCACGTTCGTGAACGTGGGCCACGCATACGGCCCCCAGATCTGTTCCAGCCACTTGAAGGCGTCGATCGTCCGCTGCACCGCGCGCCCGTGGCCCCACGTGGAGTCGTCGCCGGGCCGGTAGAGCACGTTGATCGCCAGCGAATCCCAGGTCTTGAAATGCGTATGCGGCAGGTGCCGCACGTAGACCGCTCCCTCGTACCGGTAATCGGGCGACACCGACCACGCGAAATGGTGCACGTTCCGCGCGTAGAACCGTACCGCCTTGTCGCCCGGCGGCACCTGGACGGCCGGCGCCGGCGGCACGCTGTCGTAGGCGTTCCGGGGGATGTACACGACGCCCCACCGTTTGGCCCGTTCCCATCCCGGATCCCCCGAGATCGGCACACCGGTCGCTCCGATCACCTGGTCACCCGGCACGACCAGGGTGACGTCGTACGTCCCGTACTCCCCGTACAGTTCGCCCGCCGGCACGAACGGATTGGCCTCCCACCCTCCGCGATCGTAGACCGCCACCTTCGGGTACCATTGCGCGAAATCGTAGCTCCGCCCCCGGCGTCCCTGCCGCCGGAGGACGGTGGACGGGCGAGCGTCCCACTGCAGGTGGATGTGCAGCGTATCGCCGGGCGGTAGCGGGTGGGGCAGCGTGAAGTGCGCCACCGTGCTGTCGGGTGCGCCCGGGTAGTCGGGCGCCACGGGTGTGCCGTCGAAGGTCGGCGTGGCCGTGAATCGGTCGTACCCGTAGTCGGGATCTCGCAGGTTCTGGAAGCGCACGCGTCCCTCGCGGGCGTCGACCGCGCTCCACTTGGATCCCGGGCGGAAGGCGTTCAGATACTGCTGGAAGTACATCTCGTGCAGCGTATCCGGCGAGTTGTTCACGTAGGTCAGGTCGGCCACGCCGTGCACGGCGTGCACCGCTTCGTCGAGCGTCGCCGTGATGCGGTAGTTCACGTACTGCTGCCAGTAGCCCGTGGTGTCCCCGGAAGGGGGTGTCGTGAACGCGCCGTGCGGCCCCGGCGCGGCCACCGCATGGAAGTCTTCGCGCGGGACCGATGTCTGGGCCAGCACCCCCGTCTGCGGGAGGGCGAGCAGCAGGGAGCAGGCGAGCACGGAGGCGGTTGTCATGGTTCTTTAATGAAGGGACCCTGGCCGAGGCGCGAAAACGCTGTATTGTAGGCGGAAATGTACTCCACGTGCATCTTCTGCCACGCCTCCCTGGGCAGCAACGACGTCGTCGAGCACTTCCCCGTGGGGCGACGCCTCGCCTTCGACGCCGACAAGGGCCGTCTGTGGGTGATCTGCGGCGCCTGTGCGCGTTGGAATCTCGCGCCGTTCGACGAGCGGTGGGAGGCGATCGAGGAAGGGGAGCGCCTCTTCCGCGACACGCGGATGCGGGTCACGACCGACAACATCGGCCTGGCCCGGCTCCCGAGCGGAGACCAGTTGGTGCGCATCGGGAAGCCGCTGCGCCCGGAGTTCGCCGCCTGGCGCTACGGCCGGCGGTTCGCGCGGCGTCGCCTCAACGTCCAGTTGGTCACGGGATCGGCCGCCGCCGCGGTGGCGCTTACCGGCGCGGTGCTCTCCCCGATCCTCGTCCCCGCGCTCATCACCAGCACGATCTCGATCGTGGCCTTCCCCGGGTTCACCACGATCGCCGGCGCGGTGCCCTTGGTCGGAGCGCTCGCCGCGCGCGACTACCTGCTGGACGATCGCGTGGCGGCGCGCTTCCGCCGGGGCAAGCGCCTGCTGACCGTCCGGGAGCGCCATGTGCGGGACGCCGAGTTCCATATGATGCGCGACTACCCGACCATGCGGCTGCCGCACGATGACGGTTGGGACTACTACGACGGCACGGAGGCCATGCACATCGCGACCGTGCTCCTGGCCGGTGCGAATCGGCACGGGGCCTCGGCCGCTCTGGTCCGGGAGGCCGTCGATCGCATCGAGCACGCCGGCGATGCCACCAGCTTCCTGCGCCGTGCCTCACGGGCCGTGGAGTGGCGCGAGGGCCGCGTGATGTCGGCGCTCGCCCGGATGCGGGGACTCGGGGCATTGCATCTCCTGCCCAGCGAGCGGCTGGCCCTGGAGATGTCGATGCATGAGGAGTCGGAGCGGCGGGCCCTCGAAGGCGAGCTGGACCTGCTCCGCGACGCCTGGAAGGAGGCGGAGCAGATCGCGGCGATCGCCGACAGCCTGCTCGACCCGCCCGACGGATTCGAGCGGATCCGGTCCATGAGGCCCGTGGAAGGCTAGCGTCGAACCAGGACGGCCGGCCCCTCAGTTCATGGGGTCGCGCGGAGCCGGCCGGTCCCTCAGATACGGGGAACGCGGATTCGGCGGATGACGCGGATCGAGCGGATGGACCCCTTGGTGGACGGCGTTGGACGTTTGTGCGAATGCGTGGCAGGCATTCCGGGATGGCGGGGCGGGGTCCCCCCAAGAGTCCCATCCGCCGTCGTCATCCGCGCGATCCGCTGGATCCGCGTGACCCCATGAACTGAGGGGGTCTGCCTGCCGTAACGACACGGCATGCGACGATTCGATGCCCCGTGGGCATCAGGCCGGACTACCGTACCGGCATGCCGGTCCTGATCGAGGAAGCACTCACCCGCTCGGTAATCGGGGCGTTCTACGAGGTGTACAACACCCTCGGCTACGGATTCCTGGAACATGTCTACGTGATGGCCATGGATTGCGAACTGCGCGCCCGCGGCCATCGGGTCGGGCGTCAGGTCGCCGTCCCCGTGCTCTACAAGGGTCAGCCACTCACCACGCAGCGCCTCGATATGCTCGTCGACGACCGCGTGGTCGTGGAGATCAAGTCCACGTTCGAGCTCGGAGGAGTGGCCAAACGACAACTCCACAACTATCTGCGCGGCACGCACCTCGAGGTGGGCCTGCTGCTGCATTTCGGGCCGCGCCCGGAGTTCCATCGCGTGGTCAGCTCGCGGGACAGGCCCTCTGTGCACGAGGAACGCGGATCCGGCGGATCGCGTTCCCCATGAGCGAACCGCCCAGTCCTCGCCAGACACCCGGTACATGCAACCACGGCCGCGGGGAGCACCCCCGCGGCCGCCGCCGTTCCACAGCCGCCAATCCGGACTATCGCCGGTCGGGTTGATCCGCCGTCACGACCGTGATCTTGTCGTCCTTCCCCGCCTTCCACTGCCCGGCGTGCTTCACGTACATGTCCAGCCACGCCACCCACCGCCCCCACTGGTCCAGATCCGACTGGCTGGTGGCCGGCCCGTGGTCTTCGTACGGATACATGAAGAGCGCCGCCGTCTTACCGAAGGTCCGCAGCGCCTGCATCATGCGGATCGAGCTGATCGGTGTCGTGCCGACGTTCTGATCCTCCATCGAGTGGTACATCAGCACGGCACCGGTGATCTTGTCGGCGTAGAAGAAGGGCGACATCTCCTCGTACACCTGCTGCCCCGTCCAGAAGGTCCGGCGCTCGTTCTGGAAGCCGTCGGGGGTGAGCGACCGGTTGTACATCCCGTCGCCGGCGATCCCGGCCTTGAAGAACGGCGTGTGGGCCAGTGCGTTCATCGTGCTGAACGCCCCGTAGCTGTGCCCGCCGATGCCCAGCCGTGACCGGTCGATGTACCCGCCCTTGTCGAGCGCGTCGATCACCGTCGACAGATCCATGACCAGATCGTGCACGTAGTTGTCGTTCATCCGGCCGGCGTCGCCGACAATCGGCGGGTCGAAGTCGGCGACCGCATAGCCCTGCGTGATCAGGTACTCGATGGTTCGCGGCCCCCGGGTCGGGAACCGATTGACGTCCTCGGTGCGCAGCGTCCGGTCGTATTCGGCCTGGCTCGTGTACTCGTAGGGATAGAACCAGAACATCCCGGGCAGCCGCGTGCCCGCCTTGTAGTCGGCCGGCAGGGTGAGATTGACCACGAACTGGAAGCCGTCGGGACGCGTCACCGTGATCCGCTTCCGGATCGCCGACGTGAAGGCGGGCGCGTAGTCCCTGTTGTCGGTGAGCTTCGTCAGACGGCCGCCAGCGCGACTCCACAGGTAGGCGTTGCCCACTTCGGTCGGCGTCTGGCGCTCGATCACGGCGCGGTCGAAGTCGGCGTCGAGCGGGGCGACGACGGATTCCGAGGCGTCCTCGGGCCCCTCGAAGAGCCGGGTCTTCTCGCCCGTCGCGATGTCGTAGCGGTCCACGAACGCCTGCGGGGCATGCGCCAGGTAGTCGGGGTGGTACTGCGTCCCGGTGAGATAGACGCTCTTGCCGTCCGTACTCACCATGGCCACCTCGCCGCCCCGCGAGCCGCGCGCGGTCATCATCGCCCCGGGATTCGAGTAGAACGACGCCGAGTCGGCGCCGCGCCCGGCCCGTCCGCCGAAGAAGCCCCGCCGGCCGCCGCGGCCTCCATCGGAAAAGGTCGGCGTGTAGCCACGCCCGCGTACGATCACGTGCCGCGTTTCGGGATCGGCGAGGCTGACCGCGTAGATCTCGCCCGCGCCGCCGGTGCTCGTGGCGACGAAGATCGTCTTCGCATCGTTGCTGAACACGACGTTGCTCATCTGGCCGGGCGCCGAGTACAGGACGGTCGTGTCGCCTTTTCCGAACGGCGGCAGCCACTCGACCAGCCGGTCGCGGCGCGAGCCGTTGGCTCCGCGCCCGCCGCGCGCGCCCCGTCCCGCACGCC
>JBJKRG010000131.1:0-20226 GCA_046704805.1 Gemmatimonadaceae bacterium
GTGCAGGCGCGCGGGCGCCTGCTGGCGGCCGCGACCCTCCCCGTGCCGGCAGGAATCACCGAGCTGGCGCGCGACACGGCGGTGTGGGTCGGCGAGCGGGATGCCGACACGAGTGGACCCGTGCCGCTCATCCACGCCGGGCGCTGAGCGTCAGGGCTTGGCGGCCGGCTCCGGCTCGTCCCGATAGAGCGCGTTGATGGTGGACTTGTACACCCGGTCGATCACGCGGCGCTTCACCTTCAGCGTCGGCGTCAGCTCGCCCCGCTCGACGGTGAACTCCTCCTCGAGCAGCCCCACCTTCTTGGGCTGCTCGAACCGCGCCAGATGCGCCGTCCGGCCGAACACTTCCTTCTCCATCTTCGCCTGCACGTTGGGCATGGCGAGCAGCTGCGCCCGATCCGTCCAGATCAGGTTCTTGTAGCGGGCCCACTTCTCGACCTGCTCCCAGTTCGGCACGACGAGCACCACCGGGTACTTCCGCTTGTCGCCGATCATCACGACCTGCGACACGTACTTGTTGGTCTTGATCTCATTCTCGATCGGCTGCGGGGCGATGTTCTTGCCGCCCGCCGTGACGATGATGTCCTTCTTGCGATCCGTGATGCGGACGAAGTCGTCCTCGAGCGTGCCGATGTCGCCGGTGAAGAACCAGCCGTCCCGGTCGATCGCTTCGGTCGTGGCTTCGGGCATGCCGTAATAGCCCTTCATCACGTGGGGACCGCGGGTGAGGATCTCGCCGTCGTCGGCGATCTGCACGTCCACGCCGGCCACCGGTTTGCCCACGGAGCCGATGCGGAAGTTGGCCGGCGTGTTGACGGCGATCACCGGTGACGTTTCGGTGAGCCCGTACCCTTCGAGGATGACCAGGCCGGCGGCAAAGAAGAACTTGTTGATCTCGGGCGCCAGCGGAGCCCCGCCCGACACGAAGTAGCGCAGGCGGCCGCCGGTGCGTGCCTTGAGCTTGGAGAAGACGAGGTGCTGGGCGATGCCGTACTGCAGCGCCAACAGCCCGCGCGGCTCGCGGCCCGCAAGCTTCTCGTTGGCCCAGCGGTCGGCCACCCGGCGTGCCCAGAAGAAGATCTGCTTCTTCGCCCCACCCCCGGCGAGCGCGTTCTCGAGCACCCGGGCATACATCTTCTCGTAGAGCCGCGGGACCGAGAGGACGAGCGTCGGCTTCACCTCCGTGAGGTTCACGGGCACCGTATCGATCGATTCGGCATACGCGATCGACGTTCCCGTCTCCATCATCATGTAGTGGCCGGCCATGCGCTCGAACACGTGCGACAGCGGCAGAAAGCTCAGGCACACGTCGTCGCCGCTGAACGGGATGGCCGCCTTCGACGCCATCACATTCGAGTACAGGTTGTCGTGGGTGAGCATCACGCCCTTGGGCTTCCCGGTCGTGCCCGAGGTGTAGATGATCGTCGCCAGGTGGTCCGGCTCGACCGCGAGGGCCGTACGGCGGAATTCCTCCTCGCGCTCCGGCGTGAGCGCGGCGGCCCCCTTCGCTTCCAGCTCGAGCAGCGTGTGGTCCACACCCGGCAGCCGCACGTCCTCGAACCCGATCACGTGGCGGAGCTTCGGACACTGGCCGCGAATCTCGGTGATCTTCGCCGCCTGATCGGCGGTGGACACGAACGCCGCCACCGCGCCGGAGTTCTGGATGACGTACGCCGCCGCCTCCGGCGTCTCATTGGGATAGATCGGGACGTCGGTGACGCCGCTCGCCAGACAGGCATAGTCGGCAATCGCCCACTCGGGGCGGTTCTCCGAGAGCAGCGCCACGCGGTCGCCGTGACGGACGCCGAGCTCGGCGAGCCCGATGGCCGCATGTCGGACGCGGCTGAACAGCGTCGCGTGCGAGATCGGCTCGTACCGTCCGCCCACCTTCACCTGCAGGGCGTCGGGCTTCTGATAGCGTTCGACGGCGCTGAAGAAGATCTGGTTCAGCGTGCCCGGCTGGGAATTCCGCGGGCCTCCAGTCGCGATCATGTGATCCTCCCGGAATGCAGGGGCGTGGGGTATGCGCCTCCTGCGGCGGAAGTTACGCGGAATTCGCGACGGGACGGAAGGCCGACGTCGTCAGGGGTTCCCCGAACGCGCGTGCCATCAATCCGATCCCGGAACGATCGGCACCACGAACTTCAAGGGGCTGCCGTGCAGTTGCACGCCGGCGTAGGCCGCGCGCGCCTCCACCACGAAGCTATCGAGTCCGGTCACACCACTGAGCGCTGCTGGGTTCAGACGCACACGAACCGATACCGTGCCGTCGGCGCCGGTCGTATCGACGGTCACCGGATGGTTGCTCGTCGAAACCACGATTCCGCTCGCGCTGGTGTCCGAGCTGGGTGGCTGGCTCACAATGGCCCACCGGACGATGACCGACCGGATGCCGGCCGGCGGCGTCGCGGCGCTGAGCACCTGGGCGGTCACGGTCGGGGACAGTAATGACGACGGATTCTTGAGGCTGAACGTATCCGTCGCCACCGTCGTCGTCCCGCTGGGGGCGAGCGAATCGGGCATCGGGATCACGTCCACGTTCGCCACCGGGGTCTGCAGCGGCCCGATCGACCCGATGATGCGGACCGGAGCCTGACGCACGCTGTCCCCGATCAGATAGCCGTCCGGGGTCACGTGGGCGCCCGAATCGAGCAGGATGAACGTGGGCGTGAGGTTGGTGAGGGTATCCGCCTGCCCGCCGCTGCCGAAGGCGTACATGCGGAGTGGCGCGACGTTTCCGGCGCTGTCACGCATCGTGTCGCCCGCGACCACCGCCGGCGACGGCAGCAGGACCTCGGACACGGAGAGCACGCCGTCCGTGGGCGCCGGCACGGGCCGGCAGGCGAAGGCCACCGCGCCCACCGCCATCGCTGCAGCGCCGAGCGCCGCGAGCCGCCGCCTCATTTTGCGAGCCGTCCGGTGAGCATGTCGGTGAGCGTGCCGTACGCGATCGCAGCCGGGTCGAGCGGCGAGCGCAGCACCACGGGCTGGCCGGCGGCGAATGCCTCCACCGTGGCCGCGGTGCGCGGCACCATCACCTCGAACACGAGATCGGGCGGCAGCTGCTGGCGGACGTAGTCCGCGATGCGCCGCGACAGGGCGCTCTGCTCCTCGAACATCGTGAGGATGATACCCTCGAGCTTGAGCTTCGGATGCTCGGCGACGGCGGCGCGGATGCCCCGCAGGATCTGCGACGTCGTCTGCAGCGCCAGCGGCTCGCACTGCAGCGGCACCAACACGCGGTCGGCCACGGCCAGCACCCGATGGGTCACCGGTCCGAGCCCCGGCGGCGTGTCGACGATGACCAGGTACCCCCGGTCGCGCGCGCCAGTGAGCAGCTCCCCCACTCGCGTCGAGCTGCCCATCAGGGCCTGGTAGGCGGCGTGGTCCCCGGTGTCGGCCACGGTCCCCGCCAGCAGGACGCGGAGGAAGGGCAGGGCGGTGGCCCGCACGATGTCGTGGAGTTCACGGGCGCCGGTGACGTAGTCGGCGATGCCGGGTCCGGCCGCCGGACCCTGGAGCGCCACCCCGAAGCGCACCGACCCCTGTGGATCCATGTCCACGAGCAGCGTCTTCACACCTCGCTGGGCGAACGCCGCGGCGACGTTGATGGCGGTGGTCGTCTTCCCCACACCGCCCTTCTGACTCACCACCGCCAGAATGCGCTTCACTCAGGACTCGGGCTTCGGGGTCGTCGCGTCCGGCTGCGACCGGAGCTCGGCGAGCGTCTGACGGGCGTGCGCGATCCACCGTGCCGTGTCCCCGCCCGCGGGCGCCTGCTCCAGGAACGCCTGGAGGTGGGCCACCGCGCCTGCCCGATCGTCCCGCTTGAGCAGCAGGAAGGCGAGGCCGTAGTGTGCTCCCGACAGCTCCGGGGCCATCTCCAGCGCCCGCCGATAGCACCGGATGGCGTCTTCCAGCCGCTGCGTGCGCGAGTAGGCGATCGCCATGTTTTGGAGTATCTTCGGGTCGTTCGGGTGGTCCCGCAGGGCCAGCCGGTACGATGTGAGCGCCGCGTCATAGTCCCCCTGACGCTCCAGGGCCAGCGCCTCGTTCAAGTAATCGAGTCGCTGCGGTCTGAGGTCGGATTTCGACTTGCCGCCCAACAAGCGGCTCCACCAGGACATTCGGCGATTGGGGAGGTGGAGAGGGATGCCAGGCGAGCGCGCACCCACGCGCGCCGCCAGTGGGCAAACCTACCGATTGTAAGCACCTGGAGCAACGGCCCACGCCCTCGGCGGAGTGCTTCCAGCAGGGGGAATTCGCCGCTACTTTGCGAATCCGCCATCTGCTTACCGCCCGGGAGGGCCTCATGTCGCCGCGCCGTACCACGGTCGAACCTTCACAGGGCGTGTTCAATGTCGAGTGGCCGCTGTTCGGGGAGCTGTCCCGGAGCCTGGCCCTCAAGGTGGCGCGCAGCTACGAGCCCGACGTCGTCATCGGCATCGCCACCGCGGGCGTCGTGCCCGGCGCCGTGATCGCGGCGATCCTCGATGTCGAGTTCCATTCTCTGCTCGTGAGCCGGCGCTACCATGCCCAGCACGAGCGCGAGACACCGACCGTGTTCGGGCAGGTGCCGCACGAGGTGCGCGACCGGAAGGTGCTGCTCGTCGACGAGACGTGCGATTCCGGCGAGACGATGCGCCTGGCCGTCTCGGCGGTGGTCAACGCGGGCGCCGCCGAAGTGCGCACGGCCGTCGCCTTCCGCACCGGCGAATACGCCCCCGACTTCCACGCCATCGCCACCCAGAGCACGGTGATCCTGCCCTGGGATCGCGAGGTCCTCGTCGACGGGGACCTGGTGCCGAATCCGCGGTACGCGGAGGCGCTGAAGGAGCTGGGCTAGCCGATGCTCGCCGCGGCGTCCTCGTAGGTCAGGCCGCGGCTCATCTCGTCGTACACCTGGTGCAGCGATTCCGCGCTGCCCAGCAGGAACCGACAGCGCGGGGAGCCCATCGACCGGCACTCCACTTCCATCACGGCCATCGGGGTCCCGGCCAGGCGGCCGAAGAAGTCTGCGAACATCCCGGTCGTGAGATGGCACCCGGGGAATTCCATCGCCGACTGGGGGTCTGCCTCGCCCCAGTCCTCCGAGTCGAGGGTTGCGACGGCATCGGTAAGCTTGCTCAGCGCCAACGAGCCCCAGCCCAGATCACTGAAGAACTCCGAGGCCCGCTGCTGGAACTCGGCCGCCGGAATCGATTCCGGTACGCCGTAGCCACGCCGGGCCGTCCACTCGGCGAACGCGGCCGACAGGGCGGCGCCGCCGGCGTAACCGGCCTCCTGGAGATAGCCGGCGGCATCGCCGCCGAGGTCGCGGAACAGCGCAGCGCGCAGCGTCGCCAGTGCGTCGCGCGTGAGCGCCACCATCCCACTTCCGCCGAGCTGAATCGATTCCGTCATGGTTCGTCTCCGGATTGTCCCACCCGCCGCATCAGGCCCGCCTCGTCGATCGTTTCCACCCCGAGCGCCCGGGCCTTCTCAAGCTTGCCGCCGGCCTCCTCGCCCGCCACCACTGCCGTCGTCTTCTTCGAGACGCTGTCGGTGACCCGGCCGCCGTTGGCTTCGATCAGCTCCCGTGCCTGGGCGCGCGAGAGCGTGGGCAGCGTCCCTGTGATGACGAACGTCTGCCCGGCCAGGGCACTGCCCCGGTGGGCGGCCCGCGGCTCCGTCTGGTTCACCCGCGCCCCGTCCAACTTCTCGAGGAGTGCCTGCGCGGCCGGGTCGCGGAAGTAGGCGACCACCGCATCCGCAATCGTCTGGCCGACGCCACGCACGGCCACGATTTCCTCCACGCCGCCCTCGCGGACTGCGGCATCACGGAGTGCCGCGAGCGTGCCGAAATGCCGCGCGAGCAGCTCCGCCGCCCCCGATCCCACGTGGCGGATCCCCAGCGCGAACAGGAGCCGCGACAGGGGCTGCCGCTTCGAATCGTCGATGGCATCCAGCAACGCGTCCACGCTCTTCCGGGCGAACCGCTCGAGACCCAGGATCTCCGAGGCTCGGCCACGAAGACCGTAGAGATCTCCGGCATCCACGATCAGTCCGGCCCCCACCAGCTGCTCGAGTCTCGCGTAGGAGAGCCCACGAACGTCCATCGCCCCGCGCGACGCGAAGTGGACCAGTGCTTCGAGTCGGCGCCCCGGGCACCCCACGTTGGGGCAGTAGATCGCCACCTCTTCCTCGTCGCGCTCGACCGGCGTGCCGCACGCCGGGCACATCGTGGGCGGGGCGAAGGCCTCGGGCGGGCTCGAGGGGTCTCGCTTCTCGGGAATGGGCCCGATCACCTGCGGGATCACGTCGCCGGCCCGCTTGACCTGCACGAGGTCGCCGACGCGCAGGTCCTTCGCGCCGATCAGGTCGAAGTTGTGCAACGTGGCCATCCGGACCGTCGTGCCGCCCAACTCCACTGCCTCCAGCTCCGCGTACGGGTTGAGTGAGCCCGTCCTCCCCACGTTCACACCGATCCGCAGCAGCCGCGTCTCGGCGATGTCGGGGGCGAACTTGCGGGCGATGGCCCACCGCGGCTCTCGGCCACCGATGACCCCCAGTTCCCGCTGAAGCGCCAGCGAGTCGACCTTCACCACGCCGCCGTCGATCGCGAAGTCGAGCTCCGAGCGCACCTCGTGCTCGACCTGCCGCGCCCAGGTGTGCACCGCCTCGATGGTCGTGCAGCGCGTCCGGCGTGGCGCCACCGGGAACCCCCACGCCTGCAGCAGGTCGAGCAGGGCCCACTGGGTCTCGGCTCCCACCTGGGCATCTTCGGGGAGGGCCGCGGCGTACGCGAAGAACCGGAGCGGGCGCCTGGCCGTCACGGCTGGATCGAGCTGCCGGAGCGCACCGGCCGCGGAATTGCGGGGATTCGCGAACACGGGCTCTCCGGCAGCCACCCGCTCCTCGTTCATCCGCTCGAATCCGCTGAACGGCATGTACACCTCCCCCCGGATCTCGACCAGCGGCGGCGTACCCTCGCCGCGCAGCCGCAGGGGGATGTCGTGTACGGTGCGGAGGTTCGCCGTCACGTCCTCCCCCACGGTGCCGTTGCCGCGGGTGGCGCCGGTCTCGAGCACGCCATCGCGATAGGTGAGCGACACCGCTGCGCCGTCGATCTTGAGCTCGCACGTGTAGCCGCCGCGACGGGCATCGTCGGCCACCTGCCGGACGATGCGCTCTTCCCAGGCCGCCAGCTCCCCGTCGGTGAACGCGTTGCCGAGGGAGATCATCGGCACGAGGTGCGTGTGCTTCCCGAACTGGCTCTGCGGCTCGGCCCCCACGCGCCGCGTCGGCGAGTCGGGCGTACGCAGCGCGGGGTATTCGGCTTCGAGCGCCTGCAATTCGCGGAACAGACGGTCGTACTCCCGATCAGCCATCGACGGCTGATCGAGCACGTAGTACTCGTAACTGGCACGTTCGAGACGGGCGCGCAGCTCTGCGGCCTGGGCCGCGGCGCTCGCCGGGGGAGCACTCACCCCTTGGACTCCTCGTCGAGCACCTGCATCGCCACCGACACCAGCCGGTCGAGCTCGTCCTCGGAGGACCGCGAGAGCCCGGTCTCGGCGAAGCTCTCCGCCTCCGCCGTGGCGTGACGGTCGAGGAGCCGGCGGAGGAAGGCCAGCAGCGCCACTCGCCGCACCTCGGCCTTGCGCTGGGTCTGCGAGGTGTCCTGCTGCGCCCGGAGCGCGGCCTCGAACCGGTGGGCGTTCCGCAGCGCCTTGGCCGTCAGCGAGGCGACCACCTGGCAGAAGTGGACGTCGGAGTCGCTGAACGGCTGGGCATCGCGCTCGGTGCGGAGGAAGATCGCCCCGATCACCGAGGCCTGCCACTGGATCGGCACCACGATGATCGAGCGCACGTTGCGTGTGTCGAGCGTCGGCTTGATGGCCCGCAGCATCGGATCGCTGGGCGCATCGGGAATGAACACCGTCTCGCCCGAGTCGAAGGCCCGCTGCAGCTCGGGGTACCGGCGGAGGTCGACGACCAGGTTCCGGATCGTGGGATCCTCGTAGCTGGCGACCAGACGCACCTCGTCCTTGTTCCCCGACAGGAAGATCGCGCAGCGATCCAGCCCGAAGGCCTCGCCGAGCTTGCGGGCGATCGTCTGGAGAATGTCGACGAAATGCAGCGACGACGAGATCTCCTGCAGGATGTCGACGATCGCCACGAGGTGGTCCCGCTCCCGCAGCAGATCGGCGACGCGGCTGCGCAACCGCTCGATTTCCAGGGCCGCGTTCTCGTCGTCCCCGGTCGGTGCGGTGACCACCGGGTAGTCGAAATGAGAGTACATGGGTTCGCCCTACTCCAGCTTGGCCAGGGCCTGCTCCGCCTGGTGCTTGTAGTTCTGGTCGTTGTAGTCCGCGGCCGGCAGCGAGAGCACCAGATTGTACTGCTCGCGCGCCTTGGCCTTTTCGCCGACATCGGCGTAGACCTGAGCCAGATCGAGGTGGTGTACGATGCGATTGGGCTGCAGGTTCACGGCGTGTTCCAGATCACGTTGGGCGTTCTTCCAGTTGGCTTTCCCGAAGATCTGGCCGCCCAGGAGCGTCTTCGCGATGAAGCGGACGAAGCCGTTCAGTCGCATGATCTCTGCATTCCAGACGCCCATGAGGTCCCAGGCGTCAGCGTCCAGCGAGTCCAGCCGGATGGCGGCCGTGCCCTGGTCGTAGACACGCTTGGCGTACTTGACGCGGTCGCGGGGGCCGAGGGTCTGGGCGGCCCGGCCCAGCGCCTTCGCGAGTGTGAAGTGCGTCACGGCAAGATCGGGGTTCGCGTCGACCGCGCGCCCCGCATATTCTTGTGCCAGCTTGTACAGGCTGTCGCGCTTGTGGTCCTGGTTGGCGAACCCGGCGGCTTCTCCCATATCCGTCGCGACGCGCCCGGCCTTCCACAGGGCTTCGGCGTTCGTGGAATCGACGGCGATGGCGGCCTGGTAGTGGGTCAGCGCGGTCGCACCGTCGTGGGCGGCGTAGGCGCTGTCACCCATGGCGATGTCGTCGGCGGCGGTCTGTTGAGCCCGTGCGGTGCTGCCGAGACAGACCAGGGCGACGGCGACCGCGAATTGGAGCTTCATTCCGACCACTCCTGCAAGGGGGATGGCTCCGGCAGCGACGACTCCCGCCAACTGGAGTCGGCGGCGCGCTCCGGGTTCCGTCAACGTTAGAAATACCACGGTAACCGGTCAATGGACGCACGAGAGGCAATCGAGAAGAAGCGCGACGGTGGGCGACTGACACCGCCCGAGTGGAACGCGTTCATCCACGGCTATACCGGCGGGGACGTCACCGACTACCAGATGGCGGCGTTCCTGATGGCGTGCTTCATCCGTGGGCTCGACCGGCGGGAGACCGCCGCGCTCACCGATGCCATGCTCGAGTCCGGCGCCCGGCTCGACCTCACACACCTCGGCCGCGCCCGCATCGACAAGCATTCCATCGGCGGCGTGGGCGACAAGGTCTCGCTGGTCCTCGCCCCGCTGATCTCGGCGCTCGGCGTGGCCGTACCGATGATGTCCGGCCGCGGACTCGGGCACACGGGGGGCACGTTGGACAAGCTCGAGGCCATCCCCGGGTTCCGCACCGGGCTCTCGCTGGTGGAAGCCCGCGTCCAGATGGAGTCGCTGGGCTGCGTCCTGATCGGCCAGACTGAAGAGATCGCCCCCGCCGACGGGCGCATGTACGCCCTGCGCGATGCCACCGCCACCGTCGAGTCGATTCCCCTCATTGCGGCGAGCATCATGAGCAAGAAGCTCGCCGAAGGGCTCACCGGACTCGTGCTTGACGTCAAGCGCGGCCGAGGGGCCCTCCTGCCGGCCCTGGATGACGAGCTGGAGCTGGCGAAGACGATGATATCATTGGGCGCCGACCACGGGTGCCCGGTGGTCGCGCTGCTCACGGCCATGGACCGTCCGCTGGGGCACGCGTGCGGAAACGCACTGGAGACCGAGGAGGCGTTCCATGCACTGACCGGAGAGGGCCCCGATGATTTGATGGACGTCACCTACGCTCTCGGCGCCGAGATGCTGCTCCTCGCGGGCGCGGCCACCGACACGGCGGATGCCCGCGTCCAGATGGAGCGGGCGATCGCCGACGGACGCGCCGCCGAGCAGTTCAAGCGCATCATCGAGGCCCAGGGCGGAAATCCCGCCGTCGTCGACGATCCGGCCCTGCTGCCGCAGGCGCCGGCGCGCGAGGTCGTCACGGCTTCACGCGCCGGAGTGGTCGCCGAAGTGCAGGCGCGGGCGATCGGGCGCGGCGTCGTCGAACTGGGAGGCGGCCGGAGAAAGATGTCCGACAGCATCGACCCGTCCGTCGGCTTCGTGATCACCGTCAAACCCGGAGACCGCGTGCAGGCCGGAGAACCGGTCGCGACGGTGTTCGCACGGGATGCCGAGGGCCTCGCGTCGGGCCGAGCGTGCGCGGCCGACGCGATCGTCATTGCCGACGCGGCGGAACCGGCACTGCCGCTCGTCTCCCACCGCGTGAGCGCGGCGGGCGTGGAACCGTACCCGCCTTCATGATCGACGGGCTGCGTGCGAGGTGGGAGCGTGAGCCTCCGGAGGCCCGCCTCGCGCTGCTCGCCATCGTGCTGAGCGGTGTGCTGGTGCGGTGGTGGGCTCTGGCACAGCCGATGCGCCACGACGAAGCCGCGAGTTACCTGGCACTCGTGGGCCGATCGTGGGGGACGGCGCTCAGCAGCTATCCGCTGCCCGGTAACCACCTCCTCTACACCGTCGTCGCCAAGCTTTCGGCGACCGTCGGCGGCGCGGCGCCGTGGGTGCTCCGCCTCCCGGCATTCCTCGCGGGCATTGCGTTGATCCCCCTCACCTATGCCGTGGGACGGGTGCTGTTCACACGCGGCTCCGCACTGCTCGCCTCGGCACTGGTTGCCGCCGCCACGCCGCTGATCCTCTACTCGGCCAACGCCCGCGGGTACGCGTGGGTCGTCGCCGCCTACGCCATCCTGCTCCTCGTCGGCGCGCGGATCCGCGACCACGGACCGTCGCCGCGACGCTGGGCAGCGTTCGCGGGAGTCGCGGCCGTTGGCATGGCGACGGCGCCGCTGGTGATGGTGTATCCGCTCGCCGCCGTCACCGTCTGGCTCGGGCTGGCGGTGCTCGTGCGGGGGCGCTCGTCCGCCAGGACACTGCTCGGACTGGGGGCATCCGTGCTGGCGGCGATTCTGCTGGCCACGGCAGCGTACGCGCCGATCATCGCGACGAATGGCATCGCCGCGCTCGCATCCGATCCATCCGTGCTGCCCTCCCGATGGCCACACTTCTACGCCAGCCTCCTGCCGAGCCTGGCCGGTACGTTCGCGAGCTGGACACGCCCCTACCCGGTTGCCGTCGCCGTGGCACTCGGGGCCGCGACCGTGATCGCGGTGCTGCGGCCCGCCCGCGACTCGCGTGAAGGTGTTCCCGTACTTCTGGCGGCATACGTGGCCGCTGCCGCCATCCTGCTCGTCGGTCATCACGCACCACCGGCGCGTGCCTGGGTCTGGCTCTTCCCCGTCGTGGCGTTGACGATCGGTAGCTTCATCGACCACCTGCTGCAACGGCCGCGGCTCTCGGGGCTCGGGCCGTACCTGCCGGGTATCGCCGCGGCGGTGGCTGCGGCCGGCATCGCGTGGGGTCTGGTCACCAACGCCCTCGGGACCTTCCGGGACACGGGGGTCTTCGCGGGCGCAGAGCCGATCGCGGACGTGCTCGCGACACAGGCGGAACGGGGCGACCGCGTGGTGGTTGCTGGGCCGGCGCAGGCACCGCTGCGGTATTACATGCTCCGCGCCGGCGCCGACACCGCCATGCTGTCCACGCCGGAGAGCGTAACGACGCGCGAGATCCTCGTGCTCGATGCGACCGACGGCCAGACGGTTGCATGGGCGGTCGCGGCGGGGATGGTCGACACGGCGCGGTTCGGTCCCATCGCCCCGGCCACTCACGCCCGCGACGCCAACGTCTACGTCGCCGAGCGACGGGAGCACGGGCCGTGACGCTGCCTCCCGACCACGAGCGGCGCGCCTTCCCGATCTTCGGCGTGCTCGCCGCCGCGGTGTTGCTCGTCGTAGGCCTGTATCCGCTGCCACTCCGGACGCCCGGCGGCGCGACGCTGGTGACGGGGAACGCCGGCTACTGGCTCGGAGCCAGTCTGCTCGTCATCGGCCCTGTGCTGGCATTGGCCACGCTGCCGCTCGAGCGGCTGCACGCGTTGCCGGCGCGGCTCGGGCGCGTGATGCGGCGCCCGACTCCCCTCGTCTTCGCTGTGCTGGCCGGTGTCGCGTTCACCGGGCTCGCCGTCGGCGTCGCCTGGTATGCGTTCAGTCTCGCCCCTACGACGAGCGATGCCATCGCCCAGCTCTGGCACGCACGCATCCTGTTGCACGGGCGTGTGACGCTACCGGTCGATTCCAACTTCGAATTCTTCGCCGCCAATCGTGTGATCGATCACGGCGCGTGGTATTCGCCGTTTCCCATCGGCGGGCCCCTGGTGCTCACGCTCGGGTATCTGATGCACGCCCCGTGGCTCCTCGGCCCCGTCCTTGGCGGGTTCAGCGCCGTGGCGCTCTATCACTTCACCCGGCGAGCGTACGGCGAAGCACAGGCACGAGCCGCTGCACTGCTGTTCATGGCCGCCCCGGCCACCCTGCTCATGTCGGCGAGCTACCGGAACCACGCACCGACGCTGCTCCTCGCGGTCGCCACGCTCGCCGGCCTCACCGAGTGGGACCGCGCCGTGAGGCGTGCGCGCCGGATCGCGATCGCCGCCGCGATGGGATTGGCCGTCGGGTTCATGGCCGCCATCCGACCACTCGATGCGGCGGCGGTCGGGATCGTCGTCCTGGGATTCCAGGTGTGGACGAGTTGGCATGCACCGCGCCGCCGGTGGGAGCCGCTCGTGCTGGTGGGCTTCGCCGTCGTGGGTGCCGTGCCCCTCGCGCTCGGCGATCTTGCCACCACCGGGAGCGCGTTCCGTCTCGCCGGCGCGCTGGGCCAGTCGGTTGCCGACCGTGCGGCCGGTAGTGCGGTGACGCCGTCCCCGCTGCATGCGTTGGCCGGGGCCGCCGCCGGCCTGAGCGGCTTGAACGCACTCGTCGTGGGGTGGCCGCTGCCGGCGCTCGCCGTGATCGCCATCGGCCTGTTGTCGATGGGACGTGCCTCACGATGGGACGCCGTGCTCGTCGCGTTGCTGTTCGCCCAGTTGGCGGCGTACGCCATCGGAGGCAATCGGGGAACACCGCTGCAGGCGACCGTGCTGTACACCGCGGTTCCGACCGTGATCATCTTCCTGGCCCGGACGCCCTTCCTCGTCGCCGAGCGGTGGGGCGGATACTGGCGCCACGCCGCGCCCCTTGCGGTACTCACGGCCATCGCGGCGGCATGGCTCCTCCCGATGGGGCCGTTCGGCGCGCAGGCCATGGTGCGACAGGCGCACGACGCGCGCGGCGCCTACAAGGTCGACCTGGCCGATGCCACACGCGCCGCCGGTATCCACCACGCGATCGTCTTCGTGCACGTGCCGTTCGGCGAGCGGCTCGTGCGACAGCTCAGAGCGGTCGGCTTCACCCGCAGCACGGCGGCGGGGGAGCTGGAGCACGGTGATGCGTGCTCAGTGCTCCAGCAGGTGCAGTGGGCAGAGCACGACACGATGGCGCCGTCACCGGCGCTGGCGAGCGCCGTCGCGGCGCGCATCGCCACGTACGCCCCGGGCGCGGCGCCGGTCCATGCGGTCGATCCCGCCATCCGGATCTCGTCCGACCGTTCGCTCACGCCCGAGTGCCGGAGCGAGCTCGCGTTCGACGAGCGGTACGGCGCGATGCCGTTCGCCCCGGCGCTGCTCCTCGAGCCGATCGACGCCGACGGCCGTCTCGACGGCGACGTCATCTACGCGGCCGACCTCGGTGAGCACAACGACGTGCTGCGCGCCCGGTTCGGCGGGCGGGCCTGGTACCGCGCCTGGGTCGAGCGGACCGGCGGAGGCCGGATGCGAGCGGTCGTCGGTCCATACTGACCCCTCGACGCTGCATCCGGGACGCACCAGATTACGAGGAGAACCTGAACGCTTTCATGGAGTCGTCGTCGATGATGCCGAAATTCATTGCCCGCGTGCTCGGAATCGGAGCCTACCTCGGTGGGGTGGTGTTGCTGGCGCTGTTCGCGCTGGTCGCCTATAGCAGCCGCAAGACGACCACGGGGGGCCTGGATGCGACGACTTCGCACGTCACGTGGCTGGCCCTCGGCGGCGTGATCCTCGGGCTGCTCATCGTCGACCACGTGATCGGGCGGCAGCTGCTCCTGATCGCGCGCAAGGGCGACATCCCGCAGCCGCTGGGTGCGCGCTGACGGAGCACCCGAGTTGACAGATCAATTTTCATTGATGTAATTTCCAGGGCATGGGAACCACCACTGCCCTGGACTTCGAGCGCACCGCGCGGGTCTTTCACGCGCTCTCCGACCCCACCCGCCTGGCCGTCCTGAACATGCTGCGTGAGGGCGAGTGCTGCGTGTGCGAGCTTCAGGACGAGCTCGGCGCCGCCCAATCCCGTCTCTCGTTCCATCTCCGTGTGCTGAAGGACGTGGGCCTGGTGACGGATCGCCGAGAGGGACGGTGGTCGTACTACACGCTGGCTCCGGCCGCGATCTCGGAGGTCCAGGAACTGGCCGGCGTGCTGGAGCCGAAGCGTAGCGCGTTGCCGCAATTGCGCCGCGGACGCTGCTGCGACTGAACCGATTCATCCTGACGGCGGAACGTGCGCCAATTACATCAAGAATTATTGATCAATGGAGGCGCCGTGAACGAACACGCTGACGATCTGACCCGAACCGTGCGCGCGAAATACGGGGCGGCGGCGCTGCGCGTGCTCGACAACGCTGATGCCGGTCCGGCCGGCGGCGGGTGCTGCGGCCCGGTCAATTCCTGCTGTGGCACGTCGGCCTTCGACGGCACGACCGACCCGATCACCTCGAACCTGTACGTCCGGGGCGAGACGGATGCACTGCCGGAGGCGGCGGTGCTCGCGTCGCTCGGCTGCGGCAACCCCAGTGCGCTCGCCGAGCTGCACGAAGGGGAAGTGGTGCTCGACCTCGGATCGGGCGGCGGCATCGATGTGCTGCTCTCGGCGCGCCGCGTGGGCCCCACCGGGAAGGCCTACGGGCTGGACATGACGGACGAGATGCTGGACCTGGCGCGGCGGAATGCGGCGGAGGCCGGCGTGACGAACGTGGAGTTCCTGCGCGGACGGATCGAGGCGATCCCGCTGCCGTCGAATTCGGTGGACGTGATCATCTCGAACTGCGTGATCAACCTTTCCGGCGACAAGGGTCAGGTGCTGCGCGAGGCGTTCCGCGTGCTCAAGCCCGGCGGGCGGTTCGCCGTGTCGGACGTGGTCGTGCAGGGGACGCTGCCGCCCGATGTGAAGCGCAGCATGGAGCTGTGGGTCGGGTGCGTGGCCGGAGCGCTGGAGGACGTGGAGTTCCTCGCGCTGCTGCGCGGCGCCGGTTTCGAATCCCCGAGCATCGAGATGACGCGCACGTACGAATTCGACGACGCCCGCGCGTTCCTCGTGAACACGGGGCTCGACGTGGACCGCGTGGCGGCCGAGGTGGCGGGGCGGGTGGGCGCGGCGTTCGTTCGGGCGCGGAAGCCCGCGACCACCGCCTAGCGCGCCGTGCCCACCCTCGATCTCGCGCCGGGGCCGACGCCGGCACGGGGTGTACCCGCCGGTGCGGTCGCCGGGCGGCTGTCCACCCTCGATCGTTTCCTGCCGGTGTGGATCTTTGCGGCAATGGCCGCGGGGATTCTGCTGGGCCGCGTCTTCCCCGGCCTGGGCGCCGTGCTCGACCGGGTCCAGGTGGCCGGCGTCTCGGTACCGATCGGCATCGGGTTGCTGTGGATGATGTACCCCGTGCTCGCCAAGGTGCGGTACGAGACGATCGGACATCACGTGGCCGATCGGCGGCTGCTGGGTACGTCGCTCGCGTTCAACTGGATCCTGGGGCCGCTGGTGATGTTCGGTCTCGCCTGGCTGCTGCTCCCCGATCTGCCGCACTACCGGAACGGGCTGATCATGATCGGGCTGGCGCGGTGCATCGCCATGGTGCTGATCTGGAATTCCCTGGCATGCGGATCGGGAGAGTTGGCGGCGGTGCTTGTGGCGCTCAACTCGATCTTCCAGATCCTCACCTACTCGCTGCTCGGGTATTTCTTCCTGGTGGTGGTTCCCGGATGGTTCGGCGCGCACACGGCAGCGCTCAACGTGTCGATGGGCGCGATCGCCAGGAGCGTACTGATCTTCCTGGGCATTCCGCTGCTCGCCGGATACCTGACCCGCCGGATTCTCGTCGCGCGGCGCGGCGCGACGTGGTACGACGGCACCTTCGTGCCGCGCATCGGACCAACGGCGCTGGTCGGATTGCTGTACACCATCGTCCTGATGTTCGCCATGCAGGGTGGTCGTATCGTGCAGTTGCCGCTGGACGTGCTCCGCATCGCCATCCCGCTCGTGATCTACTTCGTGGTGATGTTCGGCCTCGCATTCACGCTCTCGGTGAAGCTGGGCTTCGACTACGAGAACACGGCGGCACTCTCGTTCACGGCGGCGGGCAACAACTTCGAGCTGGCCATCGCGGTGGCGGTGGCGACCTTCGGCATCGGGTCGGGTGAGGCGCTGGCGGCGGTCGTCGGCCCGCTCATCGAGGTCCCGGCGCTCATCGGCCTCGTCTACGTCTCGCTCTGGGCGCGGCGGCGGTTCTTTCCACAGGAGGCGGCGGCATGACCACGACGCGACCCCTCGGCGTCCTGTTCCTCTGCACGGGCAACTCGGCGCGCAGTCAGATTGCGGAGGCCCTGCTCACCAGCAAAGGGCACGGACGCTTCCGCGTCGGCAGCGCAGGGACGAAGCCGGCGGCCCGCGTGAACCCGGGTGCTATCGCGGAGCTGCACGAGCACGGCATCGACTGGATGGGGCACCGGCCCAAGACGATCGACGAGATCCAGCACGAGCCGTGGGACCTCGTGATCACGGTGTGCGACAACGCGAAGGAGACGTGCCCGGTGTTTCCCGGGCACCCGGCGTTCGCGCACTGGGGGATGCCCGACCCGGCGGCGGTGGAACCCGACGACGCGCGGCGCCGCGCATTCCACGACACGTACGTGGTGCTCAGCCGGCGGATCGATCTGCTGCTCGCCCTGCCGCTGGAGAAGCTGCAGCAGCGCGTGATGGAGCTGCAAGTCGGCGAGATTGCCGGCGCTCCTACGGGCGTGGAGAATCCCGCGAGCACATGACGACCGCGTGAGGCGCGCGGTGGGGTTATAACCGTCCCCGGCGGGCGCCGATCACGCGGCCGGCTGCGTCAGATATCCAGATTGCTCACGAACTGCGCGTTCGACTCGATGAACTCCCGCCGCGGCTCGACGTCGTCGCCCATCAGCTTCTGGAACAACAGGTCGGCCTCCACGGCGTCGTCGATGTCCACCTTGAGCAGGGTGCGCTTCTCGGGATCCATGGTCGTATCGAAGAGCTGGTCGGCGTTCATCTCGCCAAGGCCCTTGTAGCGTTGCACGCTCAGTCCCTTGCCGTCGCCGTTGCCGAGCCGCTTGATGAGCTCGTCGCGCTCCTTCTCGTCGAACGCGTAGTACTCCTCCTTCCCCTTGGCCACGCGGTAGAGCGGCGGCTGGGCGATGTACACGAACCCGGCCTCGATCAGCTCGGGCATCTGCCGGTAGATGAAGGTGAGGAGCAGGTTGCGGATGTGCGCGCCGTCGACGTCGGCGTCGGTCATGATGATGATCTTGTGGTAGCGCGCCGACTCGAGGGTGAACTCCTCCTTGATGCCGGCCCCGACGGCCGTGATGATCGTGCGGATCTCCTGGTTGGAGAGCACCTTGTCGATCCGGGCCTTCTCGACGTTGATGATCTTGCCGCGGAGCGGGAGGATGGCCTGGAATTCGCGCTTGCGCCCCTGCTTGGCGGAGCCGCCGGCCGAGTCGCCCTCGACGAGGTACAGCTCGCAGAGCGCCGGATCGGTGACCGTGCAGTCGGCCAGCTTCCCGGGCAGGTTGCCGACGTCGAGCGCCGACTTCCGGCGCGTCAGATCGCGCGCCTTGCGCGCCGCCTCGCGCGCACGGGCCGCCGACACCGCCTTCTCGACGATGATGTTCGCGGTACGGGGGTGCTCGTCGAGGTAGCTCGACAGCCACTCGCCGACCACCGTCTTGACCGCGCTCTCGACCTCGGAATTACCGAGCTTGGTCTTGGTCTGCCCCTCGAACTGCGGCTCGCGCACCTTGACCGAGAGCACTGCCGTGAGTCCCTCGCGCACGTCCTCGCCGGAGAGCGTGAAGTCCGCCTTCTTGAGGAAGTTGCCCTTCTGCGCGTAGGAGTTGATCACACGCGTGAGCGCCGACTTGAAGCCGGTGAGGTGCGTCCCGCCCTCGTGCGTGTTGATGTTGTTCACGAACGTGAACGTCGTGTCGTTGTACCCGTCGTTGTACTGGATGGCCAGCTCGATCCCGATGTCGTCCCTGTCGGTGTCGAGGTAGAGCACCTCGGGGTGCAGATTCTTGCGCGACGCGTTGAGATGCTGGACGAATTCCTTGAGGCCGCCCTTGGCGTGGTACGTGTCCTCCCGCTCCTCCCCGGGCCGCTCGTCCTTCAGCGTGATCACCACGCCCTTGTTCAGGAACGACAGCTCCCGCAACCGGTCGGCCAGCGTCTGGTACCGGTAGGCGAGCACCGTGAAGATCTGCGGATCCGGCTTGAACCACACGGTGGTGCCGCGCTCCTTCTTCGGCACGTCGCCGAGCACCTGCAGCTTGGTCTTCGTGTGGCCGCGGGCGAAGTCCATGTAGTACTCCTTGCCCTCGCGCTTCACCCAGACCTTCAGCTCCTCACTCAGCGCGTTCACGACCGAGACGCCGACGCCGTGCAGGCCGCCCGACACCTTGTACGAACTCTTGTCGAACTTGCCCCCCGCGTGCAGGACCGTCATCGCCAGCTCCACGCCCGGCATCTTCTCCGTCGGGTGGATGTCGACCGGGATGCCGCGCCCATTGTCGATCACGGTGATCGAATTGTCGGCGTGAATCGTGACCGCGATGTCGTCGGCGAAGCCGGCCAGCGCCTCGTCGATCGAGTTGTCCACCACCTCGTACACGAGATGATGCAGACCGCGCTCCGACGTCGAGCCGATGTACATGCCGGGGCGTTTGCGCACCGCTTCGAGCCCCTTCAGTACCTGAATCTGGCCGGCGTCGTACCGCGACCCGGCGTGGTCCGCTGATGTGCTCATTGGTCCTCGAAGTTCCCGCGAATGGGCATCCCGAATAAACGCCGAAGAAACGGCCCCGAAGCAACCCCAAAAATCTAACGTCAACCGACCGTTTTAGCAACTCTCGGACCAGCCATTAACTCCCTGTCCCTCAACCGCTTAGCGCACCAGCCGCCAGCGAATTCGCTCCACCTTCCGGGACCCGGCTTTCTCGTTGATCACACGCAGCAATTCAGGCGCCATCATCGACAGTTCCGTCATCCACGCGCTGCTCGTCACCGCCACCGTCAACACCCCCTTCCGGTCGATCGAGATCGGCTCCGTGACCTTCGCGATCTCACGGCCCACGATCGCCGTCCAGTGCACGATCACCGCGGCCTGCTCCAGTCGCTCCGCGAGCCCGCTCTGGTCGAGCACGTCGGGCACGACGTCGCCCAGCCGCGTCGGCTTCCCCCGCCGGCGTTCGGTCATGCGGCCCGCCGGGCGTGCACCGCGCCGCCCTCCACACGCGCCCGCGCCAGCCGCGTGAACTCCGCCGGAATCTCCGTGTCGCGCGGCACCGTCAGCACCGTCTGTCCGATTCCGGCTCCCGACAGCAGCTCCAGGATCCGCGCCGCACGCCGGCCGTCGAGTTCGGCGAATGGGTCGTCGAGCAGCAGCAGGGGCGCCGCCCCGCACGCCGTGCGCAGTGTTTCCCACTCGAGCATCCGGAGCGCGATCGCCGCCGAGCGCTGCTGGCCGGCCGAGCCGAACGTGCGCAGGTCGCGGCCGTCCAGTGTGAGCACGAGGTCGTCGCGGTGCGGACCTGCCTGGGTCATGCCGCGCCGGATGTCGAGCGGCAGCTTCGCCGCGAGCGCCGCGGCAATCGCGAGAGCCGGATCGCCGTCGACCTCGAGCGGGCTCGCGTAACGAAGCGCGGCGTCTCCGGCCTCACCGATGGCGGTGCAGAGCATGCGGTATCGCTC
>JBJKRG010000132.1:0-2678 GCA_046704805.1 Gemmatimonadaceae bacterium
CGGCCACGCCGGTCGCGGCCCCGGCTTCCGCCGCGCTGCACGCCGCGTCGGCGGCAGACGCGGCCCGCGTTCGCCGGCTGGACCTCGACCTCAACTACGTTCTCACGACCACCATCCGCGGCGGCCACTGGGGCGCGATCATCGTGTCGCTCACCCGCGGTGACACCCTGTTCTCCCGCCGGGCCGACGCGCTGATGCAGCCCGCGTCCACGCTCAAGCTGTTCACCACCGGATTGGTCTTCAATCAGTTCGGTCCCAACCATCAGATCGCGACGGACGTGCTGCGCGACGGGCCGGTGACCTCAAACGGGACGCTGAAGGGGAATCTCTATCTGCGCGGTGGCGGCGACCCGGCACTCTCCACCCGCTTCTTCGGCTGGGACACCTCCCCGCTCGAGCATCTGGCCCGTGCCATCGCCCTGACCGGCATCCGGCACGTCACCGGTGACATCGTGGCCGATGCGAGCGCGTTCGACGAGCGGCGGATTCCGGCCGGTTGGAAGCGCCGCTACCTGTCGGCGGCGTATGCCGCGCCCGTCTCGGCCCTCTCGCTCAACGAGAACGTGCTCTGGGTCGCGGTGACGCCGGGCCACGGCCATGCCGACATCGCGCTGGAGCCCGCCACGACCGCGTTCAGCGTCACCAATCACGTGACGCTCCGCGCGGGAAGCCGCGGGGCGAGAATCGTCGTGTACCGTCTCGGTCAAGGCGGCCTCGACGTCAAGGGATGGATCGGCACGCGCGCCACGATCCGCCGGTACTCGGTGGTCGTGAACGATCCGCCGCGGTTCGCGGCCGGCGCTCTCCGTGCCGCACTCGCCTCCGTCGGCGTGACGGTCGACGGTACGTTGCGCCAGGGAATCACCCCGCTCTCGGCCACCCTCGTGGCCGCGAACGAGTCGCCGCCGCTCGCCGAGATCGTGTCCCAGATGAACCGGGAGAGCATCAATCACGTGGCCGAGCTGCTGTTCCGTGACGCCGGCCGGGCCGCGTCGCCCGACCACATCGGATCGGTCACCACGGGAACGACCGCCCTCCACGACTTCCTGGCGACGAAGGTGGATGTGCCGCCCGCGGACGTCCGCGTGGCCGACGGCAGCGGACTCTCTGTCCGCGACTCGGTCACCCCCCGCGCCGTGGTCGAGCTCCTCGCCTACGCGCACCATGCCCCGTGGTCGTCGGCGTTCCACTCATCCCTCCCCGTGGCCGGGGAGTCGGAGCTGCTCAAGGACCGCATGCGGCGCACCCCCGCCCAGGGCAATCTCCACGCCAAGACGGGCACGACCAACACCGTCGCGTCGCTCGCCGGCTACGTGACCGCCGAGGACGGGGAAATTCTCGCCTTCGCCCTGATCTACAACGGTCCCGACCGGTGGAACGCCCGGGCCGCCATGGATCGGACCGGCGCCATGCTGGCGTCGTTCTCGCGGCCCTAGGGCGCCCCGACCGGCCGCCGCGGCCGGGCTACCGGACCTGCTCAGTGATGTCGATGCCCCGCTCACGCAGGGCTTCGATGTACGGCGCGGCCGGCATCGCTTCGTCCGGCGTGCGCACGCCGAGCGCCTTCACCTGGCCGCGCGCCTGCATCAACCCGGTGATCGCGAGCGAGAACCCGGTCGTCCGCTCCATGGCGCTGATGCCGGTGGCCGGATTGTACCGGTCCACGAGATCCCACTGGAACGTCTTCGGCTTGCCGTCCTTCTTGCCGGAAACGATCACCCGCAGGGCCACCAGGTCGGCACTGTCGGGCTTGGTGAGGCGCGGTCCCATGGCGGCCACGGCAACGGCGCGCGGCGAGACGCGGATGCCGTCCACCGGAATGGGCTCCTGCTCCAGCAGGCCGAGATCGCGGATCGCCTCCATGATCTTCGCGTGTCCCGGATACCGGAGCGTCTTGTATTCCATCGTGGGAATCTTGCCCTCGTAGCGGAACGCCATCGTCGAGAGCCCTCCGGCCGTGTGGAAGGCCTCGAGCGTGCCGATCGGTGGCGCGAACTCGATGGGCTCGAGTTCGGACAGCGCCTTCATCTGCGTGCGCTTCCGGTCGCGGAGCACCCACGACAGTGTCGTGTAGTAGTCCAGGACCCCCTCCAGCGAGTACACGATCTGGTAATTCAGCGGCGCCTGCGGATGCTGGGGCAGGCCGCCGACGTAGATCCGCACGGCGTCCACACTGTCCAGCTGCTCGATGCCGCGTTCGGCCAGGATGTTCACCATCCCCGGGGCGAGCCCGCAGTCCGGCATCACCGAGATCTTCTTCTTCGTCGCCGCGGCGTCCAGGCCGCGCTGCCTGGATACGATTTCAGTGTTGCCGCCCAGGTCGGAGAAGTGGACGCCCGCTTCGACCGCACACTCCGCCATCTCGTAGTTGAAGTAGTACGGGATGGCGCTCATCACCGCGTCGCATCCCTTCATCGCCGCCACCACCGCGGCCCGGTCCCGGACGTCGAGTCTGACCGGTTTGAGCTTCTTCGCCGCATCGGGCGCTTCGGCCAGGAATGTCGGCAGATGATCCACGTGGAGATCGGCAATCCGGACCTCCGCCACGTCCGGATCCTTCAGCAAGTCGTACGCGCACGCCGAGCCCTGAAGGCCGGCGCCCAGCACGAGCATTTTCATTCGGAAGTGCCTCCCAAGGTTCGTGCCAAAACGGTGTAATATTCAAACCTAACTGCCCG
>JBJKRG010000133.1:0-2745 GCA_046704805.1 Gemmatimonadaceae bacterium
CATCGTCGCTGAAGCTTCCCCCCCAAGACTCGGTGGAGTCGGATACCAGCGTGGTACGCGGCCCGCCGACGACGGGCTCGGTGTAGAGGCCCCGCGGGGTTCCGCGGTAGAACGCCACGGTCTTGCCGTCGGGCGACAGGAACGGCGAGTCGCCTCCGTAGGTGTTCGGGATCATCGTCGCCTTGAGCTGATCCAGCCGCCGCACGTACAGGTTCACGTCACCCTGGCCGGGCCCCGTGTACACGATCTCCGATCCATCGCGCGAGAGGGCGAAGACGATTCCCGGCTGCAGCGTGAGCGGCGCATCCGAGGGCATCGCGATCGGCACGCGCATGACCGGCGTCGGCGGGTGGGGGCGCAGCCAGCCATAGATAGCCGCCGCCACCGCCAGAACGAGTGCCGCCGCAAGTGGAACCGTTGCCCGCGCCATCCAGCGGACCGCCACCGGTACCGCGACCGTGCCACCGGCGGTATCACCGTGGGAATAGGCCGGATTGCCGAGCGCGTCGGCAAACGCCTTCGCGCTCTCGAACCGGTCGGCCGGCAATTTCTCCAGCGCCTTCGCGAGCGCCGCGGCCACGTTCGGCGGCACCGACTTCCGCATGGTCGTGACCGGCGCCGCTTCCTCGGTCACGATCTTCATGATGATCTGCTGCGCCGACGAGCCCAGGTGCGGCGGGTTCCCCGTGAGCATCTCGTACAGCACAGCGCCCAGCGAGTAGATGTCGCTGCGGTTGGTGATCGTCTTGTCGGCCGTGGCCTGCTCGGGGCTCATGTAGTGCGGCGTGCCGAGACTCAGCCCCGTCTCCGTCATCCGCCCGCCGGCCGCGGCCGACACCGCGAGCGCGATCCCGAAGTCCGCCACCATCGGCCGGCCCGCATGGATCAGCACGTTCTCCGGCTTGATGTCCCGGTGCACCACGCCGTGCTCGTGCGCGTACTGCAGCGCGTCGGCCACTTCCGTGGTGATCTTCACCGACTCGTCCACGCCGAGCTGCGTCTCGCGGTCGAGCTTCGCGCGCAGCGTCTCGCCCTCGACGTACGGCATCACGTAGAACAGGAAGCCGTCGGCCTCGCCCGAATCGAAGAGCGGCAGAATGTTCGGATGCTGCAGCGCCGCCGTGGTCTTGATCTCCTGCACGAAGCGCTCGGCGCCGAGCACGGCGGCCAGCTCCGGCTTGAGGACCTTGATCGCGACCTTGCGGTCGTGCTTGAGGTCCTCGGCGAGATACACGGTGGCCATGCCGCCCTGCCCGAGCTCGCGCTCGATGCGGTAGCGGTCGGCGAGGGCGGCGGACAGACGATCGGGAGTCGTCACTGGCCACCCCCTCGCGTGAGCTGCATGGGCCAGGAGGTCATGATCCGCACTTCGCGCAGCGGCGCAGACGCGACGTGGTTCTTGAACACGAATCGGTTGCCGCCCATGCCCACGGCGTAGTTGCGTCCGGGAAAATCAGCCACCGTGGCGGTGAACAACCGCTGCGGACTTCCGAAGGGAGTCGCACTCGCGGCGTCGTAGCTGAAGGAATAGAAGGTCTGCCGCGAGACGGCGCGTCCGTCCATGGTGCGTCCGACGTCCACCACCGCCGCGGTCAGTCCGGTCCCGCCGGCGACGGTGGAGGGCATGCCGTAGTCCACGGGCGCGAGCACGATGCGCCGACCACTGCCGTCCAGCGCCAACGCGAGCATCGCCCCTCCGGCACCGGCCTCCTCGTGCTCGATCACCCAGCGTCCGTCGCCCGTGACCGTGAAGATCGCGTTGTCCTGCGCCGCCAGCGCGTGCCCGACGCGTTTTCCGCCACGGATCACGCTCACCGAGTCGTTCGACGCCGCGAGGTACGCACCGCTGTCGGCCAACGGGATCACCAGGGACCCAATGGCCGTGCCCGGCGGGAGCGGCGTCGGCGCGGCATTCCGATCCGGATCACCGATGAACGCCGTGTCGCCGTGGCTGTAGACGATGTGCCGTCCGTCGGCGGTCCACGACGGAACACCCAGGCCGTGGCCGGTCACCCACGGCGTCACGTGCCCGGTGATCACGTCGATCACCTCGATCCGGTCGCCTCCCGCGGTGCTCACGCGCGCGGCCAGGCGGCGCCCGTCGGGGGTGAGCGAGAACCCGTCGTAGTCGTCTGGCGGCGCGGGGATGGTGTCGATGTGCCCGGCGCGATCGGCGCGCAGGAGGATCCCGAGGGCCGCCACGTTGCCGGGCGCGTAGGCGAGCACGCCGGCCGCGCTCACCGCGAACTGCGCGGCCCCACGGCCGGTCTCCACCCGGACGCTGTCCGCGATCGCGACTGCCGGACCGGTCACGCGGAACGACGCGGCGTCGAACGGCGCGGCGAAGAGGCGCCCGTCGAGGGTCGCGTAGACGAGACGACCCTGCCCGTCGGTCTCGCCGGCGACGGCCTGCAGCGGCTCCTCGCCGCCGCTGGCGGCGGGGTGCATGACGGGTACGCCCTTCCCCGTCTCGAGGTCGGCGACCCAGAGCGCAGAGCCATCGCCGACCAGCACGTGGCGTCCGTCGGGCAGCGCCTTCGGAAATCCGCAGGTCGTGGGGCACGTGACGGAGCGAACGGAGTCGCCCGCCGGCGTGAGGACGATCAGGTTGCCGGCGAGGAGCTGCGAGAGCACGATGCGGCCGTCCGGCATCACGGTGCCGCCCCACGCCTCGCCCGCGTACGCGCCCGACGGCGGGCGGCGCACCAGCGACACTCGGCCGTCGGCCAGCGTCACCCGCATCAG
>JBJKRG010000134.1:0-9011 GCA_046704805.1 Gemmatimonadaceae bacterium
GGGTTCGGGCAGCGTGATCGTCACCGGCGCCGGTACCGCGGCGAGCTGCGCCGCGGCGGAGGCGCGCGCCGCACTCGACTCGGCACGGATCTGCGCCAGCACGGAGTCGGACTCGGGGCGATCGAGCGCGAGGTGCGCCGCACCCGAGTCGTCGGCGGAGCGCTGGACCACGTCGTGCATGAGCTGCACGCGATTGAGTGCCGCGTCGCGTGCGGCCAGTGCCGCCTGGAGGATGGTCTTGGTGAGCGGGGCCGCCGTGCTCGCGCTGTAGTACGCGCTCTGCGGATCGTCCAGCTTGACGACGATCACGAACTGCGGCGCATTCCCGGGAAAGAGTCCCACGAAGTTCGGCGTGTAGGCGTGCGGCGCGTAGCGGCCATTCACGGTGCGGCGCGGCGTGCCGGTCTTGCCGCCCAGCAGGTAGTCGGCGAGGTCGGCGCGCACCGCGGTGCCGCTCTGCACGACGCCGAGCAGCATCTGCCGCACCTCGGCCGCGGCCTTCGCCGACACGACACGGCGGATGACGCGCCGGTGGTGCTCGTAGAGCACGCGTCCGTCGGGCGCGCGGATCTCCTTGACGAGCGCCGGCTGCAGCAGCACGCCGCCGTTCGCGATCGCGGCGTACGCGGTGGCGAGCTGGATGGGCGTCACCGCGATCTCGTAGCCCATGGCCATCGAGTTCGGCGACTGCAGCGACCAGTCCTTCGGCGGGCGGAGAATGCCGTCGGACTCGGCGGGATAGGCCACCTCGGTAGGCGTCCCGAATCCGAAGTCGCGCAGCGACTGGTACTCCTGCCCCGGCGTCAGGCGCTCGGCGAACTGCACGATCCCGACGTTGCTCGACCGCCGGATCACGACCGGCAGGGTGACGTACGCCGGCTCGACGCCCTCGTCGCGATCGTCGTGGACCGTGCGGCCGTTGATCGTCAGCTGGCCCCCGAAGGTGGGCACGGAGTCGTGCAGCGTCACGAGGCCGCGCGACAGGAGCTCCGCGGCGATCAGCGGCTTCATCGTCGAGCCGGGCTCGTAGGGCTCGGTGAGGGCGGTGGCCGAGGTGGAGCGCGGGTTCAGACGGCGGCTCGCCATCGCCAGCACGTCGCCGTTCCACGGGTCGAGGATCACGATGTCGCCGCCCGACGCGCCGAGCTTCGCCACGGCGTTGTCGAGCGCCTGCTCGGCGATCTGCTGCAGATCGGAGTTCAGGGTGAGGACGACCGTGTTCCCCTCGCGGGGCGGAACCCCCGGCTGTGTGGGCGAGACGTAGCTGCGGCCGCTCCCGTCGCGGACGAGGGCGGCGTATCCCGGACGCCCGCGGAGCACGCTGTCGAGCGCCAGCTCGATCCCGTCCAGCGGCTTGCCCGCCGCGTTGACCCGGCCCACGATCCGCCGCGTGGCGTCGGAGCCGGGGTACACGCGGTCCGTGACCGGATCGGTGTACACGCCCCGCATCGCGGTGACGGCGGCGACGTCGGTCGCCCGGAACCGCGACGGAATCGGCACCCACTTGCGCGTGGTATCCACGGCGCGCACCACCCACTTGCGGGCGACGCCGGCGCGCGTGAGGGCGCGGGCGAGGGCCCGGCGGTCCAGCACCTCGCGGGGCGCCACGGCGAGCTGCACCATGTCGCGGCTCTCGGCGAGCACGCGCCCCGTGGCATCGAGGATGTCGCCGCGGCGTGCCGGTACAGCGCGGCTGGTGAAATGCTGGTTGCGCGCCTGCGCCGCCCAGGCCGCCCCCTGCACCAGCTGCACCTGCGCCTCCTTGGCGATCACGGCCAGTGCCAGGGCGGCGAGCGAGAGATGAATGATCCCGATGCGGCTATTCTTGATCATGCGGTCGCGGCCGCGGCAGGGTGATGACGGTGCTGTCGGCGGGAACGTGCATGTGCATGCGCTGGAGAATCGGCGCCAGCCGCGCCAGGCTCGACGAGTCCCGGATCTCGCCGGTGAGGCGGACGCGTTGCGCCTCGAGCGCATCGCGCTGGCGCTCGAGCGTGCGAAGCGCACGCTGCTGCTGGATGCCGACTCCCCTCCGCCAGATGACGCCTGTGGCCACCAAAACGAAACCCACCAGCACGACCGCGACGATCGAGAGCCGGCTCCACCGGCGCTTCACGCGGCGCGCCATGCCCGGAGCCGCGCGCTGCGGGCGCGGGGGTTGGCGGCGGTCTCGGCCGGCCCGGGGCGCACCGCGCGCCGGGTGACGAGGGTGCCGAGCGGGTGGCCGCGGCAGGTGCACACGGGCTGTCGGGGTGGACACACGCAGGCCGCACTCCAGTCGCGTAACGCCTGCTTGACGATCCGGTCCTCCCCGGAGTGGTAGGCGATCGCGACCAGGACCCCGCCCGGGTGCAGCCGGTCGCGCAGGTCGGGGAGTGCGCGCTCCAGCCCGCCCAGCTCCTCGTTGATCGCAATCCGGACGGCCTGGAAGAGGCGGGCGAAATCGGCCGGACCGCTGCGCGGGCCGAGGGTGGCCCGGATGGCGCCCACGAAGTCGTCGCTGGTGGCGAACGGGCGCGTGGACCGGCGCTTCAGCACCTCGCGCGCCATCCGGATGGCCCGGCGCTCGTCGCCGTACTCGCGGAACACCCACGCCAGCTCGCCCTCGTCGGCGCCGTTGAGGAAGGCTGCGGCATCGCGGGTCGCGTCGGGCCCCATCCGCATGTCGAGCGGCGCCCCCTCGCGGAAGCTGAAGCCGCGCGCGGTGTCGTCGATCTGGTGCGAGGAGACGCCGAGATCCAGCAGGATGCCGTCGAAGCGCTCGTCGGCGATCGGGGTGCGGTCGAGCGCGGCGTAGTTGCCCAGCACCAGACGCAGGCGCCCCTCGCGCAGCGCCGGCCCGAGCCGCCGCCCCGCGGCCTCGATGGCGTCGGGATCGCGATCCACGGCCGTGACCCGGGCACCGGCCGCGAGCAGCGCCTCGGTGTGTCCGCCTCCGCCAAGCGTGCCGTCCAGCACGTGCCCGGCGCCCGCGAGCAGCTCGACGACCTCGGCGGCGAGTACCGGGGCGTGGTACGCACTCGCCCAATCGGCGGCGGTGCGGCCGTCGGACGGGGCGTTGGACGCGGAGTGCTGGACGTCGGTGGACACGGAAAGAAAGGAATACGGGGTGGGCATTCGCCACAAGCGACGAAGCCCGCCGGCACCGCCGGCGGGCTTCGCAACGTTCGTGGTCGGCAGGATCAGCGCCGCTTCTTCTTCGCCGGCTCCTTGCAGTAGGCCTTCACCATCTCGTCGGCCACCGGGGAGTACTTCTGCACGACGTTCATCACCGATCCCGCGGTCGCGGCGTCCACCGAGCCGCCCTGGGGCATGTACTGCTGCACGTACGCGAACATGGTCTGCGCCCGCTTGGCCGCGTCGCAGTCCTTGGCGGGCTGGGCCTGTCGCAGGGCGTCGATGGCGAGCTGGATGGCCGAGATGCCGATGAAGAAGTCCCCGGTGGGCGACGAGGACAGGCTGTCGGCGTGCAGGGAGAGGGCGAGCGCGCGCTGATAGTACTGGGCCGCGTTCGCGGTATCCGTTTTCGCCTTGTTGACGAGGTCCTGCACCGGCGAGAGCAGCATCGGCCCCCAGAGGCTCTTGTCGCCGCCGGCCGCGATCGCGGCGTCGGCGATCTGCACGACGCTGTCCGGCTGACCCAGATCGGAGTAGGTCTGGGCCAGGTACAGCTGCGCGTTCTTGTTCGTGGAATCGATGGCCAGCGCCCGGCGGAACGACTCGGCCGCCTGCGGAAGCTGGTGGATGTTCCGGAGCGCGACGCCGCCCAGGTACGGGAACTGCGCGTCCTTGGGGTACTTGTTTGCGCCCTGTTCCGCGAACTGCGCCACCAGCGCCCAGTTGCTGTCGGTGCTCGCCATCGCGATCTGGCGGCTGAAGTACGCACTGTCGGCCAGCGCGGAGTCGGAATGCACCATCTGCACGCCGGTCGCCAGCGCCTGCTTGTACATGTTCAGCTTCGCCTGGAGCTTCCACAGTTGCGACAGCATGTGGGGATCGCCCGGGTTCTGCTTCAGCATGTTCTGGAGGATCGGCAGCGCCCGGGAGGGATCGGACGTCGTGGCCAGCACGTCGACGATCTGCCCGGCCAGCGTCTGGTTCTGCGGCTCCAGCGAGTGGAGCTTCAGCATCGCGTTGATCTCGCCGGCCTGGTCCTTGTTGTCGTAGTAGGCACCGATCGCAAGGCGGAGCGCCGACGTGTTGGTGGAGTCGATCTTCAGGATGGCGTTCGTCACCGCGAGCACCGAGTCCGGCGGGTAGTGGAGTGACGAATCCGAGTAGGCGGCGGCGAGGCAGAGTCGGGCCAGCGTCGCCTGCGGGTACTTCTGGATGGCGTCCTGCGCCTCCTTGATGGCGTCCTGCGGCTTCCCGTTGAGGACGTCGTCGTGGCACTTGGTGTAGCCGTCGAGCTGCCGGCGCGCCGCAGTGTTCTCGCGTTCCAGGACCTTGGCGGCGTCCTCGAAGTTCCGGGCCTCGACCGGGGGCAGCGGCTGCGCCCGGCTCACGTCGTTGGCCATCAGCATGCGCACGGCCACGCGCACGCCGTTGGGCGTCTTCGAGGCGTCGCAGTCGAGGATCTCGTCGGCGCGGACGAGATGCCCCAGCGCGCCGAGGTCGCTGACGCTCAACGCCGAATCGGGCGCGTAGCCCGAGGCGGTGAGGGCCTTGTTCACATCGGCGTTCGGGATCACGTACAGATCCCGCACGTTGTTCTCGTTCTGGATCCGCTGGCGCAGTGCCTTGGAGGCGTCGACCCCGAGCTGACGCGGCGCGCTGTGGCAGGTCCCGACCAGGAGCCGCGGCGTGTTCGGGGTCGGAGCGTCCCGCCGACTGCCGTATCCATACTGCGCGTCGGCACGCCCCGGCACCGACACCACGACGACAAGGCTGAGGACGAACGTCAACGGGCGCTGCAATGCCTTCACTGTCGGCTCCTCCGAACTATATGGGTCCTACACAATGCCACGGAACGTAGTTCCTCCCGACCCCGCATGGGCGAAGAGGGACTCGAACCCCCGACTTCCTGCGTGTAAGGCAGGCGCTCTGACCAGCTGAGCTATTCGCCCTGAATGAACGCCAGCGCCCCGGGGAATCTATTTCAGAATGGCGAGTGGAACGAGAACACAGTAACCGACGACGAGAAGGATTGGTGCAATCGTGTCCCCACCGCGCGCCAGATCGGTGTAGCCCGCGAGGATGGTTACAAATGCGAGCCCCCACCAACCGAAGCGGTGCCAACGGGGAGAAATGTCGGTTTGTGCCATAAACGAGAAGACTATTGGCCGCCGGACGGAGTGTCAAGGCAACCCTAGGCGGGATGGTCGGTTAGGGACGGTTGGCGTCGCCCTCGCCGGCTTCGCGTTCCGCCACCGGCGGCCACGGCCCCAGCAATTCGGCGAGCGCGCTCTCCCGCTCCGCCGCTTCGTCCGCGGCATCGGCCGCCACGAGCGCCGCCATCCGGGCCCGGTCCCGGCGCCGCCGCGCCACCCACAGCGGGAGGGCGAAGACGACGAACAGGATCGCGAGCAGCGTCAGGTCCTCCATCAGCGCCAGCGCGCCGTAGCGCCGCCGCGCCCGCTTCCGCCAGTCGATCTCGAAGCCGTCCAGCGTGATCCCGTCGGCCTGCCGCAGCGCGAGGTCGAGCGAGCCGGTGGCGCGCCAGTCCGCGAGCACGCGCGACAACCCGTGCTCGGGGTCGAACTGCGCCATGGTGGCCACGGCATTCGTGGCCAGTGCGTACCCGGCCCGCGCGGTCGTCGCGCCCTGCGAGAAGTAGGTCTCCAGCTCGGAGAGCGTCGGCACGCCGCGCAACGCCAGCGCCAGGTTCGCGGCCAGGGCATCGTTGCGCGTCAACTCGTGCGCCGAATAGCTCGCGTACCCCTCGTCGAACCAGCGCGGAATGTTGTCCCCGAGATACTCGTGCAGCGCCAGGTGGGCGAGCTCGTGCCGCACCACCTCGAGCGGGTCCCCGGCATCTCCCGGCGCCGCACTTCCCTGGATCACGATCCGCCGGGCGTCGGGGAATGCCAGCGCGGCGCCCCACTCCGGCGCCCCCGGCCCGGCCCATTCCCGGAACACCGCCGTGCTCGGCGCGATGGCGATGAGCACGTGTTCCCGCGGACGGGGCAGTCCCGGGAACGTGTCGTGGGCCAGCGCCACGGCGAGGATCGAGTGGGCGAGCGTCGCGTCGCGCGGGTAGGCGACCACGGTGAAGCGGGAGCGATCCAGCCGGATGGGGGCCGACGCCTGTCCCCGCGCGATGCCGGGCGCGCCCGCCGCCAGCGCGAGCGCGAGCACCGCCGCGCGAAGCCCTAGGGCTCGCCGCCCGCCTCGACCGTTCGCAGCACCTCGGCGCACTTCTTCCCCCATGGATTGAACTTGTTCTGGGAGAACCCGTCGCGCCACGCCTGGAGGGCCTCGTCCTGCTGGCCGTTGAACCAGCGGGCGCGCCCCAACTCGTAATAGGCTTCGATGAGGTTCGGACCGAGGGCGATCGTCTGCTCGAAGAACGTCTGTGCATCCTCGAACATGTCGCGTTCCAGGTAGACCAGCCCGAGATAGAAGTGCGCGTACAGCGTCGCCTTCTTGTCGTTCTCCAGCCGGATCGTCTTCGAGAGGTGCTCGATGGCCTCGCCGAAGATTCCCTTCTTCAAACAGATGTAGCCGACGTTGATGCGGGCGAGCGCGTTCATCGGCTCCCGCGTCAGCACCTGCTGGAAGGTCAGCAGCGCGTCGTCGTACTTCTCCTGCAGCATCAGCGCCCACCCCAGCAGCGCCTCGGCGTGCGGGTCGTCCGGCGACAGCTCGAGGGCCCGGCGCAGCGCCGCCTCCGCAGCCTCGTACTCGCCGAGCGAGAGCCGGCTCCACCCCTTCTCGATGAACGTCGAGGCGCCCAGATGGTCGGCGTGCACCGACGGCCGCGCGGCACTGAACTCCGGGGCCAGCGAGTGCGCGGTGCCCAACGTCTTCCATTTGTCGACGAGCTTCCGGATGTCGTCCTTGAGGCGGGTCAGCTCGGTGGCCTCCTCCTCGACCATCCGGAACAGGGCCACGATCTCCGCCTTCAGGGCGTCGCGCTCCGCACCGGCACCGGGACCGTCCAGCTTCGCGTCGAGCGCCGCATACTGCGCCTGGCGCTCGGCGAGCATCGACTCAGCCATTCGGGACGGCCTCCCCGGCAACGCGCTCCAGGGTCAGCTGCTCGTCGGACGAGAGCAGCCGGTCCACTTCCAGATAGATGAGCAGGCGGTCACCGAGCCGCACGATGCCGCGCAGATACTCGCCGGCGAGCCCGCGGAACAGGACCGGCGGCGGCGACATCATCGACTCGTCGAAGCTGGTCACCTCCTGCACCGCGTCGGCCACGGCGCCCACCCACTCCTGCTGCGTCTTCAGCACCAGGATGCGTGTTTCCGACGTGGGCGGTGCCGGCGGAAGCTGGAAGCGCCGCCGCAGGTTCACCACGGGAAGCACCCGCCCCTGGTATTCCACCACGCCCTCGATCCACTCGGGGACGTTGGGCACGGGGGTCGGCGGCTGGTAGCGGAGCACGCGTTCCACCGAGAAGATGTCGGCCGCGAAGTAGTCCTGGCCCAGGCGGAACCACACGATCTTGGCGGTCCTGGCCTTGCGGGCCGGGTCGGCGGTGCGCGGGTTGTTCATGCGGTCTCCATGGCCGGCTCGGCGCGGCAGGCGGCGATGAGGGAGGCGGCATCCAGCACCCCGATGAGCTCGGACCCGTGCCGGGCCACCCCGGCGAGCACGGTGTCGGCGAATTCGACCGGGGGACGGTGGATCTCGTCGGGCGCCAGGTCGAGCACGTCGTCGACGTCGTCGACGAGCAGAGCGATGCGGCCGCGCAGCGTGACGAAGATGAGCGCGGCGGCGTGGGTCTCGACCGCCACCCCGAGCGCAGCCGACGGCGCGTACACCGGCACCGATGCCCCGCGCAGCGTCAGCACACCGACCATGGTGGCACTCATCTCGGGAATCCGCTGGATCTGTTCCACGTCGATCGCCTCCTCGACCTGGTCGAGCGGGAGCGCGAACAGCTCCGGCCCGATGCGGAAGACGAGGTACGCGGTCGTGCCGTCGGTGTGTTCGTCCAGTTCCGCCGCGGCCTGCGCTTCCGCCGGGGCCGCGGACTCCTGCTCGAGCCGGTCGCGGTGCGTGATGCTCGGTCTCCTCATTGCCGGTCGTCGGCCACGTCGTGGATCAGACGGTCGTCCACCCTTGACGGTCCGTGCACGGCGCCCACGAACGGCGCCTGCAGTCCCAGGTTGTTCACGACGCGCGGAGCGCCGCCGCTCCGTCTTGGGACGCTCCACGATCCGTTCGCGCAACGCCGGTCGCTCCGGCAAGACCACGACATCGACGAGGGGATGGAGTGTTGGCGAAGGGGGTGCGCCCCGGCGCACGCGGTCGTCCATCACACCGCCTCCCCCGCCGGCGCCAGCAACTCGACGATGGCGGCCGCCACCCCTTCGAGGGGCGCGATGCGGTCGGCGCCGGCGATCTGCAGTGCCGACTGCGGCATCCCGTAGATCGTGGAGGTCTCGCGGTCCTGGACCACGGCGCGCCCGCCCGCGGCGCGGAGGGCCTGCAGGCCGTGCGCGCCGTCACGTCCCATCCCGGTGAGGACCACGCCCACGGCCCGCGGACCGAATCGCTCGGCGACCGAGGTGAACAGCGGATCGGCAGCGGGACGGACCCCCCAGACGGTCGGGCCGGTGTCGAGGGTGATCACCGGCTCGTCGTCGCCCCCGACGCGCATGTGGAAACCGCCGGGCGCCACGTACACGCATCCCGTCTCGAGACGCTCCCCGTCCTTCGCCTCGTGCACGGGCAGGGGGCCCACGGCGTCGAGCCGGTGGGCGAGGCTGCGCGTGAAGCCGGCCGGCATGTGCTGGACCACCAGCACGGCCGCGTCGAGCGTGCGGGGCAGCGCCGGGATCACCTGGTTGAGCGCCCGGGGCCCGCCGGTGGACGCGGCAATCGCCACGATGCGGGCC
>JBJKRG010000135.1:0-6258 GCA_046704805.1 Gemmatimonadaceae bacterium
GCGACGCCCTGCGCGAGGCGCTCGATCCGCCGCCCGGCGCCGACACCGTGCGCTGGATCGAGGCGCGGGGCCGTGACCGGGCCGTGGCCGTCTCGAGCGTGCCGCTCGACCTGGCGCCGATCCTCCGCGACGATCTGTTCTCGCGCGTGACCACCGCCGTGGTCACGAGCGCCACGCTCGCCGCCGAGGGAAACTTCGCGTTCATGGCGGGGCGGTTGGGGCTCACCGCATCGGAGCTGGAGCCGGTGACGCGGATTCTCGCCTCGCCATTCGACTACGAGCGGCAGGCCCTGTTGGCGATCCCCACCGACACGCCGCTGCCGAACCGCAACCTCGAGGGGCACGCACAGGCCGTGGTGCGCGTCCTGCTCGATCTCGCCAACGCCACCGACGGCGGCGTGTTCGTGCTGTTCACCAGCCATCGCGAGGTGCGCCGCACCGCCGAGCTGCTGCGGCAGCAGCAGGTGGACCGGCGGTGGCCGCTGCTCGTGCACGGCGAGGATGGGCGCGACCGGCTGCTGACGCGTTTCCAGGAGTCGGGGCGCGGCCTGCTGCTCGGCACGACGTCGTTCTGGGAGGGCGTGGACGTGCCCGGCGATCCGCTGCGCGCGCTGCTCATCGCCAAGCTGCCGTTCCGCGTGCCCACCGAGCCGCTCACGGCCGCGCGCTGCGAGGCCATCGAGGAGCGCGGCGGCGACGCCTTTGCCGAATACATGCTCCCCGACGCGGCGCTGCGGCTCAAGCAGGGGTTCGGCCGCCTCATCCGGTCGAAGACCGACCGCGGCGCGGTGGTGATCACCGACGCGCGCATCGCCACGGCGCGCTACGGCCCCGAGCTGCTGCGCGGCCTGCCTCCGGCGCGCCGCGTGGTCGATGCCTGGGAGGACCTGCTGCCGGTGGTGCGCGAATTCTACGCGCGGTAGCAGCCCCTGAGCGCATCGGATGGCTGACCTCCCCGGCGGCCACTAAATTGGATATATGCCCGCCACCCCCGCACTCCCCTTCCCGCGTCCCTCGAAGATCGTCTGCGTGGGGCGCAACTACGCCGCGCACGCGCAGGAACTCGGCAATTCGGTCCCCAAGGAACCCCTGATCTTTCTCAAACCCCCGTCCAGCCTGGTTCCGGGGGGCGAGCCGATCGTGCTGCCGGCGATGTCGGCCCAGGTGGAGTACGAGGGCGAGATCGGCGTGCTCATCGGCGCGCGGGTTGCGCACGCCTCCGCCTCGCAGGCCGCCGGGGCGGTCGCCGCCATCGTGGCGGCCAACGACGTGACGGCGCGCGACCTTCAACGGTCGGATTCACAGTGGACGCGGGCCAAGGGGTTCGACACGTTCTGTCCGGTGGGGGAGCCGCACGACCCGCCGCCCGACCTGGCCACCCTGTCCGTGAGCACCAGGGTGAACGGGGTGGGGCGCCAGCGCGCATCGGCCGGGGAGATGGTCTTCACGATCCCGGCCCTGCTGGCGTATATCTCAGGGGTGATGACGCTGGAACCCGGCGACCTGGTGCTCACCGGAACCCCCGCGGGGGTGGGGACCCTCGGGCCCGGCGACGAGGTAGAAGTGACAGTGCCGGGCTACAGTCGCGTACGCAATCCTGTGAGGATGCATAGCTAAGTGCCGAGAATCGCCGCCCGACTGGACACCCTTCCCGATTATCCGATGGCCCGCGTGCCACAGCGCAAACGCGAGCTGCTGGCGGCGGGCGTGGACGTGATCGACCTCGGGCCCGGCGATGCCGACCTCATGCCGCCCCCGGCCGCGCAGCGGCGTCTGGCGGAAGCGGTGGCCGTGCCGGCGATGAACCGCTACGGATTCGGCGCCGGCCTGCCGGAGTTCCGGGAGACAATCGCGGCGTGGATGGCCAGACGGTTCGGCCTCCGGTTCGATCCGGCCACCGAGATCGTGCCGCTGATCGGCAGCAAGGAGGGGATCTCGCATCTGGCGCTGGCGTACCTCGACGCGGGGCAGGCGGCCATCGTGCCGGAGCCGGGCTACAACTGCTACGCGGGGGGCGCGCGGCTGGCCGGCGCGGAGGTCTACCGCTATGCCCTGCGGCCCGAGCACGAGTTCCTCGTCGAACTCGACGAGGTGCCGGACGACGTGCTGCGCCGGGCCCGGGTCGTCTACCTGAACTACCCGAACAACCCCACGGGCGCGATCGCGCCGCGCGAGTATCTCGAGCGCACCGTGCAGCGGTGCCGCGAGCTGGACCTCCTGCTCGTCTACGACAACGCGTATTCGGAGCTGGCCTACGACGGCTACGTGCCGCCGAGCATCTTCGAGATCGAGGGGGCGCGCGACGTGGCCATCGAGTTCCACTCGATGTCCAAGACGTACAACATGACGGGGTGGCGGTGCGGGTGGGCGGTGGCGAAGCCCGAGATCGCCTCGACGCTCGCGCGGGTGAAGACCTACGTCGACACGGGGGCGTTCAAGGCCGTGCAGGCGGCGGCGGTGGCGGCCATCGAGAGCTACGACGAATTCGTGCCGGCGAACGTCGCCACGTTCCGGGAGCGCCGTGACGCCGCCGTGCAGGCCTTCCGCGAGGCCGGGTTCGCGTGCGAGGCGCCGCGGGCGGCGATGTACCTCTGGATCCCGCTGCCCGAGGGCATCCCCAGCGCCGTCTTCGCGCAGCGGCTGCTCGACGACGAGGGCGTGATCGTGCTGGCCGGCTCCGGGTTCGGGGCGGGGGGCGAGGGCTTCTTCCGGGTCGCGTTCATCAACGGTCCCGAGCGGCTGGCCGAAGCGGCGCGCCGCGCCGGCCGCGTCCTGCAGTCGCTCACCGCCGGCAGCGCGACGCCGGTGGGAGCGGGGGCGGGGGCCGCATGAGATACCGCCTGATCCACAAGGGCATGGGGCGCGGCGGACTCATCGCGTCCATCGCCATCCACGTGGTGGTGATCCTGCTGTTCGCCCAGATGGTGTTCCAGTATCCGATCGGCGCACTCGTGGGATTCTCGGAGGCGGCGCACATCAAGCCCGAGAAGATCGAGTTCGTGCACGTGGCGCCCCCACCGCCCCCGGCCTCCAGCCAGTCGGCCAGGCCGAAGGCGGCCCGGAGGGGTGGCGCTCCGGCGCCGCTCATCGCGCCGTCGGCCATCCCCACCCAGATCCCGCAGCCGATCCCGGAGATCAAGGTCCCCTCCCAGGCGGCGGGTGGCACGGGGAACGGACTGGGCGTGGTCGGTGGCATGGGGGCGGCCACCGGGGTGATCCCGGCGCTGCCGGACGCCCGCATCAAGGTCACCCCGCAGGGTTACTTCATGATGCCGAGCAAGACGCCCGCCGAGAAGATCGACAGCATCGTGGCGGACCTCTACGGCGACTACCTCGATTCGCTCGAGGCGACCTCACACGAGCGCAAGCCAGGCGACTGGACGTTCACCACCAAGGACGGCAAGAAGTACGGGTGGAATCAGCAGGGCATCCAGCTCGGCAAGTTCATGATCCCCAACGCGCTGTTCGCGCTGCTGCCGCTGAAGATCCAGGAGAATCCCACCACCTACGACCGCTTCGAGGCGCTCCGCGAAGCGGACATCATGTACCAGGGGAATCTCCAGATCACCGAGGACGAGTTCCGGCAGGCGATCAAGCGGATCCGGGCGCGGGACGAGAAGATCCACGAGGCGAAAGAGCGGGCGAAACGAGCAGCCGCAGACTCGAGCTCCCACGAATAGGAGGCTGTTCACGGGAGACCGCTGGCGGTTCGCGGTGACTGCTCACTGCGAACCGCCTACCGACAACGGCCTACTGCCCACCGCCCACTGTCAACTACCAGCTGAGCGCCGTCAGTTGACAGTTCACAGTCTTCAGTCCGCCGCGTCCTCCACCGCCGGGATTTCCGGCTCGGCCTCGACGAACGGGCGGAACACGCCGCACACCACGCCGAGGATGGCGAAGTCGTCGTGCGGCCCCACCTCGATCGGCGGCATGGCCGCCCCCGACGCCTCGAGCACGATCTGCGCGCCGCGGTGCGTCAGCATCCGTACCACCGCCCGCCCGCCGATCCGTGCTGCGACCAGATCGCCGTCTTTGGCGCGCGTCGAGGGAGACACCATCACGTAGTCGTTCGCCAGGATGCCCCGTCCGCTCATCGCGTCGTCGGTGGCGCGCAGGAACATCACGTCGTCGCTCGGCAGGAACCGGCGGTCCATCGTGATGTAGCGCTCCACCCGGCGCGCGCCGCTGACGTCGGCCAGGTTCGCCGGGGACATCACGGGCACCGGCTGCGTTGTCCCCGCCGCCGCGAACCCGAAGATGTGGACACCGCGGGACCGCGACTCGTCGCGCTGGATGAAGCCCTTGGCCTCCAGGGAATGCAGGAGGTCCGACACGGTCTTCGTGGACTTGATCCGGAACTGCTTCGCGATCTCGCGAATGCTCGGCTGGTACGTGTGTTCGGCCAGGAAGTCTATCAGATAGTGGTAGACCCGCCGTTCCAGCTGCGTGAGTGGCTCTGTCATAAGCCCGCCCCCATCCGCGGCGGAATCGCCTGGCGTCAGGGGGTACGCCGCCGATTTCCGCGTTCAAATCGAATGTACGGAGTCGCGTGCAAGCCGGTCAACACATGTTTTCGCCGACGAAACGTCAGGATTCTCCCCACGACAGGCGTTTTCAGGCCGTCAGATGGCGCACCGCCGCGTCGATCCGCTCGAGCGACCGGTCCCTGCCGAGCAGGACCAGGACGTCGAAGATCCCCGGGCTCACCGTCAGGCCGGTGAGGGCGACCCGAAGGGGCTGGAAGACCTTCCCCCCTCCCACCCCCCGGGCCTCGGCGAGGCTCCGGAGCGCTTCCTCCATCGGAGCCGGCTCCCAGGCGGGCAGGGCGGCCAGGACCTCCCCGACCTGGCGGAGCAGCTCGGCGGAAGCGGCGGGGTCCTTCCACTGCTTCACCTCCGCATCCGGGTCGTAGGATACCTCGTCCCGCAGGTAGGGCGCGGCCTGGCGCACGATGTCGTCGATGGTGCGTGCCCGGACCTTGAGCTGGTCGAGCAGCGACAGGTACCAGTCGCGCCTGGCGGCCAGGTCGCGCGCCGTGGCGAGCCCCGCCTTCACGAGCGCCGGCGTCACCCGCGGCTCGATCTCGGCGCTGGTCATCAGGCTCAGGTGCTGGCCGTTCATCCATTCGAGCTTCGTGGTGTCGAACACCGACGCCTTCTTGAGGAGCCCCTCGACGGTGAACAGCTCGATCATCTGCGGCAGCGTCATCACCTCGATGTCGTGTCCCGGCGACCAGCCGAGGAGCGCCAGGAAGTTGCGCATCGCCTCGGGGAGGATGCCCTGGTGGCGGTAGTCGCCCACGGCGGTGGCCCCGTGCCGCTTGCTGAGCTTCTTCCCGTCCATGCCATGGATCATCGGCAGGTGGGCGAACGTCGGCAGCGGCGCGCCGAGCGCCTCGTAGAGCATGATCTGCTTCGGGGTGTTCGAGATGTGGTCGTCGCCGCGCATCACCACGGTGATCCCCATGGCGATGTCGTCCGAGACGACGGCGAGGTTATAGATCGGCGTCCCGTCGGAGCGGAGGATCACGAAGTCCTCGATGTCCTTGTTCGGGAAGCTGATCGTCTCGTGGACGAGGTCGTTCCAGGCGGTCGTCCCCTCGGGCACGCGGAATCGCACCGCGAAGGGCATCCCGGCGGACAGGCGGCGGGCGACTTCCTCGCGGGGCAGCGCGTCGCACCGCCGGTCGTACTTGAACGGTTCCTTCCGCGCCTCGGCCTCGCGGCGGCGCTCGTCCAGCTCGTCGCGGGTGCAGAAGCAGCGGTACGCCGCGCCCGAGTCGAGCAGGCGCTGGGCGTCGATCTGGTGGCGGGGCAGGTTGGCCCCCTGGTAGACCACCTGCTCGTCCCACTGCAGGCCGAGCCACTCGAGCCCCTCGAAGATCGCGCGCGTGCTCTCCTCGGTGCTGCGTGCCCGGTCGGTGTCCTCGATGCGGAGCAGGAACCGGCCGCCGTAGTGCCGGGCGTAGAGCCAGTTGAACAGCGCCGTCCGCGCGCCGCCGAGGTGCAGGTAGCCGGTGGGTGACGGAGCGAAGCGAAGGCGGGGGACGTCGGGCATGTGGTCGTGCCGAAGGTGGAGCGGTGAGCCGGTGGAACGGCCGCCGCGAGGCGGCCCGGAAAAAAAGGGGCCCGCAACACGCGGGCCCCAGCGGAGACGGAGGGATTCGAACCCTCGATAGAGCTTTTAGGCCCTATAACGGTTTAGCAAACCGCCGCCTTCAGCCTCTCGGCCACGTCTCCAGCGGTGCGAGGGTCG
>JBJKRG010000136.1:0-2642 GCA_046704805.1 Gemmatimonadaceae bacterium
ACGTAGAGGGCCGAGCCCACCACCGGGGTGAGCCACACGAGCCCGATCCAGCCGATCGCGGCCCGCGGCTCGTGCTTCGTGAGGACGATGTGCGTGGAGACGCCGATCGCCAGCACGACGTGCGCGATCCCGATGAACAACTGCAGCGAGGTCGAAGACATGGTGCGACGAAGGTACCAAAAATTTGCGTGCGCAGTTACTCACCCCCGGGCCGGCGCGGCTCCCACCGATGCCCGTTCCCCTACACCGGATCGGGCGCCCGCCGACAGCGAGTGGCGGAACCGGGCGCGATCTTGCACGTGAACCCGCGGGGCGGGTCCCCGCACGCTGCGCCCCCAAGCGCCGGAGGTGTCCATGCTGAAACTCCGCAACATCATGACGACGGACGTCGTCTCGGTCACCCCCCTCACCACGCTGCGCGATGCCATGGAGCTGCTGGCGCGCCACCACGTGAGCGGCGCTCCGGTTCTGTCGGGCGAGCGCGTCGTCGGCGTCGTATCGGCCGACGATCTGATCGGCTTCGCCGCATCGGCGCCCGGGGTGCCCACCGAGCGCGACGAGTCGGAGAACACGGAGTGGCGCGACTGGAGCGAGCTGCCGCTGCCCGACGACAGCGATACCGAGAACGAGCCGTCCGGAGAGTTCTTCACGGATCTGTGGGACGACGCCGGCGCCGAGGTCTCGGAGCGCATGGCCGCCACCGAGGGTCCGGAGTGGAACGTCCTCGACGAGCACGAGGTGCGCGAGGTGATGACGCGCCGGCTGTGGGCGCTGGGCCCCGAAGACTCGGTGGAGAACGCCGCCGAGCTCATGCACCGGGCGGCGATCCATCGTGTGCTGGTCGTCGAGGACGAACGCCTCGTGGGGATCGTGACCGTCAGCGACATCGCCCGGGCGGTAGCCGAGCGCAAGGTGTCCGCGAAGACCTACGTCTTCAACCGCGACCGGGAGTTCCGCGAGCCCTGGTCCTGAGACACGGCCGCCTCCGGGCGGAGGAGGGAACCATGTTCCGTACCATCGTGGTGCCGCTCGATGGATCGCCGCTGGCCGAGCATGCGATCGCCACGGCGACGATGCTGGCGGAGCGGGCGAACGCCCACCTGGAGCTGGTCCGTGCCTATCAGCTGATGGCGCACGACCTGGGGGACCAGTTCCCGCTGGAGCAGGCGATGCGGGAGGAGGCCCAGGAATATCTCGACCGTACGGCGAAGGGCATCCAGGATGAGACGGGGCTTGCGGCCACGACGGCGATGCTCGACGGGCCGCCGGCGGACGTGATCTGCGAGTACCTGCGCAGCCTCGACCATGCGCTCCTCGTCATGTCGACCCACGGCCGCACGGGGTTCAGCCGGGTCTGGATGGGAAGCGTGGCGGACGGGGTCGTGCGCAACAGCTGCACCCCCGTGCTGATGCTCCGGCCCGAGGAGGAGCCGGACGGCGTGCTCGAGCCGATCGGGGCCTTCCAGCGCATCGTCGTGCCGGTCGACGGCTCGGGATACGCGGAGCAGGTCGTGCCCCACGCCATGGCGCTGGCCGAAATCACGGCGGCACAGGTGCTGCTGCTCGAGGTGGTCAAGCCGGTGTTCACCCCGGCGTTCATGCCGGCCATGGAGTATGCGGTGGCCTATGCACCGCCCGAGGAGTACGCGACCGAAGCCACGGAGGCGCTCGTGGAGCGGGCGGCCTCCTACGTGTCGTCCCTCGCCGCTCGCCTCCGCCGCCAGTATCCCACGCTCGACATCCGCACCGAGGTGCGCACCGATGCATCGCCGGCGCGGGTGATCATCGAGACGGCCAGGGCGCAGGGCGCGGACGCCGTGGCGCTGGCCACGCACGGACGCGGCATGTCGCGGCTGATGGTGGGCAGCGTCGCCGACAAGGTCCTGCGCGGCGGGCCGAAGGCGATGCTGGTCGTCCGGCCGCAGTAGCGGCTCAGTGCCCGCAGCCGCAGTCCGGGCCACAGCCCCCGGACCGCGGCTGCCGGGCCGCCGCGACGCGCTTACACGCGCGTCGTCCGAGGTAGAGCGCGGCGCCGAGCAGCGCCGCCCCCACGATCACGTTCTGCACCCAGGCGCCCGTCACGCGCCCCCTCCGAGTCCGAGCGCCAGCCCGCCGTGATAGATCACGAAGGCCGCACCGTACGCCAGCACGAGCATGTACGTGAACTGCAGCGCCGCCCAGCGCGTCCCCTGCCAGCCGCCGCCGGTCTCGCGGTGCGTGATCGCCAGCGTGCTCGTACACATCAGCGCGAAAACGTAGAACGCCATCAGCCCGACGGCGATGAGCGGGGTGTACACCAGCTTCCCGGTGGCCGGATTGCGCTCGGTCCGTAACCGCTGCCCGAGCGCCGCGGGATGGTCGCCCGCGCTGCCCACGCCGTAGATCGTGCCCATCGTGCTCACGAACACTTCCCGGGCCGCGAACGATGCGATCATCGAGACGCCGATCTTCCAGTCGTAGCCGAGGGGCCGCACGGCCGGTTCCACGGCGCGGCCCAGGTGGCCGAGCGCGGACTGGGCGAGCTGCACGTCGGCTGCCGCCGGTGCGCCCGCCGGGCTCGCCGCCCGCGGGTACGCCGCCAGCCCCCAGAGCAGGATCGAGATCGCGAAGATCACCGTGCCGGCGCGGCGCAGAAACAGCCG
>JBJKRG010000137.1:0-41088 GCA_046704805.1 Gemmatimonadaceae bacterium
GGGGAGGGCCGGCGGCACCGCGCCGGGCAGCCGCTCGGCGGGGGTGCCCGGACGCGCCGAAAACGGGAACACGTGCAGGTAGGTGAATGGCAGGCGTTCGCAGAGGGCGACGGTGGCCCGGTGGTCCTCGTCGGTCTCGCCGGGGAATCCGCACATGACGTCGGCGCCGAGTCCGAACGCCCGCATCCCCGCCGTGACGCGCTCGACCGCCGCGGCATACTGCGCCGGGGAATACCAGTGCCGGCCCATGCGGCGCAGCAGCGGCGCCGAGCCCGATTGCAGCGGGGCGTGCAGGAACGGCGCGAGCCGTGTGTCGTCGGCCCGGAGCAGCTCCGCCAGTCGTGCGTCGACTTCGGTGGCCTCCACCGACGACAACCGGAATCGCACACGGGGCACCTCCCGCACGAGGTGCTCCACGAGTCCGCCGAGCGAGCACCCGATGTCGGCGCCGTAGCCGCCGATGTGCACGCCGGTGAGCACGATTTCCGGATGATGCTCGGCAAGGGCCGCCGCCTCGCGGCGCAGCACGTCGAGCGAACGGCTCCGGCTGCGCCCGCGGGCGAGCCGCGTCGCGCAGAACGTACAGTGCTCGTCGCACCCGTCCTGGATCCGCAGGAGCGCCCGGGTGTCGTGCTGGCGGCCGGCCGGCGTGTGCGTCGGGCAGATGGCGAGCGACCGCGCCACGGCGTCGACGTCGCCGCCCGGCACGATCTCCGTGACCGTGGGCAGGGCGCGCAGGGTCGGCCCGCGCTCGGGGATACCGGCCATGCAGCCCATGACGACGCTGCGGATACCCGGCGCGCGGCGTGCCGCACGCCGCACGGCCTTGCGGAGATCGGCTTCCGCTTCTCCGGTCACCGCGCAGGAATTGAAGACCGCCCAGTCGGCGGAGTCCGGTGCGTCGACCACCGCATGCCCAGCCGCCGTGATCGTCGCGCGCAGCACTTCGGTGTCGGCGTGGTTCGCGCGGCAGCCGAGGGTCTGCAGGAAGACTCTCATGCGGGTGTTCCCGCGGCCTGCGCGGCGACGGGCACCGCGGCGAGATCGGCGTGGAGGGGAATCGTGAAATGGAACGCGCTCCCCTGCCCCGCACCGGCACTCTGCACCCAGATCCGTCCGCCGTGGGCATTGACCACGAGTTTGCAGAAGGCGAGGCCGAGGCCGGATCCGCGGATCCGCGGCGCGGAGGGCGTGTGCACCTGCTCGAACTTCCGGAAGATGATCTCCTGATATTCCGGATCGATGCCGGGCCCGTTGTCGGCCACAGTGAACAGGATGCGGTCGCCTTCACGCCGGGCGCTGAGCTGGATGGCGACGGATGCCGTGGAATGGGTGATCGCATTCTGCACGAGGTTGCCGAGCACGCGGCGCAGCAGCGCCTTGTCCGCCTCGAACACCGGGGCATCGTCAGCCGCGTCGACCGCGACCGTGGCGCCGGCCTGGCGCAGCCGGCCGGTCCATTCGTGCAGGACTTCGCTGAGCAGCGCCGCCGGTGCGATCGGCTCCAGCTTGAGCGCCACGGACGTCTCCTCGATCCGTCGGATCTCGAGCAGATCCTCGATGAGGCCGAGGAGGTCCTCCGCCTTGCCCTCCGAGTCGACGAGGGCCCGGCGCTGCCCGTCATTGAGCGGCCCGAAGTCGCCGTCGATGAGCATCTCGAGCGTGGCGAGCACCGCGGACAGCGGCGACTTCAGATCGTGCACGATCATCTTCATCAGGTCGTCGCGCAGCTTCTCCAGCTCGCGCATCTTGCGCGAGCTGTCCTCGAGCGCGTCCATGGCGCCCTTGAGGCGCAGCAGACTGCGCACCCGGGCGCCGAGCACCAGACGGTTGTGCGGCTTGGTGAGAAAGTCGTCGCCGCCGGCCTCGATGGCCTTCACGCGGTCGGTGGTGTCGCTGAGGGCGGTCACGAAGATGACGGGCACCCGCGACGTGCGGGGGTCGCGCTTGATGCGGCGGCAGACCTCGAACCCGGTATCACGCTCGTCGCACTCGAGGTCCCCGGCGGGCATGGCCACGTCGAGAATGCACAGGTCGGGCCGGTGCTCGAAGGCCGCCCGCACGGCCGAGGGGCCGTCGGTGGCGGCAATGGCGCGGAAGCCGAGCACGTGCAGCTGGTCGAACAGCAACTCCACGTTGGCCTCGACGTCGTCGGCGACGAGGATCAGCGGGGCGTCAGCGGTTCGGGAACTGGGCTCCACGGCGTGTGCTCACGGACGGATGGTGATCCCCATGCTGAGCGTCCAGGCGGACTCGAAGATCCCGATGCCCGCCGACCGGGCCGAATGGACGCCGGCGAAGTCGAGCAGCGCATGGCCGCCGGCGAGGGTCACCCCCATGCCGCCCGTGAACGACAGCTCGCGCACCTGGTGACCCTCCGCGGGGAACGGCAGGTCGCGCCATCGGGTTCCGGCGCGGAAGGCCAGCGGAATGCCCGCGAACTGCGGCCCCACGAACTCCGCTCCGAACGACGTGTCCCACGAGTTGCGGGCGGGTCCAGTGGCCGAGTCGGTGGAGCCCAGCGCCGACCACTGATCGTAGGCCGTTCGCAAGGCGAGCGTGGTGCCGGAGAATCCGCTGAACGCCACGGCGAGCCCGAAGCGGTCGGGCACGCGCGCCGACGCGAGCACCGTATCGCCCACCATCTGGCGGAACCCGCCGCCCTGGCGGTACGACAGGGCCACCGCGCCGAGGTCGGGCTCCACCAACTCCACGCCGGCCGAGAGCGCGCCCCCCACGTACGTACTCGACACCTGTTCCGTGGTGTTGCCGTACCGCACCGTGTCCTGGAAGCTTCGCCGCGTCGTCAGCACGTCCCGCCCGCTGAGCGTGTGGAACGCGACGCCGACGCGCAACCACGGCTGCACCAGGTACGCACCGGTGAAGGCCAGATCGTTCACGGAGCCGTCGCTGGTGGTCGTCGAGTTGAACCGCACGGTGTCGCCCCGGATGAGCTGCGCCTGGGGCGTCGTGGTCTGCCATGTGCGGTCGAGCAGGGTCGACGTCGAGATTCCGGCCATGAAGTGCTGGCCGAACGGGAACGCGCCGACGAACACCGGGAACCGCTGGGTGCTCGAGTTGGCCGACGCATCGCCCTTCGTGACGCGGCGGAATTCGGGCGCGATCTCCATCGAGAGAGCCGGGCTGCCGAAGCTGGCGATCGCCGCGGGATTGAGCGTGGACGTGGGGTCCATCTCCCCGAACGCGCCGCCGGCGCCGAGCGAGCGCGCGCTCATCTCCCCCGGCGGGTAGCCGAGCCCCTGCACGCTCAGGGTGCCCTGGGCAGACGCGATGCTCGGCGCCATCAGGGCCAGCGCCGCGAGGGCGGCCCAGCGCACCACCCGGTGGCGGCGGGTCATGGGGTGCCTCCCGCAGACGGCGGCGGTGCGTAGGTAATCTCGACCTTGGGACGGAGGGCCGCGGGGCCGGCGCTCGACGTGAACCAGTAGAGGGCGCCCGACGCCCCCTCGAACTCGGTTCGCACCGCCAGCGCCTGTGGATCGTTGGGGCCAAGCCCGGCGCTCCACGCACGGATCAATTGCACCATCTCGAATTGACGCTGTCCGCTGTCGGCAGGCGCGAACTTCTCGATGGTGTCCAGGCCGAATCCACCGACCGTGGACAGCAGCCGGAGCGCACGGGTGAGGTCGGTGACCGCGGAGGATGCGAGCAACGCCTGGGGCCAGACGGTGGCCGTGTCGTAGGCGTCGGGCGAGTCCCGATTCGGCATCTGGTTCAGCAACAGGGTAGCGCGGAGCACGGTGGACGAATCGATGATCTTCGCCGGCAGGTCGAACCGCAAGTACACGCGCCGGCCGGGCAGGCCGCCCACGGCGAGCACGGGGTTCGTCGTGGGGTTGGAGCCCTTGACCACCAGCATGAACTCCGAGAGCTGGGCAGCGAGTGGCGTCCCGGCCGGCGTCTTCGAGAGCGGCATCACGTACATCGGCGTGACGCCGGTCGTGTCGCCGTGCGGGGCCGGCTTGAACTGCAACTCCGCTGGCAGGTAGATCGCCGAGGTTCCGACGCGCAACTGCGGGCGGTTGCTGCCCGTCACCTCGACGCCCAGACGGAGCCGCTTGTTGGCCCTGATGTAGGCGAACAGCGAGTCGTCCGAGATCGGCACGCGCAGACTGTCCCGCAGCGAATCGGGGGAGTACGTCTTCGAGCCGAGCAGCCGGTCGGGCGTGAACAGCGGCGCCAGCAGCGCGGTGGCAGTGTCGGCGACCGTGCTGTCGGGATTGTCGGTGTCCACGTCGTACACGCTGATCGTCACGGGCGCTCCCGGCAGCGTCTCCGTCGTGTCGACCTGGAGCATCAGGTACGCGCTGTCGACGCCAATGATGTTGGTATCGACCGGCGAGTTCGTACGCGTGAACGTCGTGGGGAGCGAGTCGAACCGGAAGATCCCACGGGCATCGAGGGTGTCTCCACGCGTCGACATCAGGATGTACGGCGCCAGGCCGACCGCCGGGAATCCGGAGATCGACGTGTCGACGAGGACGGCATCGATGACCGTATCGCGCAGGGTCACGACCTGCCCGGGGCAGAGGCTCGGGCAGGCGGCGTCGGACTCGAGGTTGTCGCTGCAGGCCGCGGCGGCGACGACGGCGAGTGCCGCGGCGAACAGCGCAAGGTTACGACGTCGGAGCAGGAGCACGAACACCGTCCACGGATGGCTAGTGACGACTGTGGTCGAGGGACTGCGGCGTGAAGGCGTTGGGAAGCAGGTCGCCGAGCGACCAGCGCGCCTCGTGCCCGCCGCGCGTCACACTGAGGACCACGAGCTCGGGGGCGAACTCGAAGAGGGCCTGCCGGCACACGCCGCAGGGAGGCGTCGGCTGCTCGGCTTCGGTCGCGATCGCGATGGCCAGGAACTGCCGGTGCCCGGCCGCCACCGCGGAGCCGAGCGCGACACGTTCGGCGCAGACCCCGGCCGGATAGGCGGCATTCTCCACATTGCACCCGACCGCGATGTCGCCGTCGACGGCGAGCAGGGCCGCCCCGACCCGGAACCCGGAATAGGGCGCGTAGGCCCCGTCCATGGCCGCTGCGGCGCGATCGCGCAGCTCACCCAGTGCGGCCGAAACGAGGGCGGCGGAATCCGGCGCTGCCGTCGCGCGTGGACTCATACGGCGACCAGCTCCGCGAGGAACGAGGTGCCGCGCCCGCGGAAGGCGAGCCCGAACCAGTCGGCGACCGTGGCCCCGAGATCCGCGAACGTGCTCCGCCGCCCGAGATCGCGCGGGCGCACCCGCGGTCCGGCCGCCAGCAACGGCACGCACTCGCGGGCATGATCGGTGGACGGCGTGGTGGGGTCGTTGCCGTGATCGGCGGTGATGAAGAGCAGGTCGTCCTCGCGAAGGGCGGACAAGAGCGCGGGCAACGCGGCGTCGAAGCGCCGCAACGCCCCATAGAACCCCGGAACGTCGTTCCGGTGCCCGTATTGTTGGTCGAAATCTAGTAGGTTGGCGAACAGGAACCCACCGGCGGCCGCCTGTACCCAGTCGCGAATCGCCGCGAGTCCGCCGGCATTGTCGGCGAAGTGGCGCGACGTGATGCCGCGTGCCGCGAACAGATCGTCCACCTTGCCCACACCAGCCGTCGGCACGCCGCCCCGTCCAAGGGCGTCGAGCAGCGTTTCCCCCGGGGGACTGATCGAGAAGTCGCGCCGATTCGCGGTTCGCGTGTACGCGCCGGGACTCCCCACGAACGGTCGGGCGATGACCCGCGACACGTCGTTGGGCGCGACCAGCATCTGCCGCGCCGTCTCGCAGGCCCGGTACAGCTCGTCGAGCGGGACCACGGCTTCGTGCGCCGCCACCTGGAAGACAGAGTCCGCCGACGTATAGAGGATCCACCGGCCCGACCGCTCGTGCTCGGGGCCGAACCGGTCGATCATCGCCGTCCCGCTGCCGACCAGGTTGCCGAGCACGCCCCGCCCCGTGCGGCGCGCGAATTCGTCGACGACCTCGACCGGGAATCCGTGCGGATACGTGGGGAACGGGCGCGCGAGATGGAGTCCGGCGATCTCCCAGTGACCCGTGGTGCTGTCCTTGCCCGCCGATTTCGGCTCCATGAGTCCCCATGCGCAGGTGGCGTGTTCCGTGCGTTGGACACCGGCGAGCGACGCGATGTTGCCGAGGCCCGCCGCCTGCAGATTCGGGAGATCGAAGCCGCCGGGAACGGCGCGCGACAGATTGCCGAGGGTATCGCTGCCCACGTCGCCGTAGGCCGCGGCGTCGGGCGCGGCCCCGATGCCGACCCCGTCCATGACGATGATCGCGGCGCGCTTGGTCACGTCGGCTCCCCGTACAGACGGGGCAGTCGCGAGTGCAGCTCGGTGAGGAGCTCGTACGGGGACAGATGGCCGAACCGGGCCACCTCCTGCACCGTGATGAGATCGCCGCCGTCGCGCCCGATGAGGGTGACCACGTCCCCCACCGCACACCGCACGTCGGTGACGTCGAGCATGGTCATGTCCATGGTCACGGCGCCGGCGACGGGCACGCGTCGACCGTGCAGCAATGCCCATCCCCGGTTGCCGAGGGCGCGGCGGTAGCCGTCGGCGTATCCCAGCGGCAGGGTGGCGATGCGGCGCGGCCAATCCTCCGGATGCGAACCGGGTGGCGGGTAGGTGGCCCCGTAGCTCACGGTGTCCCCGTCCCGGATCGTGCGGACCTCGACCACCCGGGCCCGCACCGACGCGACGGGCTCGGGATCGAGCCCGCCCTCCGTTCCCACCCCGTACAGGAAGATCCCGGGCCGCACCAGATCCCACCGGGAGGGCCCGGCGTTGTGCTCGATGGCCGCGGACGATTCGGCGTGGAGGAGCCGGGGGCGCTCGGCGAGCTGCGCCACGGCGTCGCGGAAGCGTTGCGTCTGGATCTCCACCGACGTGCGGTCCCGGAGCACCGAGTGGTAGTGGGTGAACGCCCCCTCGGGCGGGTGCTTCGCAATCAGCGCGCGCGCGGCCGCGATCTCGCGCCAGGGCACGCCGGCGCGGTTCATCCCGGTGTCGATGGACAGGTGCCACGGGGCACCGCTGGGGCCCCACGCGCCGATCGCGTCCAGGTCGCCGAGCGCGGGCCGCAGCCCGGCGGCCTGCGCCGCGGCGAAGGTCTCCGGCAGAATGGGGGTGAGCACGAGGATGGGGCGCGTGATCCCGGCTTCCCGCAACTCCTCCCCTTCCTCGATGGTGCCGACCCCGAATCCCCACGGGTTCGCGACCTCGAGGGCGCGCGCCACCCCCACGGCGCCGAGTCCGTAAGCGTCGGCCTTGATCATCGGCAGCAACGGCACGCGCGCCGCGGCCGCGATCCTGGCGGCATTGCGCGTCAGCGCGCCGAGGTCGATCTCGACCCAGGCGCGCGTCATGGCACGTATCATTGAGCTATCATTTGCAGGGCGGGTAGTATATCGGTCGAACGGAGGCGAGGCAAGTGAAACGGCCACTTGAAGATACGCTCGAATTGATGCGGGATCTGCGGCGGCGTTGCGAGTGGGATGCCGCCCAAACGCACGAGTCGCTGCGACCCTATCTGATCGAAGAGGCACACGAGGTGGACGACGCGATCACCTCGCACGACGATCGGCAGCTGCGCGAGGAGCTCGGCGACCTGCTGCTGCAGGTGCTCTTCCATTCCATCGTCGCGGAAGAGCGTGGAGCGTTCACCTTCGATGACGTGGCCGAAACGTTCATCACGAAGATGAAGGGGCGGCATCCGCACCTGTACGGCGACGGGGTTCGCGAGCCGTGGGAGCGGCAGAAGGCGCGGAAGCGCGACAGCATCGTCGACGGGCTCCCGACCGGCCTGCCGAGTCTGCATCGGGCGTACCGACTCCAGGACCGCGCGGCCGGCGTCGGGTTCGACTGGCCCGACGCCGAGGGCCCACTGGCGAAGGTGGAAGAGGAGCTGCGGGAAGTGCGCGCCGAGCTGAACGCCGACGCGCTCCACTCGGAGGGGGAGCCGGCATCGAACGGAGGGCAGAGCCGGCTGGAAGCCGAGCTGGGCGATCTCCTGTTCGCCGTGGTGAACCTGTGCCGGAAGGTCGGCGTGCATCCCGCGCTCGCCCTCGACCGGGCCAACGCGAAGTTCGCTCGCCGGTTCCAGGCCATCGAGCACCGAGCGAAGGCCAGTGGGCTGGAGGTATCGACGGCCGGACTGGAGGCGCTGGACCGCCTCTGGGATGAGGTGAAGGCGGAGGAGCGCTAGCGGGGGCGGGGGCGGTTCGGATCCGCGTGTACCGTGAGCCCGCCCGAGGCGTGGGCCGTCCCGACCGACACGTCGAGCGTGTACGACCCCGCGTGGGCATCGGCCAGGGTCCCGTCGGGGCGCCTGGACTGGAGGTCCCACACCACGGAGTTGACCCCGGGCGTGAACTTGGCCTGCCAGGTGCGGACGACTCGCCCCGTCGAGTCGCGCACCAGCAGGGTGGCCGGTCCGCCGGCGGCGCTGGCGACCTGCATCCGGGCCACGTTGCGACCGCGCCGCTCGCCCGGAAGCGTCTCCCACCCGAACCAGTCGACCGTTGCGTCGCGAATGGGATAGACGTACAGCGGACGTGCCGCGGAAACGACGGTGCGGTCGCGGATCGGCGTCAGATCGAGAATCCATGCGCCACGACCGTAGGTCCCGATCACGAGCTGGCGCGCCCGTGCCTGCACGGTGAGGTCCATGACGGCGGTTGATGGGAGCGTGGCACTCACCGATTCCCACCGGTCCCCGCGATCACGGGACACGTAGACGCCAAGGTCGGTCCCGAGATACAGCAGATTCGCATCGGCCGGGTCCTCCTTGACGACGTCCACCGACTCCGTGGGCAGGTTGGCCGCGATGGAACGCCAGGTATGGCCGGTGTCGTCGGACACGTACACGTACGGCCGTTCGTCGTCCTCCCGGTAGCCGGTGAGACTGATATAGATCCGGCGGGCGTCCCATCTGGAGAGTGTGACGGACGTGACCCAGTCGCGGGGCAGCCCATGGTCGATGCGGTGCCAGGATCTGCCGTCGTCCGTGGTGAGCCAGACGCGGCCGCCCTCGGTGCCGCCCACGAGCATCCCGCGCCGTAGCGGCGATTCCGCCAACCGGGTCAGGGCACCGGTCGTCACGCGCCCGCGGTCGGGGCCGGGTGGGTCACCGAGGTCGGGACTCACGACCGTCCAGTGATCGCCGCGGTCGGTGGACTTGAGCACTTTCGTACCGCCAGCGTAGAGCGTCCGCGGATCGTAGTGCGAGATGAGAAAGGGCGTATACCAGCTGAATCGGATGCGCGGCGCGCCCCTGGGGGCCCGGGGACGGATGTCGACGGCGGAGGGACCACCGGTCAGCACTGATGTGCCCGCGATGTTCATGCGGCGGATGTCGCCGTTCTGATGCTCGTAGTAGACGATGTGCGGGTCGGTGGGATCGGGGAGGGTCACGAAGCTGTCCCCGCCAGTCCACCGGTCGAGGTACACGCTGCGCCACACCGCCGGCACGTCGTCGTCGAGCGACGCGTCGCTGGGCCCGTAGACGGCCGCGTCGTCCTGCGTGCCCGCGTAGATGTGGTAGGGGCGATCGTTGTCGGTCGCGACGAAATACATCTGCGACACGGGGATGTCGTTGAGCTGGAGCCAGCTCCGGCCGGCGTCGTAGGACATGTAGAGGCCGCCGTCGTTCCCCAACAGCAGGCGGTCGGGGTTCGCCGGATCGATGACCAGGTCGTGCTGGTCGAGATGCATGGCCCGTCCGTCGGTGTGATGCACGCGGAGGATGCGGTCGCCGAGACGCCGCCACGTGGCGCCCCCGTCAAACGACTGATACGCCCGATTGCCGAGGATGTAGACATGATCGGCATTGCGCGGATCCACGTGTACGTCGCAGAACTTCCATCCGAATACGCCAAAGACGCTCCACAAGTCCTGCGTGTTGGCCTTGTGCCAGTGCTCGCCGCCGTCGTCGGAGCGGTACACCTCGCCCCCCACGTACGGGCGGTGCGGGACGACGGCCGGCGCCCGGTTGTCGAGGAAGAGATAGAGGACGCGGGGATTGCCCGGCGCCACACCGATGTTCGCCCGCCCGAGCAGCCCGGTGGGCAGCCCGGCCGTGATGTGGCGCCAGTGATCGCCACCGTCCGTGGACTTGAAGAACCCGCCGTCCCGTCCCTGCTCGATCTGCCAGCCCCAAGCGTAGAGGGTGCGCCGGTTCGCCGGATCCATCGCCAGATCGATCACACCGGTGGAGTCGTTGATGAACAGCACCTGCTGCCAGTGCCGACCGCCGTCGCGCGTTCGGAACACGCCGCGCGCATGGTTCGGGGACCACTGGTGCCCGATCGCGGCAACGTACACCACGTCGGGATCCTGCGGGTCGATGAGCACCCTGCCGATGTGCTGCGTGTCGGTGAGACCCATGTGCGTCCAGTGCGCGCCGGCGTCCACCGACTTGAAGACGCCGGTGCCGGGGAAGTCGTATCCGGAGAAGCGCGGCTGCGCCTCGCCTGTGCCGACCCAGACGACGTTCGGATCGCTGCGCGACACGGCGACGTCGCCGATGGCGAACGCGCTCTCGTGGTCGAAGATCGGTCGCCAGGTGATCCCGTTGTCGACCGTCTTCCAGACGTTCCCGGACGCCACGCCGACGTAGATCGTGCCCGTGTTCCCGGGGGGAATGGCGATGGCCTCGATGCGGGCGCCGGTCTTCACCGGTCCGTCGGCGCGCCAGGCGAGCCCGCGAAAGAACGATGCGCGCGCCATCGTCTGGTGCTGCTGCCAGGCCGCCATTCGCTCGGCAGTCGTTGTGGGGCGCTGTCCCTGCGCGCCGACGGGGACGCTCAGGACGCCCGCCGCCAGCAGCGTGGTCCAGACCGCCCTCCCCGTCACGGCCGCAGCCGGTACATCATCCGCGGGAACGCGATGACTTCGCGGATGTGCTGGAGCCCGCAGATCCACGCCACCGTCCGCTCGAGCCCCAGCCCGAAGCCGGAATGTACGAACGTGCCGTACTTCCGCAGATCGAGGTACCACCCGTAGGCATCCATGGGCAGGCCCTCGTCGGTGATGCGCTGTACGAGCCGGTCATAGTCGTCCTCGCGCTGCGACCCGCCGATGATCTCGCCGTACCCCTCCGGCGCCAGGCAGTCATCGCAGAGGACGGTGCGGGGATCGGCCGGATTCTCCTTCATGTAGAAGGCCTTGGCCTCCTTGGGATAGTTCGTGACGAACACCGGCCGGTCGTGGCCCTCCACGAGCAACGCCTCGTCTTCGGCCCCGAGGTCGTCGCCCCACTTCACGCGGCTCCCCCTGGCCTGGAGCACGGCGACCGCGTCCGTATAGTCGATGCGGGGGAACGGCGGCACCACGGTTTCGAGCTTCGACGTATCCCGCTCCAGCTCGCGCAGCTCGGCCTGCCGCCGGTCCAGGCACCGCCGGACGAGGAACGAGACGAAATCCTCCTGGAGCTTCATGTTGTCGTTGGAGTCGAACCAGGCCACCTCGGGCTCGATCATCCAGAATTCGGTGAGGTGGCGGCGCGTCTTCGACTTCTCGGCCCGGAACGTCGGGCCGAACGTGTAGATCTTGCCGAAGGCCGCGGCGGCAGCCTCGCCGTAGAGCTGCCCCGTCTGCGCCAGATACGCCGTGCCCTCTTCGAAATATTCGGTGGAGAACAGGCCGCTGCGTTCACCGATCGCGGCGGTGAGGATGGGCGTGTCGACGCGGAGGAACCCGCGCTCGTAGAAGAAATCCTGAATGGCCTGCTCGATCTCGCTGCGCACGGCGGCGATGGCGCGCTGCCGCGGGCTGCGGAGCCAGAGGTGCCGGTGGTCGAGCAGGAAGTCGATCCCGTGCTCCTTGGGCTGGATGGGATAGTCGCCGGGGCTGGCGCCGACGATCTCGAGGTCGGTCACTCCGAGCTCGTAGCCGCCGGGCGCGCGCGGTTCCGCCCGAACCTCGCCCGTGATCGCCACCGACGTTTCCAGCGTCAGCTGCGAGAAGCGCTCCCACAGCGCGGGCGGAAGCTGGTTCTTCACGAACACGGCCTGCGCGAAGCCGGTGCCGTCGCGCAACACCGCGAACGCGATCTTGCCGGAGGAGCGGACGTGCGTCACCCAGGCACGGACGGTGACGGACCGGCCCACATGAGCCGGGAGTTCGGAGAGACGTGGCGTCATGGGGGAGAACGGTACGCCGGGCCTGTGGGGAAGTGAAGGCCCGACCGGCGCTTCCGGTCTGGCCCCGCGGCGGCAACCGGCGCCATTATTCAGAGGAGGCGTCATCAGGAGGCCCCGTGAAGAAGCATCGCACCCGCGTTCCCGACTTCTCGCACAAGCGCACCGTCCGGCCGGACGCGGAAGCTGCGCGCGAGCAGACGTCGGCGCCGCCCCCGCAGCGACCGGCGCCGCAGGTGAAGCCGCGCTCGACATCGGCGAAGTCGGGACGACGCGGACAATAGCGCGCGCGTCGACTTGCGCTTCGTTCGCACCGACACAGGTTGTGTCGGTGCGATGCGAAACCTGACGGACCAGCGGCGTCCCGCCCGGGCTCGGCTCCGGTGACCGTTCGCGCGCCGGTGATCGCCCTGGCGGCGCTCCTCCTCGCCGGCTGCGGCGGGGCGCCCCAGCGCGGCGTGGAGTTGACGCTCTCGGGCAGCACCCTCGGTGACGAAGGGAAGCTGCTGGCGCACGAGGTCGCGCGATTCGAGGCCCTCCACCCCGACATCCACGTGCGGGTGCAGCCCACCCCCGACGACGCCACGCAGCGGCACCAGTTGTACGTCCAGTGGCTCAACGCCCGGGCCGGCGATCCGGACGTACTCCAACTCGACGTCGTGTGGACCGCGGAGTTCGCGGCCGCCGGCTGGATCGCTCCCCTGGACCGGTTCCACCCCGACACGGCCGCCTTCTTCCCCAACGTCCTGTCCGCCGACCGCTGGGCGCACCATCTGTATGCGCTGCCGTGGTACGTGGACGTGGGCATGTTGTACTGGCGCACCGATCTCGTGCCGCACGCCCCCCGCAGTTTTCGCGAGCTGACCGCCGAAGTACGGCTGGGCCGGGCGCGCGGCGGAGCCGCCGTGCCGTACGGATTCGTCTGGCAGGGGGCGCGCTACGAGGGACTGGTCACGGTGTTCCTGGAATACCTGGGCGGATTCGGCGGGCAGATCATGACCCCCGACGGCCGCGTGCTCGTGGATTCACCGGCCGCCGTCGCGGCGCTCACCGAGATGCGCCACGAGATCGGCTCGATCGCGCCGCCACAGGTGCTCACCTGGCACGAGGAGGAAACGCGGTTCGCCTTCCAGAACGGGAAGGCGGTGTTCATGCGCAACTGGCCCTACGCGGCAGCTCTCATGCGTGACTCGGCGCAGTCGCGGGTGGCCGGGCGGTTCGCCGTCGCTCCGATGCCTGCCGGCCCCGGCGGACACCCGACAGCCGCCCTGGGCGGCGGCGAGCTGGCCGTGAATGCCTTCAGCAACGCCCCCGATTCCGCGTACGCCCTCGTTGCATTCCTCACCGCGCCGCAGCAGGTCCTCGAGCGTGCCACCGCCGCCGGCTACTATCCCCCCCGCCCCGCCCTGTACCGGGACCCGCGACTGCGCGGCGCGCTGGCCGTTCCGCTGGAGGAAGCGCGCACGATCATCGAGCACGCGACGGCGCGGCCGGTCACGCCGATCTACTCGCAGCTCTCGGAGCTGCTGCAGATCCAGTTGCACCGGGCGCTCACGGGGGAGGCCACGCCGTCCGACGCGCTGCACACCGCGGCCCGCCAGATGACCGACCTGCTGCGGCGCACCGGCGTGGCGGCCCTCATGCGGCGGGGCATCGAGCCGTGACGGATCGACGCCGGGCCGCCTGGCTGCTCGCCCCCGCCCTCGGGTTGATCGTGCTCGTGGCGCTCTTCCCGCTGGCCTGGACGGGATGGGATTCCCTGCATCACCACGATTTGCGGATGCCCTGGCTCGGGCACCCGTTCGTGGGACTCGCGAACTACGCCATGATCGCACACGACGGGCGATTCTGGCGCGCGCTCGGCCACACCGCGCTGTTCACGGGGGTCACGGTCTCGGTGGAGCTGGTGCTGGGGCTGATCCTGGCCCTGGCCCTGAATCGCGTGTTCCGCGGCCGCGGCGCCGTGCGTGCTACGGTACTCATCCCGTGGGCCATCCCCACCGTCGTCGCGGGACTCGTGTGGCGCGTGATGTTCGACTCGCAGGCGGGCATCGTGAATCCCGTGCTCGTGCACGTCGGCATTCTCGATCACCCGATCGTCTGGTTCGTCCACACGGCCACCGCGTGGGCACCGATCATGCTCGCCGACATCTGGAAGACCACGCCCTTCGTGGCCCTGCTGCTGCTGGCCGGATTGCAGACGATCGATCCGGCGCTCCTGCAGGCTGCCGCCGTGGACGGCGCGGGCGCGTGGCGGCGGCTCTGGCACGTAACGCTGCCACTCCTGCGGCCGGCCATCCTCGTGGCGCTCGTCTTCCGGACGCTCGACGCCTTCCGGGTGTTCGATCTGATCTACGTGATCACCAACGGCGGCCCGGGCACGTCCACGGAGCCGGTGGCGCTGTACACGTTCAACACGCTGTTGCAGAATCTCGAATTCGGATACGGCTCGGCGCTGTCCGTCGTGATCTTCCTGATCACCTTCGCGCTTGCACTGCTGTACATCCGCGGGCTCGGGGTGCGGCTGAGCGGAGACCTGCGGTGAGCGGGCGCGGTGCCGGACCCGCGACGGGCCAGACCCTTGAGGGGCCCGGATGGGCGCTCGCCCGCCGCGTTGCGCTGGCGGTGCTCGTGGCAGCCGCCGTATTCCCGCTGTACTGGGCGTTGGTCGCGTCACTCTCTCCAGACGCCTCGCTCTTCGGCGCTCCCTCGTTGTGGCCGCACCACTTGACGCTCGCCAACTACGCAGCGCTGTTCACGGAGCGGAACTTCCTCATCCCGATCCGCAACTCACTGGTCGTGGCCGGGTGTACGACGGTGCTGTGCGTGTCGCTGGGCGCGGCGGCCGCCTACGCGCTGGCCCGCCTGAACTTCGCGGGCAAGGCCCTGATCCTCGGCGGCGTCCTCGCCGTGACCATGTTCCCGCAGATCTCGATCGTCAGCCCGCTGTACCTCCTGCTCCGGCGGCTGCACCTGATCGATACCTATCCGGGACTCGTGCTCCCGTACGTCACGTTCGCCATGCCCCTGGCGATCTGGCTGCTCACCAGCTTCTTCCGGCAGATTCCGCGGGAGCTCGAAGAGGCGGCGCTCGTGGACGGGGCCACACGGTGGCAGAGCTTCACGCGTGTGCTGCTGCCCGTTGCGTGGCCCGGCCTGGCGACCGCGGCGGTGCTCACGTTCATCTTCTGCTGGAATGAATTCCTCTTCGCTCTGTCGTTCACGCTGGGCCCCGAGCGGCAGACCGTGCCGGTGGCCATCGCGTTGTTCCGCGGCCAGTACCAAGTTCCGTGGGGACAGATTCTGGCCGCCGCGATCGTGTCCACGGCGCCGGTGGCGCTGGTCGTGCTGATCTTCCAGCGCCGGATCGTGCAGGGGCTCACCGCCGGTGCGGTGAAGGGCTGAGCGATGACGACGATCAGACTCGAGCATCTGGAGAAGCGGTACGGAGGTCCGGAGCCCGCTGTGCGCGGCGTGGACCTGACGGTCGCCGACGGCGAGCTGCTGGTGCTGGTCGGCCCTTCCGGCAGCGGCAAGTCGACGATCGTGCGGATGATCGCCGGGCTGGAGCCGCTCACCGGCGGCCGGATCCTGTTCGACGGCGAGGACGTGTCGGCGCTGCCGCCCCAGGCACGGAACGTGGCCATGGTCTTCCAGCACTACGCGCTCTATCCGCACATGACGGCCCGGGAGAACCTCGCCTTCGGCCTCCGCATGCGCGGCACCGACCGGGAAGAGGTGGCGCGGCGCGTCGAGGCCGTGGCCGAGACACTGGATCTGGCGGGGTTGCTCGATCGGAGGCCGGGTCAGCTCTCGGGTGGGCAGCGACAGCGGGTGGCGCTGGGACGAGCCATCGTCCGCGAGCCGCGCGCATTCCTGTTCGACGAGCCGCTCTCGAATCTCGACGCCCAGCTCCGCGCGCAGACCCGCGCCCAGTTGGCGAGGCTGCACCAGCGGCTCGGTGCCACGATGGTGTACGTGACCCACGACCAGGTCGAGGCGATGACCCTGGGCGATCGCGTCGCGGTTCTCCGCGCCGGGGTGCTCCAGCAGGTCGCGCCGCCAATGGCGCTGTACCGCGCTCCCGCGAACCTGTTCGTGGCGACGTTCATCGGGAGTCCCGCGATGAACATCCTCGAGGGCGCGATCGCCACCGACGGAGCCGGCCGGGGCTTCGTCGGCGGCGGCCTCCGGGTGGCGCTGGACGGCGCCCTGGACATTCCCGACGGCCCGGTCATCCTCGGTGTGCGCCCGGAGGACCTCGCGGCGCACGACGCCCCCGACGCATCGGCCCTTCCGGTGACGCTGGTCGAGCCGCTCGGAAGTGAGCAGATTGTTCATGTCGCGCGGCCGGATGGCGGCGAGTTGCTGGTGACCGTCTCCGGAAACATCCCGGTGCGTCGGACCGGATCACTCCCGATTCGGATTCCGGGAGCATCGGTGCACCTCTTCCATGCGACGGACGGACGGAGGATCGCGTAATGGCCGAGCCCAACCCCCTGGTCGGCGCGATCGCGACGGCGCCGGACGAGCGCCCGCGCGATCACCAACTCGATTTGTTCGGCATGACGCACCCGGGGCGTGTGCGCAGCGAAAATCAGGACCATTTCCTGCTCGCCACGGTCCACCCGCAGGTCATCATCCACGGGACGAGCCTGCCCGATCCCGAGCACCTCCCGACGCGCGGACAGCGCCTGGCGACGATCATGCTGGTCGCGGACGGCGTCGGGGGCGGCAGTGAGGGGGGCCAGGCGAGCCGCCTCGCCATCGAGGCGATCATGCGGTACGTGTCGTCGACGATCGAATGCTGCCAGGCAGTGGCGACCGGGAAGGAGGGCGAGCTGAAGGACGCCCTGAACACCGCGGCCGCCCAGGCGCATGCCGCCGTGCAGGACCGTGCAGCGGAGCTGAACGCACCGCAGATCATGGCGACGACCCTCACGCTCGTCGTGGCCGTGTGGCCGTGGGCGTACGTGGAGCAGGTCGGGGACAGCCGGTGCTACTACCATTCGTCGGCCGGCCTCCGGCAGATCACCCGCGACCAGACGGTCGCGCAGGACCTCGTGGACCTCGGCGTGCTCGCGCCGGAGCGTGCGGCGTCGTCTCCCTACCGGAACGTGCTGGCGCGGGCGATCGGCTCGAACGAGGCGACGCCGGAACTGCACCGCGTGGAGATCCGCGAGCGTGGTTCCGTCCTGCTGCTGTGCAGCGACGGGCTCACCAAGCACGTGTCGGACGATGAGATCGCCGAGTGCCTGAGCACCATGGAATCGTCGGAGCAGGCCTGCCGCACGCTGGTCTCTCTGGCGCTCGAGCGCGGCGGTTCGGACAACATCACGGTACTCGCCGGACGAGCGGTGGGGCCGAGCTGAGCCGACGGCCCCCTAACCGGAACGCGGCGCGGGCTAATCTAATCGCCGGCGCCGCGTTCCGTTTACCCGAAGCGGGGCTCACTTTCCGCCGCCACCCCCAACGCGATGGGCCGTCCTGACCGCACCGCCGCCGCCACCCCCGGAGGAACCGCGGGAGGCCGAAGCCCCTGCCCCTGCCGAGGAGCCACCGCGGTACGTACCGCGGGGAACCGCCGTGCCCGTTGAGCCGTTGCCGCCGGTATAGACGTATCCACGCCCGTTCACCATCCGCCCATGCGACGCCGGCGTGGTGTTGCTCCGGACGACGATCACCGGGGTTCCGCCGTACCAGCCGCCCCAACCGCCGTAGCCGTATCCGCCGTACCCGTAGCCATAACCGTACCCGTACGCCGGACCGTAGGCGCCGTACCAGGAATCCCAGTACGGGCTATAGGGCCCGTAGGGGCCATAGTAGGCCGAGTATCCGTAGCCCCACGGGGAGAAGCCGCAGGGATTATAGCCCCACCCGTACATCGAGTACGTGCAGGGCCGGGCCGCGGCGCTGGTGTCCGCGACGCCCGCGAGGCGGGTCGCCGCCACACCGTTGCCATACGTGCCTGCCGCACCACCGTAGCCGCCGGTGACGGCGAACCGCTGCGGATACGAGAGTGCGACGACCATGTTGATCACGCTGTCCGGTACGCCGGCATTCGCCATGCGCTCGAGCTGCTTGGCATCCACCGTCTGCTGCTGGCCGCTGTTGGCCAGCCATGCTTCGACCACCGGTGCACTCACACGTGACGACGCCTCGATGATGTCATCCGTGTTGACCGGCGCCGAGGCGGCCACGCGGGCTGCATCCACGGCCATCGTGCGGTTGCCCAGAGCCGCTGACACGTCGCCCGGAAGGGTGCCCGGGTTCACCGCCTCGCGATAGCGCAACACGCGTACGCCGGTGTGCGCGCCCGACTTCAGGCCCTGCACGTCGAGGAGCTCGCCGTCGCTGTTCAGCGCCAGGATGCCGGTGGACTGCTGGAGACGCCCGTCCGCACACGTATACGCCGAGTGAATGAATACGCGCTCATCGTCACGGGCCCACGTCGCGGCGTCCCACCCCTTGCACCCGTCGCGGGTGGCAGCGATTCGCTGGCCATTGGCGTCGACGTGCTCGCGCGCCACTTCCTTGCCGCCGGAAATGGTCACGATGTCGGCCGCCGAAGCCCCCTGGGAGGGCACGACGCACATCAGCGCGCTGGTGCCCGCCGTGGTCGCATCGTTCGGCTGCCAGCACCCGAGGAAGGCATCCCACCGCGCATCGGTCGGGGCACTCTGGGCCCGCGCCGACTGGATGGGTGCCGAGAACAGCAGCCCGGCGAGGAGCGCTCCGCCCATCGCCAGCGGCTGTAGAAAACGCATTGGGTTCTTCATAGTCACCCTCTCCTCAGAACCTGAACGTGAGGCCCGCCGTCAATGCGAGACCGGACAGGTCGATGCGATGGAACCCCTGGTAATCACCGTTGATCGGCCCCTTTGCAAGAGAATAGCGGGCCTCGGCCGTCAGGGCCATTCCGGGGTTGATCGTCAGGTCACCCCCGGCAAAAACGTCCGCCATCGGCGTCCAGGCCGAGCTGCTGAACAGGTCGTACGAAACGACCGTGCTCACCGTGTCGACCCAGTCGCCGGACTGGCGGAACTTGTACCACATAGTCCCCGCCCCGATCCCCACGAACGGCGCGAACTTGGCGGGCACCCAGGCGTACTGCCCAATCGAGCGCCCCCGCGGCCTCAAGTACGCCTTGAGGTTCACGGTCAGCGGGATCCGTGTGAACTCGGTCTGCTGCTGGATGGGCAGGTTGTTGTTGTCCAGCCAGTAGCGGTACTGGGAACTCGCGACCGAACGGGCGTAACCGAGCCCGAAGACCAGCTGCATCGTCGGGTTGAGGCTCATCCCGTAGGAGGTCGTGATCGTCGGGCTGCCGAAATCGCTGCGATTGAGTGTGAGTTGGCTGGTCATCGTCGAAAACAAGTCGCTGTTCGCCATCGCGGCGTTGTAGCCCGCCTGGATGGAGAACGACGAATTGGGGACGCTGAACAGGAATCCACGGCCATGGCCCTGCGCCCGAGCGTTCGGCGCCAACAGGGCCAACGCGGCCAGGACCAGTGCGGTGAGGCCGACGAGGCCCCGGCGCGTGTGGGGTGCGCGCGTCACGACGTCGTAGACTGCGCCATCAGACCTCATGGGTGTCCTCCCACGGAGCGGTTGTTTATCCCCGGAATCCCGGGGCACCGCTATTGTATACAGTCTAGCATACGCCCAAGTTCCACTCTTTGCAAGAGCGAAATCACTCATAATCTGACAGCTTGGCGTCAGCCGACGTCATCACGCGTTTCGGTCGCGCCGCGTACGTACGCCGCAAGGATTGAGCAACCGCCCTTGCGCCGCGGTACGTTGTTGCGAGCTTTCGTCGCTCGCGTACGCCGCCGCCCGGCGCTTCCTGTCGAGGTCTTCCGTGAAAGTCCCGCTTGCGCTCCTGCTCATGCTGCCAGTCGCCGCCTGCATCGGTCCGCATATCGTCACCGGCACCGCGCCGAACGGTCCCGGGGCCACGTACGCCTGCATCGTGCAAGCGGTGCACTCCCTCGGGTACACGGTGACGGACTCGGAGCCCGCCACCGGATATCTCAAGGCGGAGAAGCGCGATATGGGCTCACCCGACAGCGCCGAGTTCAGCGAGCTGCAGGTGGCCGTCTACACCGATCGCGACGGCCACACGTTATACATGATCACCCCCGGCCGGTTCCGAAACGAGGCGGCCCCCGACGTCGGACCCGTCTACGTGCTCGACTCCGACAACCAGGCCGCGGACGCCGTCGGCCGGAAGTGCGGGAAGCACTAGCCCCACCCTCGCCCGGCCGTCCGCCGCCACCCCGTCCGTCCCTTTCCTTCCCGCTTTCAGGAGCCACCGGTGTCCCACTGCCTGCGCGTCGCCGCCGCGGCCATGGTGTGCGCGGCCCTCGCGCCACTGTCCCTCGCCGCACAACAGCAGCGCCCTCCCATCGTGCGTTCACCGGAAGTCAATCCCGACCGCACGATCACGTTCCGCGTCTTCGCGCCGCGCGCGACGTCGGTGAGCGTGGGCGGGGACATGATCCAGGACCAGCCGCGGCGTCCGATGACGGGCGACTCGGCGGGCGTCTGGAGCGTGACGCTGGGACCCTTCGCCCCGGACATCTACGACTACACCTTCCGGATCGACGACGTCACCGTGCCCGACCCCGTCAATCCGAGTCTCACCCTCGGGCCACGCACGGCATCGAGCCTCATCGAAGTCCCGGGCGACAGCGCCGAGCTGTGGGACCCGCGACCGGTGCCGCACGGAACGGTCCACATCAACTGGTACGAGTCGCCCGCCCTGGGCGGATTGCGGGCGGTCTACGTGTTGTATACACCACCGGGGTACGAATCGGGCCACGACCGTCTGCCCGTCCTGTACCTGTTGCACGGTGCCGGGTTCATCGAGGCGGGCTGGACCACCACGGGACGGGCGAACCTGATCCTCGACAACCTCATCGCCGAGGGACGTGCGAAGCCGATGGTCGTGGTAATGCCGTACGGCCATCCCCAGGTCGCGACGACGCTCGGCTTCAACCGGCCGCCGGAGCGGGACCGCGGCCTGGTCGCCAGGGACCTGCTCGACACGGTCATCCCGCTGGTGCAGCGCACCTACCGCGTCTACACGGACGCCGACCACCGGGCGATCGCCGGATTCTCGATGGGCGGGAATCAATCGCTCACGATCGGACTGACACATCCGAAGCTGTTCCACTGGGTGGCAGGGTTCAGTGCCGCCATCCCGCGGCGTCAGGGCGCGCTCGAGCGCACCTTCGCGCCGGTGCTCGACCATCCGGCGGAAACGAACGCCACGTTGAAGCTGTTGTGGACGGCGTGCGGCACGGCCGACCGCGTGTGGTTCCCGCCGAACAAGCTGTTCGCCGGCCTGCTGGACAGCCACGGCGTCCACCACACCTTCGTGACGACCCCGGGTGCACATCAGTGGCAGGTCTGGCGCCGGGATCTGATCGCGCTGGCGCCTCTGCTGTTCACGCGGTGAGCGGCGCTACCGTTCGCGCAACTCGTCCAGGACGTCGTCCAACACCTCCACCAGCAACGCGGCGTCGGCGTCGCTGAACGGCATCGGGGGCCGGATCTTCAGGACGTTGTGGCCCGGCCCCTCGGTGCCGATGAGGATCCCCCGCTCCCGCAGGCGGTTGACCACGTAGGCAGCTTCGGCCCCGGCGGGCTCGAGTGTGACGCGATCGCGCACGAGTTCGACGCCGATGAAGAAGCCGGCGCCGCGTACGTCGCCCACCAGGGCGTGGCGCGCGCCCACCGCGCGCAGGGCATCGAGCAGTCGGTTCCCCACCTCGCGGGCATGGGCCTGCAGCCCCTCATCACGCATCACGTCGAGGACGGCCAGTCCGACGGCGCACGACACGGTGTTTCCGCCGAACGTGCTGAAGTACTCCATGCCATTGTCGAAGGCCTCGGCGATGGCGCGCGTCGTGACGACGGCGGCCAGCGGATGGCCGTTGCCGAGCGGCTTTCCCATCACGACGACGTCAGGCACGACGCCGTGCGCTTCGAACGCCCAGCTGTGCGAGCCGATGCGCCCCAGTCCGGTCTGGACCTCATCGGCAATGCACACCCCGCCCGCCGCGTGGACGTGGCGGTACGCCTCGGCGAGATAGCCGGCGGGCAGCATGATCTGTCCGCCGACGCTCGGGCACGTCTCGGCGATGAAGCCGCAGAGCGGCCGCCCGGCGCGGGATACCGCCTCCACCAGCTCCGCCACGTGCTCGGCGTACTTGGCGCCGGCGTCGGGGTCGTTGCGGCGGAAGGCCCCGCGGTAGTCGTCGGGAATCGGCGCCACGTGCACCCAGCCGGGCGCGCCGGCGCCACCCGGGCCCGCGTGCTTGTAGGGGCTGATATCGATCAGCGTCGTCGTATTCCCATGGTAGGCCGCCTCAAGCACGATCAGATCGCGGGCGCCGGTGGCCGCCCGGGCCAGGCGCAGCGCCAGCTCGTTCGCCTCACTCGCCGAGTTGACGAGGTAGCACACCCGGAGGGGCTCGGGGAGCGTGGCGGTGAGCCGGTCGGCGTAGGTCGTCCGCAGGTCACTCAGGTAGCGGGTGTTCGTGTTCAGCACGCGCATCTGGTCGGCCGCGGCGCGCACCACGCGGGGGTGGGCGTGGCCCACGTGCGGCACGTTGTTGTACGCGTCCACGTACTGCCGACCCGACCCGTCGAACAGATATTGCCGCCATCCGCGACGGAGCTCGATGGGATGCTCGTACGCGAGACTCAGGTTCCCGCCGAACCGGACCCGCCGGCGGGCGGCGGTCGTCGTCGCCTCCGGTGTCGCGGGCGGGAAGCGATCGGCGGGTACGCCGACCAGCAGATTCGGGTCGGGACACAGGGCGCGCCAGACCTCACGCTGGCTTGCCGGCGCGACGCCAGGAAAATCGACGTCGAGGCCCAGCAGGTCGACGATGATCTGCAGATGAAGGTGCGGTGTCCATCCGCCATTCACGTCGGCGGTTCCGAGCGTCGCGAAGCGCTCTCCGCGCGCGATGGGGCGTCCCGGTGCCATCCCGTCGAGCGACTCGCGGCTGAGATGCCCGTACAGCGTGAAGAACGGCGGGCCGTCGGGCGGCTCGTGTCGCAGGATGACGACCGGACCGTAGTCGAGTGCGGCCGCGTTGTCGTGCACCGCGTGCACCGTTCCGGCGAGGGGGGCGTGCACAGGCGTGCCGGCATCGGCGAAGAGGTCGAGTCCGAGGTGAATCGTTCGCCGCTCGTCGGTGATCCGCTCGCCCCCGGAGAAGAGCGGCGTCACGTAGAGCATGCGCGGTTCGTCGTACCGGCCCACCGCCACGCGCACCCCGGCCGCATTCATGGCGGCGGAGATCTGCGCCGTGAGATGCGGCTCGTCGCGCTCCGCGGGATCGCCGCTCACCAGAGGGCTCCCCACGCTCAAGTCGAGCACGTCGCACGGCTCCGTGCGCGGGTCCATGCCGAGGACGGGCGCGAAGTCCGAGATGCGGGCGCGCAGCCATTCGACGACGCCGATGGCGCCGGCGACCGGGACGAGGCCGCAGGCATTCCGGAGCACCGCTTCGGCGGCGGCGAACGACGTGTCGGCGAAGCGCGGCAGGGCCCGCCGCACCCTGTCCTGGCTGACCCCCAGATAGGCATTGTCGGGCCGCTCAGCCGTCTGTTCGGCGGCCATGCAGGCGCTCACGCAGAGGCGCATCGCCGCCAACCCGAACACCGCGCCCAACTCCGGCTCGGTGAGTGGACGCTCGGCGTGGTAGGCGGCGACGATCGGCGCCGCCACCGCGAGCGGATCGGCGGCGTCGAGCGCGGCATAGGCGACGGCCACCGCCAGGTCGGCCACGGCGTAGCTCGTCACCAGATCTCCGAAGTCGAGGATGCCGCTGACGTGGAGCGCCAACCCCGACGCGGATCCCGCGGATGCGACCAGCACGTTGTGATCGTTCAGATCGCCGTGCACGATCTGCGTGGGGAGCGACGGCAGGCGCGGGCCGGTATGCGCGTCGAACGCCGCCCCGACGGCATCGATGGCGCGTCCCAGTTCCGGATCGGCGATCAACCGGCGGCGCTGCGCGATCGTCTGCCGGCCCTGCGCGAGGTTCCACGGGAAGTCCCGGTGCGCCGCCGGGTGGTCGAAGCCGGCGAGGGCCCCATTCACTCTGGCGGTCGCCCGGCCCAACTCCTCCAGGAGCCCGCGGGGGGGGTGGCGCCGCCCGGCCAGCGGCGCTCCCCGGAGATAGGTCACGACCCACGCCAGATGTTCGCGCCCGTCCGGACCGTGCACGCGCACGATGCGCTCGCCGTCCGCGGCCGGAACGACCCGCGGCACCAGGTCGGTACGTGCCGCCACGCAGTCCAGCGCCAGCTGCTGTGCCTCGAGCACGGCCGGGTCCTCGCGCGCATTGGCGATCTTGAGCACGGCGCGGGCGTCGCCCGACCCGACGAGGAAGTTCTGATCGCGCTCGCTGTCGAGGGGCCGCACCGGACCGTCGAGGGCGAACCAGCGGCGGGCCACAGCGGCGGCTCCCGCCGCATCGAATCGGGGCGCGGAATCGAGCATGCAAAACGCTAAGGTGGAGCGAGGCGTACGTCCATCGGGCCTGCGCGGTGGACACGCCGACTAAGATTCAGGCATGTCCAACGCCAACATTCCTCTGTTCGAACCGCTGAAGATTCGCGGTGTCGAATTTCGAAATCGCGTGTTCGTCTCGCCGATGTGCCAGTACTCGAGTGTGGACGGCCTCCCCAACGACTGGCACCTGGTACACCTCGGGAGCCGAGCCGTGGGCGGAGCCGGGCTGGTGCTGACGGAAGCCACGGCGGTGAGTTCCGAAGGCCGCATCTCGCCGGCCGATACGGGTCTGTGGAACTCGGCGCAGGTCGCGGCGTTCCGGCGGATCACCCGATTCGTGCGCGATCAGGGGGCAGTGCCGGGCATCCAGCTCGCCCACGCGGGCCGGAAAGCGTCGACGAAGGTGCCGTGGGAGGGTGCCGGAGCCGTGGCGCCCGAGGCGGGGGGCTGGCAGCCCGTGGCGCCGAGCGCGGAACCGTTCGACGAGGGGTATCCACACCCACACGCGCTCACCGAGTCCGAGATCGACGACGTGGTCGCCCAGTGGGTGGCCGCCGCGCGCCATGCGGTGGACGCCGAGTTCGACGTGATCGAGCTGCACATGGCCCACGGCTACCTCGTGCACGAGTTCCTCTCGCCCCTCAGCAACCATCGGAGCGACGCGTACGGAGGCAGTCTCGAGAACCGGATGCGCTTTGCCCTCCGCGTCGCGGAGGCCGTGCGCGCCGTGTGGCCCGACGATCGTCCGCTGTTCGCGCGCCTGTCCGTCACCGACTGGACGGAGGGCGGCTGGGATCTGGAGCAGTCGGTGGAACTGGCGAAGCGGCTGCGGGCGCTCGACATCGATCTGATCGACTGCTCCAGCGGCGGCAACGTGCGCGGCGTCCGCAACCGGGAGGCCCCGGGCTACATGGTGCCGTTCGCCAACCGCATCCGTCGGGATGCGCAGATCGCCACCGGGGCGCTGGGCATGATCACCGACCCGGAACAGGCGAATGCGATCCTGGCTGAGGGGAAGGCCGATGCCGTGGTGATGGCGCGCGAGATGCTGCGCGATCCCTACTGGCCCATCCACGCCGCGGGAAGCCTGGGCGTGGACGTGCACTGGCCGACGCAGTATCAGCGGGCGAAGCCCCAGCGCGTCTGGCATTGAGGACATGAGGGGGTGAAGCCACGCCGGTCGCGGACGGTGAGACCCGCGCCCGCGCGGCGTCCCGGCTCAGGCGTCGAGCTGCAGGACGATCTTCCCGACGTGTCGGTTCCGTTCGAGCTCGGCGTGCGCGTCGGCAGCGCGATCCAGCGGGAACACGGCGTGCACGATGGGCCTGATCGTTCCGTCTTCCAACAGGGGCCAGATCTTCTCCCGCAACTGCGCGGCGATGGCGCCTTTGAACTCGGGATCCCGGTTGCGAAGGGTGGAGCCGGTAACGACGAGTCGTTTGGCCATGACCTCGCGGATGTTGAACTGTGCCTTCGCCCCGCCGAGCGCGGCGATGAAGACGAGCCGCCCATCGTAGTCGAGCAGCGAGAGCTCGCGCGGGACGGAGTCGCCGCCCACCATGTCGAGGATGACGTTGGCGCCGTGTGCGTAGGTGGCGTCCTTCACCACCGTGACGAAGTCCTCGGTGTGGTAGTCGATGGCGCGCTCGGCACCGAGCTGCTCGCAGGCCGCGCACTTGTCGGGGGTACCGGCGGTGGTGAAGACGCGGGCGCCCATGGCGCGTGCCATCTGGATGGCCGCCACGCCGATGCCGCTCGCGCCTCGCTGCACGAGGAAGACCTCGCGCGGCGCGAGGTGCGCCCGATCGAAGACGTTGCTCCAGACGGTGAAGTAGGTTTCGGGCAGCGACGCTGCCTCCACCATCGACAGCCCGCGTGGGATCGGGAGGCACTGTTCCTGCGGGGCGAGACAGTATTCGGCATAGCCCCCGCCGGCCACGAGGGCACAGACCTCGTCGCCCACCTTCCAATCGGTCACCGCAGGGCCGACGGCGGCGATCGTGCCGGCCACCTCGAGGCCGGGCACCTCGGTGACGCCGGGCGGCGGCGGATACTTCCCCATCCGCTGGAGGATGTCGGGGCGATTGATGCCCGCCGCCGCCACTCGAATCAGCACTTCCCGGAGAATCGGCCCCGGACGCGCCTCCTCGTCGAGCACGAGCGATTCGGGACCGCCGTCGCCGCGGATCTGCACGACCCGCATCGGGCGCAGGTTTAGAACTCTCGTACCGGACACTCCGTGTTCACTCCTGCCTTGCGTCCATGCGTGATGAGTAATACCTGGGGCGCCGGACGGCTAGGGCCGCCTTTGCGCGAGCCGGTCAATGCGGCCGCCGGACGCGGCATCACACCGTGTGGCCGCGCACCGCGTGCGGTCGGTACGGCGCCTCGAGGACGCCGCACTCCTCATCGCTGAGGGTGAGGTCGAGGGCCCGGAGCGCCGCGTCCAGATGCGGGAGCCGGGTCGCCCCGATGATCGGCGCCACGACGCCGGGTTGCGAGAGCAGCCAGGCCAGCGCCACCTCCGCCATCTCGACCCCGCGCGCCTTCGCGACGCGTGCGACGGCGTCGACGACGTCCCAGTCACCGGTCGTGTCGTACAATCGCGGCGAGAAGTCGTCCGAGCCCGCCCGGGTCGTGCCGCCGCTCCTCACCTTCGCATCCGCCGGCCGGGGGCGCGTCAGGACCCCGCGCGCCAGCGGACTCCACGGAATGAGGCCGATCCCCTCGTGCCGGCAGAGCGGGATCATCTCCCGCTCTTCCTCGCGATACAGCAGGTTGTAGTGATTCTGCATCGAGATGAACCGTGCCCAGCCCCGGCGTTCCGACGTGCTGAGCGCCCCGGCCATGCGCCAGGCCGATCCCGAGCTGGCGCCGATGTAGCGGACCTTGCCCGAACGCACCAGGTCATTGAGCGCTTCGAGCGTCTCCTCGATCGGCACGTTGGCGTCGAACCGATGAATCTGGTAGAGATCGATGGTCTCGACCCCCAGACGGCGGAGGCTCGCCTCGCATGCCTGGAGGATGTGTTTGCGCGACAGTCCGCCCATGTTCGGCCCGGTCGTCATCGCGAAGTTCACCTTGGTGGCGATGACGATCTCCTCGCGCCGGGCCAGCTCGTGCAGTGCGCGCCCCGTCACCTCTTCGCTGACCCCGATCGAATACATGTCGGCGGTGTCGAAGAAATTGATGCCGGCCTCGACGGCCCGGGTGAAGAAGGGTCGTGCCGCGGCCTCGTCCAGCACCCAGGGGCGCCAGGTGGGCGTGCCGTAGCTCATACAGCCGAGTGCGAGGCGGGAGACCTTCAGGCCGGAATGGCCGAGTCGAACGTATTCCATGAGAGAGCCGAACCCCCGGTGGGACGCGCAGGGGGCGCACGTCGTGTCGTCATGCGGACGGTCGAGGTGAATTCTAACCGCACGGCCGGCCATTGTCCGATGCCGCGTGTCCGGCCACTCGCGGCGGCAGGCCATCGGTCAGCCGTCGTCGGCGTCGCCCACCATGGGCTGGACGTGGATCGGGTCGCGCCGGCATCTTCGGGCATGGCTGCCGATTCCCTCTCCGACCTCGCCGCGCGACTCGACACCTCTCCGGATTACCACGTTCTGCGCCGCTTCGATCCGCCCCGGCGGTACGGGGAATCCCCGACCGATGCGGCGCGCCTCCGCACCGCGCTGTCTCTGGACGTCGAGACGACGGGGATGGATCGGCGTACCGACGCCATCATCCAACTGTCGCTCGTGCCCTTCACCTACGAGCCCGAGACGGGCCGCATTTTCGATGTCGGTGACACGCTGACCTTCTTCGAGGACCCGGGGCGCCCCATCCCGCCGGAGATCGTCCGGCTCACCGGCATCCACGACGCCGACGTGGCGGGCCAGCGCATCGACGACGCCGCCGTCGAAGCGCTGCTCGAGCCGGCGTCACTCGTCATCGCGCACAACGCCGAGTTCGACCGCCCATTCACCGAAGCGCGCCTGCCGCCGTTCCGCGGCAAGCCGTGGGCGTGCTCGATTCGCGACGTCGGGTGGCGGCAGGCCGGACTGTCGTCGTCGTCGCTGGAGTACCTGCTCATGAAGCGGTGCGCCTGCTTCTACGGCGCCCATCGCGCCGATCAGGACGCCCGTGCGGTCGTCCATCTGCTGGCCACGCCGTTCGACGACGGCACGCTGCCGATGGGGATCCTCCTCGAGAGCGCCCGCCGCGGCACGGTGCGCATCTGGGCCGAGGGCTCCCCGATCGAGACCAAGGACCTGCTCAAGGCGCGGCGCTACCGCTGGAACCCTGGAACGGATGGGCGGCCGAGGGCGTGGCACCGAGAGATACCCGCGGACGACCAGGCCGCCGAGCTCGAGTGGCTGTTCGCGAACGTCTACGGCGGCGCGCGCCGCCGGCTGAGAACGGATCAGCTCGATGCGCGGACCCGGTACTCGGACCGCGCCTGAGCAGGACCCGGGAAACCGCGCGGGCCGCCGGCGCGTAGTGGCCACTGCCCGTTACCCTCAACGCGCGCGACGCGAGGACCTGCCGTGACCGAGAGCATGCTCAGTGACATCCTGGTCTTCATCGGCCTCATGGCGCTGCTGGGGACGTTCGCCAAGATCTCCCTGGCGCTGATCAACCGGCGGCGCGGCGGCCTGCCGGCCGCGGACGCGAAGGCGCTGCAGGAGATCAGCGATCGTCTGACCCACCTGGAGCAGGTGGCGGACTCGACGGCCGTGGAGATCGAGCGCATCGGCGAGGGCCAACGGTTCACCACGAAGTTGCTCGGCGAGCGCGGCGAATCCAAACCCTAGGGCACCGCGTGCCGGTTCCGACTCACCCCCCGAGGGAGAGACAGCCCGGCGCGCCGGGGGTCGGCTCGTACTGGGGCACCGGGAACGCCGCCGCGCCGAGGCCGGCACCGGGCACCCGAACGGTCTCGGTGCGGACGACGGTGCACCGCCCGAGCGCCTGCGGGGGCGGCGGAATCTTGCTGCCGCGATCCACGTACTCGGCGATCGCGGCCCCGAACGCGGGCCGGCCCGGGGGCGGCACGGCGGCCGTGAGGTCGGCGTCGGTCAGGGTGAGGCCGCGCCGACCGATCCGCCGGTAGGCACGCCCCATCAGGCTGTCGAGATCGAAGCGCGAGCCCGTCCAGACGGGCAGCTGCTGCTGCAGGTACAGCGCGAAGACGTACCCCTGCGCGTAGGGATAGCGGTGGTACGTACTGTCCGACCAGTAGCGCGCCGCCACGACGTCGAGCGGGCTGCCCCGCACCGGCGACGTGTAGTACGCACGCAGCTCGGCGTTCACCCGCCCGCGGTATTCGGCGTCGGAGTACTGGCCGATGTCGCGGATGAAGCGCTCCGCGTAGTAGTCGGTGGCCCCCTCCGTGAACCACTTGTATCGCGTCTCGTCGACGAGTGCCGCCAGCCGCTGCCCGTTCCACAGATGAAACAGCTCGTGCGCGAGGAGGCGTCCCAGAATCTTCAGGTCGGCCGCCGGGTCGGCCACGGCGAAGACGCCGCCCCGGAATGCCGTACCGGCGACGGTCCCCCCGCCGGCCGTCGGGAGCACGAGCACGAATGGATGGGCGAATGCGGACGTCCCCCAGAAGCGGGCTTCCGTCCGCCAGAGCGTGGCGACGAGTCCGGCCAGCGCCTGATCGCCGAACAGCCAGGGGCCCTGCGTCTCGATGGTGAGGCCGCCGGTCGCCCGGGGCGACGCGAGCAGCCGGAAGGCACCGGCCGAGAAGAACGCCGAGGAGAACCCCTGCCACGACACCGGGCCGGAGAACCGCGCCTTCGCTCCGAAGCTCGTCAGGATGCGCCAATCGGGCGGCAGTCCACGCCACTGGTACTGGAGCACCAGCGTGGCGCCCGGCGCATGCTCGGGATAGACGAGCGCCGTCGCCTGATTGAAGGCCAGGCGGGTGCGGTCGAGCACCACGCGCTGGAAGAGCGGATACCGCAGTGGACCGGTCCAATCCTGGTGCAGCCAGTAGTGCAGATGCACGCGGGCGCCGCGGCGGTGGGCCAGCACGCGAACGCCGGCGGAGTCGGGGCCCACGCGCACGTCCGGGCCGGCCTGGAAGCCGCTGATCGCGCCGCCGAGTCCGGTCTGCCCCGCCCAGGTGGTCGGGCTGACGACGCGCGTGCGGCCGCTGCCATCGCCGCGGAAGTCGACGTCCACGGCCAGGCGGGGCGGCTGGCCCCCGGATGCCTCGTACGTGAAGGTGTAGCGCACCGTATCGGCCTGGGCGCGCGCCCGGGCGGGCATGGCGACGACCGCCGCAGCGAGGATCAGCGAATTCCACCGGCCGGTGCGGAGCATTGGCCACCATCATCGCGCGTCGGCCCCGGCTTTGCCAGAGCGCACCCGGAACGCTAGAATGGCGCATTCTCAACCGAACCCCGCCCCATGCGCGTCGCCATCGTCGGAGGTCCCGGAATCGGCAAGAGCACCCTCGTGCGGCAGCTGGCCGACCTCTACCACAACGGGTCGTACGGCGAGGGGGAGAAGGGCGTCTGGGACCCGCGCGTGCTCGCGGACATCGAGGCCGGACGCAACCCGGTGGGAGTGACCGCCTACTTCGGCCGGTTGTACGACGCCAACTACCGCGACGCCATGGAGCACGACCGGCCCGGCCGCGTGATCTTCTTCGAAGGGGCGCGGATCACGCTGGAGGCCCACCTGGCCGAGTACCCGGTGGAGGAGCACGCCGAGCTGCGCCGCGTCCTGTCGATCGGCGACTGGTGGCAACCCGACCGGGTGATCTGCCTGACGTCGAGCACCGACACGATCGAGAAGCACATCCGGCTGCGGAACCGTCCCCACGAGAGCGTCGAACTGATGGTGCACCGCTTCCGGCTGATCGACGCCGAGTTCCGGCGCCTGGCGAGCTACAACCCGCACACGGTGATCGTGAACCGCGACAACATGGAGTTCCACGAGCGCGAGGATCTCGTGCAGATCATCCGGGCCGTCGGCCTGCCGATGTTCGACGAGGTCCCGTACGAGGAGATCGACCGGTTCACCGGTTGACGCGCGTGCCTCGCGGCGTCCGGCGCGGCATGGTATAATCGGAGCGAGGCCTCGCCGCCCCTCCCGCCGCGCGCACCACCCACCCGTCACTGCACCATGCGCCTTCCCACCGCCCGCGCCTCGGCGCGCGTCCTCGCCGCCTGCGCGCTTTTCGCCGCGGCGCCGGCCGGTCTCGCCGCTCAGACCCTCCGGACCTCGGGTCCCACCGGGGCGTCGACCTTCGATTCCACGCAGTTCGGCGGCCTCCACTGGCGCAGCATCGGCCCCTACCGGGGCGGGCGCGTCACGACCGTCACCGGCGTGCCGTCGCAACCGCTCACGTTCTACATGGGCGCCACGGGCGGCGGCATCTGGAAGACGACCGACGCCGGCCTCACCTGGCGGAACATCTCCGACGGGCAGCTTCGCATGGGGTCGATCGGCGCCCTCGCCGTCGCACCGAGCGATCCCAACGTCGTGTACGCGGGGATGGGAGAGTCGGAGCCGCGCGGCCAGTCGTCGTCGTGGGGCGACGGGGTGTATAAGTCCACCGACGCCGGCAAGACGTGGCAGTACGTCGGGCTCGAACGGACGAAATCGATCGCCAAGGTCGCCATCGATCCGCGCAACCCCGACGTCGTCTACCTCGCCGCCGAGGGCAGCCGGTGGACCCCGGGCCCGGACCGCGGGATCTACAAGACAACGGACGGGGGAACCCACTGGACGCTGGTGCTGCATCCCAGTGACAGCGTGGCGGCCATCGACCTGAGTCTCGATCCGTCGAACCCGCGGATCCTGTTCGCGGCGATGTGGGACTTCCAGCGGCTGCCCTGGCAGATCCGGAGCGGCGGCCCCGGGAGCGCCATCTACCGGAGCACGGACGCCGGCGCCACGTGGACGCGGCTGACCGGCCACGGGCTGCCCACGGGGTTGGTGGGCCGCATCGGCGTCGACGTCTCGCCGGCGAACCCGGAGCGCATCTACGCGATCATCGAGGCGCGGGGCGACACCGGCGGCCTCTACCGCTCCGACGACGGCGGCGACCACTGGCACCATTTCAGCGACCAGCGCGCGATCCGCGACCGGGCCTGGTACTACACGAGCATCACGGCCGACCCGCAGGACGAGAACACGGTGTACGTGATGAACGCGCAGATCATGAAGTCGATCGACGGCGGCAAGAGCTTCCAGGTGCTGCGCGCGAAGCACGGCGACAACCACGACCTGTGGATCAACCCGCGGAACCACGACGACATGATCAACGGCAACGACGGCGGCGCCACGATCACGATCGACGGCGGGCGGTCCTGGTCGACGCAGGACAATCAGCCGACCGGACAGATCTACCGCGTGAACACGGACGCGCAGTACCCGTACTGGGTGTACGGCGCGCAGCAGGACAACACGTCGATCGCGACTCCGAGCGCCGCCCGGGGCGGGATCACCGCCGCCGACTGGTACCCGGTCGCCGGGTGCGAGAGCGCGCACCTCGTGTTCGATCCGCACGACCCGCGGTACATCTACGGCGACTGCTACCAGGGGATCCTCGAGGAGTTCGACCGGACGACCCGCCTGTCGCGCAGCATCGCCGCCTACCCGGAGATGAACCTCAACGAGCCGTCGGACTCGACGCGGTACCGGTTCAACTGGAGCGCGCCGCTGGCGGTATCGCCGCAGGATCCCCAGGTGATCTACTGGGGCGGCAACGTGCTCTTCCGGACGAACGACCGCGGACAGACGTGGCGCGTGATCAGTCCCGATCTGACACGGAACGAGAAGGCCCATCAGGGATGGGGCGGCGCTCCGATCACCAACGAGGGCGCGGGGGGCGAGGTCTACAACACGATCTACTACATCGCGCCGTCGCCCCACGACAGCAACACGATCTGGGTGGGGACCGACGACGGCCTCGTGCAGCTCACGCGCGACGGCGGGCGGCACTGGACGAACGTGACGCCGAAGGGCGTCGGCCCCGGCTTCGTGAACGCGATCGAGATCTCGCCGTGGACGGCCGGCACCGCGTACATCGCCTATGACGGCTACAAGTGGAGCGACTGGGCCCCCCACATCTACCGGACGACGGACTACGGCCGGTCGTGGACCGAGATCGTGAACGGCATCCGCGCCGGCGACCAGGTGCGGGTCGTGCGCGCCGACCACGTGCGCCGCGGCCTGCTCTACGCCGGCACCGAGACCGGCGCCTACGTCTCGTTCGACGACGGCGGCCGCTGGCAGAGCCTCCAGGCGAACCTGCCGCCCGTGCCGGTGACCGACCTCCAGCTCCGCGACGGCGATCTGGTGGCGTCCACGGAAGGACGGGCGTTCTGGATTCTCGACGACGTGAGCCCGCTCGAGCAGGGCGCCGAGTCGGTGGGGCCGAAGCAGACGAAGCTGTTCACCCCCCGCGCGGCCTACCTCACGGAGTGGGGCGGCGGGCGCGGCGGAGTCGCCGGCGCGAATCCGCCGAGCGGGGCCATCGTGTACTATCACCTGCCCACCGGCACGGACTCGACCAGGGTGAAGCTCGAGATCCTCGACGCGGGCGGCACCGTGATCCGCACGCTGGCGAGCAAGGCCGCGCCCGGCGAGCATCCGATTCCCGGCACGCCGGGGATGCACCGCGCCGTCTGGGATCTGCGGACGGCGCGGCTCGACGCGCCGCACGGGATCAACTTCTTCGGGTCCACGGCCGGGTATCTGGTGGCACCGGGCCGCTACACGGTGCGGCTCACGGCGAACGGCCAGCATGAATCGGTGCCGCTGACCGTGCAACAGGACCCCCGCGTGCACCTCACCTCCGACCAGGTGACGGAGGAGCAGCGCGTGATCCGCGCCATCGATCAGCGCCTCAACGGCATCTTCCACGACGTGAAGCGGCTGGACGACGTGCGCGGACAGGTCCGGGCGATCGTCGCCCACGCCAGCGACCTGCCAAGCAGCGACCGGGTGGCGAGCACCGGGAAGCGTCTCGCCGCCCGCCTCGACTCCCTCAGCGTGCGGCTGCTGCAGCCGAAGCACACGAACGGCCAGGACATCATCAACTTTCCGAACGGCCTCGTCGACCAGTGGGTCTATCTCGCCGGCCAGGTGGACGGGTCGTACATGCCGGTCACCGCGGGCGTCAAGCAGCGGCTGGCCGATCTCCAGGCGCGATGGCCGGCGGTGCAGGCGCAGATCGACGCGCTGCTCGGGCCGCAGGTGCGCGCCTTCAACACCCTCCTCAACGGCAAGGCGGCGGTGATCGTGCCGCCGCCCCGGACGAAACCAATTCCCTGAGCGGTCCCATGCCTCGATTCCATCTTCGCCTCTCCCAGCTCGGTGCCGCGGCGCTCCTCGCCCTCGCACCGGCCGCCCTCCACGCCCAGCGCGGCCGCCGCAGCCGCACCGGACAGCCCGTCGGTCCGGTCGATCCCCGGTACGCCCAGACCGAGAAGCCGCCGCTGCACGCCAAGCACTGGCTGGCGATCACCGGGAAGCCCCTCTCCGCCACCGCCGGCGCGCTGATCTTCGCGGAAGGCGGCAACGCCGTCGACGCGGCGGCCCCGATGCTGGCCGCCGGGTGCACGATGTGGGACACGCTGTCCTGCGGCGGCGAAACGCAGGCGCTGATCTACGATCCGCACACCCACAAGGTCATCGGCATCGACGCCCTCGGCGTGGCGCCCACCGGGGCGACGGCCGCGTTCTACCACAGCAAGGGCTACCGGTTTCCGCCCCAGTACGGGCCGCTGGCCGCGGTCACACCCGGCACCGTGGGGGGCCTCCTCACCATGGAGGCCGAGTACGGGAAGCTGTCGCTCAAACAGGTGCTGGCCCCGGCCATCCAGATGGCCGACGGTTACGCCATCGAAGGGCAGATCTGCAACACCATCCAGTTCTACAAGGACACGATCGCGCAGTGGAAGTATTCGCGCGAAGTGATGTTAACGCACCCCGGCACCGACCATCCGGGACCGTACGCCGGCGAGATCTTCCGCCAGCCGGATCTGGCGCGGACGTGGCGCAAGCTCGTCGCGGCCGAGCAGCAGGCGCTCAAGGAAGGCAAGACGCGCAAGCAGGCCATCTACGCGGCCTACGACCGCTTCTACAAGGGGGACATCGCCCGGGAGATCGTCCGCGGCATGCGCGAGGAGGGCGGCCTGTTCACGATGGCCGACCTGGCCAACTGGAAGGTGCACATCGAGAAACCGCTGAGCACCAACTACAAGGGGATCGAGGTCTACAAGCTCCCGATCTGGCAGCAGGGTCCGGTCATGCTCCAGATGCTCAACATGCTGGCCGACACCAACATCACGGCGATGGGATACAACTCGGCGAAGTACATCCACACGCTGTACCAGGTGATGAACCTCGCCTATGCCGACCGCGACTTCTACTACGGCGATCCGTACTTCCCGCCGGTGGAGCCCGTGCAGGGGCTGCTGTCGAAGGCCTATGCGCGGTCCCGGTTCAACGAGATCGACTGGACGCACAACGATCCGAACGTGAAGCCGGGTGACCCGTACCCGTATCAGAGCGGGACGAACCCGTTCAAGCAACTGCTCGCCGAGTGGAACCCCGCCAACTTCACGCCCGGCGCTATGGGTCCGCGCGGCGGTGAGCAGGATCAGACGCCGCCGGTGAAGCGCGACACGAGCATCGGCCGGATGTCGGGCCCGGCCGAGTTCTTCCCGCAGAACGCTACGCGCGCCGACTCGGCGTTCTACAACGCGTTCTATGACGGGACGACCTCGATCGTCTCGGCGGACTCGGCGGGCTGGGTCGTTTCGGTGACGCCGAGCGGCGGCTGGGTGCCGGCGGTGATCGCCGGGCACACCGGCATCGGGCTCAGCGAGCGTGCGCAGAGCTTCGTGACCTATCCGAGCGATGGCCCCTATAACGTGATCCAGCCGGGCCAGCGTCCGCGGGTGACGCTGACGCCGACGATCGCCCTGAAGAACGGCAAGCCCTTCCTGGCGTTCGCCGTGCAGGGCGGCGATTCGCAGGACCAGAATCTGCTGCAGTTCTTCCTGAACATCGTGAATTTCCACATGACGCCGCAGGAAGCGTCCGAGGCGCCGAACTTCAACAGCTACCAGATGCGGTCGTCGTTCGGGCACGAGACCGAGCCGGGGCGGATGCTGGTGGCGACCTCGCTCCCCGACTCGATCCGGCAGCAGCTCCGGGCGATGGGCTACACGCTGCGGTTCGCCGAGCGCACGTCGGGCCCCATCAACGCCATCATGTTCGACACGAAGCACCACACGATGTGGGGGGCGTCGAGCAACCACGGGGAGGATTACGGCATCGCCTGGTGAGGAGAGACGGCGCCCGCGGTTGCCGCCGGCGCTGCGGAAATGCGAACGGCGGAGGCCGGCGACCGCTGACGACACTGCGGGCACGATCCGCCGGCCGGGCGGCCCCGATCGGCGCGGGTATTGACACCCGCGCCGATCGATCTTTAACGTAGGCGGCCCCCCGGAAACATTCGAAGTCCTTCCTGTGCCGGGGGGCGCGGGCTCCCAACGCGGGCGCACAGCACATGGGACTGAGCATCGCCGCGGCCCTCCCGGTGGCGAGCGGCTAGACATGGCCGGGTACACGCAGGCGCAGCGCCCGCTGCGCATCGACACCGCTCTGCCCACGGACCACCTCATGCTGGCCGGCTTCACCGGCGTGGAAGCGGTCTCGTCGCCCTTCAGCTTCCAGCTGGACCTCGTTTCCGAGCACGAGGACATCGATCCGACCAAGGTGCTGCGGAAGCCGGCCGTCATCGGCTACAGGATGCGGAACGGCGGCGTGCGGACGATTCACGGCGTGATCAACCGCTTCACCCAGCTCGGCCGTCGACAGGATCTGCTCTTCTTCCGCGCCGAGCTGGTGCCGTGGCTCTGGTTCCTCTCGTTGTCGCGCGACTGCCGGATCTTTCAGAACCTGTCGGTGCCGGAGATCGTGCAGGAGGTCTTCAAGTCGCAGGGGTACCACGATTTCGACGTGAAGACCACGCACGAGTACGCCAAGCGCGTGTTCTGCGTCCAGTACCGGGAGACGCACCTCGACTTCGTGTCGCGCCTCCTCGAGGCGGAGGGCATCTTCTATTTCTTCCGGCACGAGAAGGACCGGCACGTCCTCGTCCTGGCGGACGACAAGAGCGCGATCGAGCCCGTGCCGGGCCTGCCGCAGGTGCAGTTCGCCCCGCAGGCGGCACCGGGCGACGAGGTGGTCACGTTCATCGAGCGCGAGATGGTCGCGCACGTCGGGCGCGTCACGCTGCGCGACTACGACTACCTGCAGCCCGGGCTCCAGCTCGAGTGCTCCCTCGACGGGAGCGGCGACGAGCAGGTCTACGACTATCCCGGCAACTACACGACGGTCGAGGAGGGCGAACGCTATGCGCGCCTGACGCTGGAAGCGCAGGAAGCCACGCGCCAGGTGATTCGCGGAGCGGGAGGATTCGGGGCCCTGCAGAGCGGCTACCGCTTCGAGCTGGCGGGGCATTTCCATTCGGACCTCAACGCGAGCCACACCATTCTGCGCGTGAAGCACGAAGGCCGGGGCGGCGACTTTGCCACGTGGGACACCGGCCCGTTCGCGTACCACAACGAGTTCCTCGCCATCCCGAGCGCCACGACCTACCGGCCACCCCGCGTCACCCCCCGCCCCGTCATCCGGGGCTTCCAGACGGCACGCGTCGTGGGCCCCTCGGGCAAGGAGGTCTACGTGGACCAGCACGGGCGGATCAAGGTGCAGTTCCACTGGGACCGCGACGGCAAGCTGAACGACGAGAGCTCGTGCTGGGTCCGGGTGGCCAGCCCGTGGGCGGGACGGGGATGGGGCGCGATCTCCATTCCCCGCATCGGAAGCGAGGTCGTCGTGCAGTTCCTGGACGGCGATCCGGACCGTCCGATCGTGGTGGCGAGCGTCCACAACGCGCAGCAGACGCCCCCGTTCGACCTCCCGCATGCCGGCATCCAGATGGGGATGAAATCGCGCAGCTCCCCCAACGGCGGCGGCTACAACGAGATCAGCGTGACCGACACGGCGGGCAAGGAGGCCGTGACCATTCATGCGCAATACAACCTGTCCGAGAGCGTGGGCCACGACTCGACGGAGACGGTCGGGAACAATCGCAAGTCGACCGTGAGCGTGAACGACACGCTCAGCGTGGGCGCGAAGCAGGACGTGAGCGTCGGCTCGAACCAATCCACCTCGGTGGGAGGCGATCAGAGCGTCAGCGTGGGAGGCAAGCAGAGCGTCTCGACGGGCAGCAAGCAGACGATCGAGGTGGGCGCGGACCGGAGCCTCTCGGTGAGCGGCTCCGACTCGGCGACGGCGGGGTCCAACTGGAGCGCGACGGCGGGGAGCGACCTCACCACCGAGAGCGGCGCAAAGACGAGCCTCACCGCCGGCACGACCGTCGAGGTGAGCGCCGGCGTCAGCATCAAGCTCTCCGCCGGGGGTTCGTCCATCGAGATCGGGCCGGCCGGCGTCACGATCAAGGGAGCGATCGTGGACGTGCAGGGCGGCATGATCAAGCACAACGCGTGATGCCGGCGGCGCGCCGGCGGGCTTCACCTTCCGCAGCAGGGGGACCCATCATGATCGAACTTGCCGGCAGGCAGACCCTGGACCTCGAACGCAGCGACGGACAGGACGTGCTGCGCGTGGCGTACCCGGACGGTCGCGTGAGCGTCCGGATCGTGGTGACGCCGGCGGGACCGGTGGTCCACCTCAGTGGAGCCGGCCTCGTGCTGCACGCCGACGGCCCCGTGGCGATCGAGGGCGAGCGGGTGGCCATCCACGCGCGCGACGGCCTCGTGTTGAGCAGCGGCGGCGATGCGGCCATTCGCGCCGACGGCGCCCTGCGGACGGAGGCGTTCGAGCAGCACCACCGCGCGCACACGGGCGACATGGGTCTCTACGCCAATGACGACGTCCGGATCGACGGCGAGCGGATCCGGATGAACGCGTAGGGAGGCGGCGATGATGCGTGAAGCGCGCGACGTCATGGCCGTGCTGTTCCTGGAGCGGCGACTGGCCGCGCTCCGCGAGCAGTACCTTGCCACCGTGGTGAGCGGTACCGTCCCCGGCCCCGAGTTCCTGCCGCGCGGTGAGGATGCGGCCTATCGCGCCGTGGTCGACCGCTTCTACAACGCGGACACCCGCGCGGCCATCTGGCCGGACGGCGGCGCCCCGGCGAGCGACGAGGACGACTTCCAGGCGCGAACCCAGAAGCTCGCGGAATTCGCCACGCTCTCCGCCCACCGGACGCTCCAGGCCATCCCGTGCGTGGGACAGTCCGACATCCGCGACGACGGATGAAGCTGCTCAATCAGGCGGGCGTGCCCGCGACGATGCGCGTGGGCTCGACGGGCGACGTCGAGATGCTCTGCATCATCGCCAGCAAGGCGACGTACCGGGCCACGCCCGCCGGTCTGCGGCTCATCACCGACGACGAGGCGTGGCCGGTGTTCGAAGAGCCCTTCGTGTGCGCGGGCGTGCGATTCCCGGCCGAGTTGGATTTCCGGAAGCGCGGCATCGACCTCGTCGTCATCGGCGACGCCGTGGCACCGGGTGGCCAGCCGGTCCGGGCGCTCACGGTCGCCGTCGAGTGCGGACGGCTCGGTCACCGCCTGACGGTCTACGGCGACCGCTGGTGGCAGGACATCGGCGGCGGCGAGCTGGCGGCCACCGAACCGCTGCCGTTCACCACCATGCCCCTGAGCAACGATCGCGCGTTCGGTGGTACGGCCCACTGGGAGGACGCCCCGCTGGCCCATGCCGTGAATCCGAAGGGTCGCGGCTTCTATCTCTCGCGCGAGGAGGCGGCGAATCAGCCGCTGCCGAACCTGGAAGCCCAGCAAGTACCGATCCGCCGCTGGACGGACCAGCCCGAGCCGGCCGGGCTGTACAAGCCGACCGGCATGTCGACCGCGGCGCTTCAGGACGAACGCCTGCCGTCCGATCCCGTGCAACGAGGGGTGGCGATGGCGGCACGCGCGCTGTCGGCATCGCTCAATCCGGCCGTTCCGGAGCTCGTCGCGCGATCAGCGACGGACCTGGGATCGGAGATCCTGCTCACCGGATTCACGACGGACGGGCCGGTGTCGTTGCCCGTGCCTCCCCTGACCGGCCCGGTCGCCCGCGCGGTCGTGGGCAGCCTTCGTGCCCGGATCCCGTCGCGGCTCTCCACGCTCGTGGCCATTCCGGGTTCGCGGGCCGTCATCGCCACCTATCTGGCGATCTTCCGGTATCTCTTTCGCCCGCATGAGGCTCGATCGGTGGAGCTGCACTGGGCCGACGCACCGGAGCCCGTGGCCGCCCCCACCGGTCAGGACGTGCGCCGTGCGGCCGCGACCGCGGGCTCGGAGGCGCGATGAGCACGGCGCTCGGCCCCGGGCGAGACGCTCCCATCC
>JBJKRG010000138.1:0-9884 GCA_046704805.1 Gemmatimonadaceae bacterium
TCAGCTTTCCGAAGACCCTCGAACGCCGGAGGCCCCGCCGTGACGCACCGGTATCGCGCAGCGCCCCCCACGGAACCCGATCGGCCACCGCTGGACGGGGGTGGCAGCGCGTCCGCGACGGCGGTCCGGGGCAGGGGTCGGGGCGGCCGCGTGCGCCGTCTCGAGCGGGAGGACCTTCCCGCGCTGGCCTCGCTTCGACTGCGAGCGTTCGGCAATTCCGCCCACGACTCGCTCGCCGACGCCGAGGCGTACTTCGCTCTCGTCTTCTTCGGAAACCCCTGGCGGGAGCTGGTTCTGCCATCGCTCGTGCATGAGGATCGGGCCGGCAGACTCACCGGGTTCCTGGGGGTAATCCCGCGCCCGATGCGCTTCAAGGGCGAGCCGGTGCGCGTGGCCGTGAGCACGCAGTTCATGGTGGATCCGGAGGAGCGCGGCGCCGCGGGGCTGCGCCTGTTGAGCGAGTTCCTGTCGGGGCCGCAGGATCTGTGCTTCACCGACGCAACGAACGACGCGTCCCGCCGGCTGTGGGAGGAGCTTGGCGGTACGACCGCCCTCGTGCACAGCCTGTACTGGGCCTACACGCTGCGGCCGGTCCGGTACGGCGCGTCGCGGCTCGGCCAGCATCCGGTGGTGCGGGCGGGCCGCTTGCTCACGCGCCCTCTGGTGCAGGCGGCGGACGCGGCGTTCCGAGCGGCCACGCGGCGGGAGCGTCGCCTGGCGCGTCCGGCGGGGGTGACGACCGCGCCCCTCGAGGCGCACGACGTGGTGGACCTCCTCCCCGCGATGGCCGAGCGTCGTTCGCTGCTGCCCGAGTACGATGAAGCGAGTATCCGCTGGCTCTTCGATCGGCTCGCCGCACGGGTCGAACCTGGCGCGATGCGGGCACAGCTGGTCCGGTCGCCTGGGGGCGAACCGCTGGGGTGGTACATCTACCTCCGACGCGGGATCGTCGCCGACGTGGTACGGCTGGCCGCCCGGCCGGGTCATTGGAGCGACGTGCTGCGGACGATGCTCGCCGAGGCGCGGAACGAGGGCGTGGCCCGCATCGCCGGCCGCGTGGATCCCCGGCATGCGCCCGAGTTGGCGGCCCTGCCGTGCGCGTTCACCCGCCACGGATTCTGGTCGCTCACCCACTCGCGTCGGCCCGAACTGACACTGGCGGTGCTGGCCGGGGACGCCTGGCTGTCGCGTCTCGACGCGGAGTGGTGGGTGACCTTCTGAAACCGGCGGGGCCGCCCCGGGTTACGGGGCCGCCGCCGATGCGCGCATTCGGTCGACGAGCGTGGCCAGCGCGGCGATCGTGGGCTCGGCGAAGAACTCGCGCAGCGTGACCTCGACGTCGAACACGTCGCGCATGCGCGAAACCGCGCTGATCGCCAGCAGCGAGTGTCCCCCGAGGTCGAAGAAGTCGTCCGCCAGCCCGACCGGCGCCCCGTCCAGCAGCTCTCGCCAGATGTCCGCCAGGGCCTGCTCCGTGCTGGTGAATGGGCGGGAGGAGTCCCGGGAAGCCGTTGCGGGTCCGTCCGCGAGCGCGGGCAGGGCGTGGCGGTCCAGCTTGCCGTTCGAGGTCAGGGGCAGGGCGTCGATGAGGGCGAATGCGGAGGGCACGGCCGCCTGCGGCAGCCGCTCGCGCAGGAAGGCGCGAATCGCCGGCGCGGTGAGCACGTCGCGCCCTGCCGGCCCGAGCGCACGGACGTGCGCCTCGGGGGCCGCGTCCCGCACGAGGCCGGGATGGGCCGCCGAAGGGCGAACCGCGTAGACGTAGTGCAACTCCGTATCGCGCAGTGCCGGATCCTGCTCCACCAGCACATCGAAGCCGTGGTGCTCGAGCAGGTCGAGCATCGGCTGGAGATGGGCCTGGCGGTCGACCTCGATCACCGCCTGCCGGATGCGCGCCCAGTCGCGCGGTGCCACGCCCATGAGCACGTCGAGCTCGCTCTTCTCGACGTTCACCTTCAGCAGATCGACGCGGTCGATCCCTTCTTCCGCGATGACGCTCGACAATGTTCGCAGCTCGGCGTGCACCGTCCTCGCCGTGAAGCGGTCTTCGATCAGGGCGCCGATCTGCGCGCCGAACCCTGCATCCGTGCCGGACGCCGGCTGCTGCTGGAGCGCATAGCTCCGCACGACCTCCCGTTCGGTGGCGGCATCGGCGTAGAACCCCGACAGCAGCGACATTCCCTCGAAGAACGTCAGCTCCGCGGACCCGTTCTCGCGCGAGATCCCGATGGGCAGGCACCGAACGCCGGAACCGTACGCCTCGGCGTTGAGCGCCAGGCAGCCGAAGGCGGCCGGATTCGGCTCGAACGCGATCAGGCGCAGGTCGCGGGCCAGGCGGTTGGCGAAGACGGTGAACAACCCGATGTTCGCCCCCACGTCCAGGATGCAATCGCCGTCCTCGATGGTGATGCCGTGGCGCAGGTAGGCCTGGAGGACGAAGATCTCGTGATAGATGTAGTCGGTCTCGCTGCGATTGAGATGGGCCACCGGGGATCCGTCCGGCAGGACGTGCACGTCGGGGCGTCCCCAGAGCGGCTGGTGGGCGCGGACCGGCACGACGTACGCCGCCAGCTCGTTCCCGCCGAGCGCGTTCTGGTGGGCGACGACGGCCGCTTCCCGAACCCCGGGGTGCGCGCGCAGTGCCGCCTCCACCTCACCGAGCTCGATGCGGAACCCGTGGACCTTCACCTGATCGTCGACGCGGCCGAGGAACTCCATCGTCCCATCGGCGAGGCGGCGTCCGAGGTCGCCCGTCCGGTACATCCGCTCGCCTGGCTCGCCAGCGAACGGGTCGGGAAGGAATCGCCCGGCGGTGAGCTCGGGGCGATTGAGGTATCCACGCGCCACGCCGCAGCCCGCGACGTGGATCTCACCTCGTTCCCCGTCGGCCGCGGGAGCCCCCTCTGCGTCGAGCAGGTAGATCCGGGCGCCGGGCAGCGGGGCTCCCAGCGGGAGGGTTCCGCTCGCGGTGTCCGCGATCTGCCGGTCCACGTCGTACATCATGGCTCCCACGGTGGTCTCCGTGGGCCCGTAGTGATTGTGGATGCGGCAGGCGGGGGACATCCGCTGCAGTGTTGCGACCCACGCCGACTGCGACGGTTCCCCCCCCAGGATCAGGTGGCGCCGCGGCATGACGCGCTCCGGGTGCTCGCCCGTCTGCAACGCTGCCAGGTGCGACGGCACGATCTTGAGCACGTCGATGCCGTGACGGTCGAAGTACGCCGAGAGCTTCGCCTGGTGCTGCGCGCGTTCGGCGGAGACGACGTGCAGACAGCCGCCGGTCGCCAGCGCCGGGAACACCACGGTATTGCCGAGATCGGCGGCGAAGGTGGAAACGGTGGCGTGGTGGAGTCCCGGCTCGAGCTGCAGCCGCTGCGCAATGCCCCGTACGTAGTCGACGATCTGGCGGTGCTCCACGGCGACGCCCTTGGGACGTCCGGTCGACCCGCTCGTGTAGATCACGTAGGCCAGGGTGTCGGCGCGCGCCCCCGCGTCCGCGGTGGGGTCCGAAACAGGGCGCGACCAGTCCAAGTCTTCGACGACGACGCCCCGCACGGAACCGGCCGGCACCGCGGGGACGAGGTGCCGGTGCACGAGCACGAGCGGTGCCGCGGCGTCGCCCAGCATGAAGGCCACGCGGTCGCGCGGGTAGTCGGGGTCGATGGGCAGGTACGCCGCGCCCGCCTTCAGGATGGCGAGCACCCCGACGATCACATCGGTGGAGCGCTCCAGGAACAGCCCCACGGGCACGTCCGGTCCGGCGCCGAGGTGCCGGAGATGCGCCGCCAGCCGACCGGCGCGGGCGTCGAGCACCGCATACGTGAGGGTCTGTTCTTCGAATGTGACGGCCGGGAGGTGGGCGGTGCGAGCCGCCTGGGCCTCGATCAGTTGGTGAAGACACGGCTCGACGACCGGATCCTGGCGATCCGGGGCGTGGCTCAGCCGGAGATCGAGCGGGTGGGCGGGGCTCACAGCGACCATGCGATCACCTCCTGCATCACTTCGTTCGCGCCCGAATAGATCCGCTCGACACGGCTGGCGGCCCACATCCGGGCGATCTGGTACTCCTCCATGTAGCCGTAGCCGCCGTGCAACTGGACGCACGCGTCGAGGACCCGGTACTCGCACTCGGTGAGCCAGTACTTGGCCATCGCGGCGGCGGTGGGATCGAGCCGGCCGGCGACGAAGCCGGCGATGCAGTCGTCCGCGAACGCGCGGCCGACGGTGGCGTCCGCCGAGCACTGGGCGAGGGTGAAGCGTGTGTTCTGGAGGTCGAAGAGCGGCTTTCCGAACGCCTTGCGCTCCTTCACGTAGCGCGTGGTCAGCGCGACGGCCTGCTCGGCGGCCGCCACGGCACCGACCGCCACTGAGACCCGTTCATACGGGAGCTGCTCCATGAGTTGGGCCAGCCCCTGGCCTTCGATGCCGCCGAGCAAATTCTCGGCGGGCACCTCGATCTCGTCGAAGAAGAGCTCGCACGTGTCCTGTTCCTGGCGGCCGATCTTCTCCAGCATCCGGCCGACCCGGTATCCGGGCAGGTCCCGGGTCTCGACCATGAGGAGCGACAGCGCACGCGGACCGGCGTCCTGCCGGCCGGTTCTGACGGCCAGGCATACGAGGCCGGCGTGCCACCCGTTCGTGACGAACGTCTTCGAGCCGTTGACGACGTAGCGGTCACCGGCGCGGTGCGCCGTGCACCGGATGCCCTGGAGATCGGAGCCGGCGTCGGGCTCGGTCATGGCGATGGCGCCGATCAATTCGCCGCGTGCCATGCGGGGAAGCCACCGGTGCTTCTGCTCCTCGGTGGCGTACGCCAGGACATAGTGGGCCACCACGCTCTGGACCGTCGTGCCGAAGTAGACCCCGGCCCGCGCCAGCTCCTCGAGCACCACCGCTTCGTACGCGAACGTGCCGCCCCCGCCGCCGTATGCCTCGTCGACGTCGGGCAGGAGCAGCCCCACACCGCCGGCGCGCGTCCAGTCGTCGGCGTCGGGTCGATGCTGGGCCCGCCAGGTCTCGCGGCGCGGGACGAACTCGTCCCGGACGAACCGGCGTACGCTGTCGCGGAACGGGCGAAGGTCGTCGCTCATCCAGGCGGGCTCGTGGTCGCAGGCCGTCATCGCTCTCGTTCGCCGGTCAGGGGTGCCGGGTCGAAAGCACGTCGGGGGCGACCCGGAGGGGCCTCGGCACGGTACGAGGGATCGGGCGGGCCCGGTACCGGACGGACGCCCGGACGGGCGTGCGGCTTATCCCCACACGGCGTCGCGTTTCTTCCCGACGATGGGAAACGCACGGCGCGATGGTCACATGTTTCCGATCTCCCGGCCGGCCGTGTGGGCCGGTGCTCGTGCAGTTGTTGAGTGCGCGCCTCCCGGTCCGAAGAAGCGCCCCACGCGTTGCTGCGTGCGGCGCTTCCTCGTGCCGGCGGCCCGAAGCCCCGTCCGGCGTTCCGACCGTCAGCTCGCCGGCTTGATGCCGGTCGTCACCCAGTCCACGAGGTCCCGGAACGAGCTCAGGGTCAGCGTGGTGAAGAAGTCACAGTGATCCGCATACGGTTGCGGACGCTGCAGGAGCATGTCGGAATGCCCGGCCGCGGCGACGATGGACGCGAGGGCGGTCTCATGGAAGTACGGCACCAGCGGATCGTACAGGTTGTGCACCGTCAAGACGGGGAAGGGCAGGTCTCCCGTGGGCGTGTAGTACTTCGCCAGGTAGTTCTGCGCATCCGGCGTGATGGCGTACCGGCGGACGGCGGTGTCGACCCCGGCGATCATCGCCCCGAGCATCGGAGCCAGCGGCGGAATCACGGCCGTGCCCATCGTGTACGTGACGCCCATGTTGCCGTAGGGGGAGTGGCCGTGCGTCTGGGCCTTCACGCTCTGAATGCCGATCAACTGATAGTAGAGCGCATACGCCAGCGAATTCACCATCGTGAAGAAGGCGGGGTCCGACGGATTCATGAGACTCCCGACCGGGAGATAGGGCAGGGGGGTCTGTACGGTGCTGGCAATCGCCCAGAGTCCGTACGGATTGGCGCCGATGGCCGAGGTGAGCAGAATCGCGAGGCTGTCCCGTGACATGGGCGGACTTGGGGCGTCGGTCACGTCACCCGGCAGGACGCCGGGATAGAACACGTCGAACAGCGCGCGGACGTCGCCCACGTACTGCATCTCCAGCTCGGAGCCGCCGACCATGCCGCACATGCTCAGCAGGCCGTCGTACTGGTTGGGGTAGCTCTCCGCGAGGTCGAGCCCGATGCCGCTGCCGAGCGAGAAGCCGAGCAGGTAGCTGCGCTTCGGCGGGTGTCCGAGGGCGGACGTCAGGAGCCCACGGAGCTGATGGGTCCTCTCGGCGCCGTCCTTCACGACGAGCCCGTTCGCGTCGAACGTCGAATACGCGACGGCGTATCCCATGACGCCGAGCGAGTCGCGCACGATGGCGATGCTGTCCTGCGTATCGTCGAACCCGACCGGGTCCTGCGGCGGCCGGATGCCGTGGATGTAGTAGACGGCATCGCCGTTCCACTGGATCGGGATGTAGAGCGCGTAGAGGGAGCTGGGCCCGGTCTCTCCTTCCAGAATCTTGGCCCACGGGGCCGGCGCCGCGGCGACTTCGGGCGCCTTGCTGAATGCGGCGGGCCCCGAGGGTTCGATCGGGGAGCGATCGGTACACGCCGCGACCGCCAGCACGAACGTCGCCGCGGTGAGCATCAGCATACGGGAACTCATCTGTACCTCCAGGTATGAGGGGTACCTGATAGAGTGCCTGGAATCGGTGATGCCGTATGTCGGGGGAAGACGTACGGGATTGACCGCGCCCGGCCCGGCCCACATCTTCGGCCCCGATCCGTGGGCAGCGATACACCCGGCACGGTGGTGCACGCCGGCCCCCCGCGCCTGCCCCGGACCTCCCGCAGTGCTACACCACCAACCTCCAGCCGGGATGGACTCATGAAGACGACAGCCGTGGCCGTCGGCGCGATGGCCGCACTCCTCGTCGCGGCACCCGCCGGCGCCCAGCAGCGCGGGCGCGGACGCGGCGGCAATCCGGGTGCACCGGGCGGCGCCCCGCAGCAGCCCGCGGCCCCCGCCGGGCGCAACGCCTTTCCCCAGATGCCGGCCGTCGACTCGACGGTGGTGACCCACCACAGCGCGACGATCGGCGGGCAGGTGATCCACTACACGGCGACCACGGGCACGTATGTCGTGCGCGACGACGCCGGGCGGCCCGAAGCCAGCTTCTTCTTTGCGGCCTACACCAAGGACGGCGTCCCCGACATCGCCGACCGGCCGATCGCATTCGTATACAACGGGGGGCCGGGTTCGGCGTCGCTGTTCACGCACATGGGTATGGGTCCGAAAGAGGTCGTCCTCACGCCCGACGGACACGGGATGCCGGCGCCCTACCGCATCCGCGACAACAGGGATTCGTTCCTCGATGCCACCGACCTCGTGTTCATCGACGCCGTGTCGACCGGATACAGTCGTCCGGCGCCGGGCCAGAACCCGTCGCAGTTCTACGGCGTGGTGCAGGACGCGAACGTCTTCTCCGACTTCATCGACCTGTACATCACGCGCAACGGGCGCTGGGATTCCCCGAAGTACCTGATCGGGGAGAGCTACGGCACCACGCGCTCCGCCGAGCTGTCCGGTGTCCTGCAGCACCGCCACGAGATCTACCTCAACGGCATCGTCCTCCTCTCCACGATGGCGTTCGCCCCGTGGGGCGCCGACGACCGGTCGGAATTCTTCCTCCCCACCTACGTGACGTCGGCGTGGTACCACCACCTCCTGTCGCCCGCCCTCGAGAAGCTGTCGGTCGATTCCATCGCGCAGATCGCCCGGACATTCGCGCACGGCGAGTACGCGCAGGCGCTGGAGCAGGGGGACGAGATCTCGCCGTCGGCGTACGCCAGGGTGACGGCGGACATGGCCCGCCTCACCGGGCTGTCGCCGCAGTACATCGACGAGTCGGACCTCCGCGTCAGCTCGCAGCGCTGGTTCGCGCAGCTCCTGCGCAGCAAACGGGAGATCGTGGGCCGCCTCGACTCCCGGTTCACGGGATACAACCGCGACGCGGCGTCGGAGCGCGCCGAGTACGATCCCAGTGAGGCGTCGTACCTGGGCGCCTTCACGGCGACGTTCATGGACTACGTCCGTCGCGACCTCGGGTGGACGAGCGACGCCTTCTACCGGGTGAGTGCCAACGTGCGGCCGTGGGACCGGTCGGCGCTGCCGGACGTGGCCGAAACGCTCCGCTCGGCGATGACCGAGGAAAGCTCACTGAAGGTGCTCGTGCTGTGCGGCTACTACGACCTGGCGACCCCGTTCAACGGGATCGAGGAGACCGTCTCGCACATGCAGCTCGAGCCGGCGGTGCGCAAGAACATCAGCTTCCGGTACTACGAGTCGGGGCACATGGTCTACATCGACCAGAAGCAGCACGACAAGCTGCACCACGACGTGGACGCGTTCATCAACGGGAGTTACGCCCACCAGCCCTGACCGGGGCGGCGGGCTCCGGATCCGGGCCCGCCGCTCCGGCGGGTCGCGGTCCGGGTCGGGTCCGGAAGCGGGGAATCGCCCGGCGGGGAGCGGTCCGGGCGCGCCCCGCTGGCTGGACGGGCCGTGGCCCGATACGTTACCGGCATGTCGCCGACGTCGAGGAAGTGGATCGGACGTGCCGCCCAGGCGGCGCTCGTGGTGCTGGCGATCGCCTTCGTGGGGTACTGGCTGCGGAGCCACCTGAACCGGGCGGGCCACGACACGCACGTGTCCGCCCTGGCGGCGGTGCCCGATTCCCTCGGGCCGGGTGACATTCGCATCTACAATGCCGACAGCACCATGGACCTGGTGTTGGTGGGCGACCGGATCGCGGCGGGCATGGCCCCCAAGATGGTGCACCGCATCCGGGCGGAGCTCGATTCTTCCCGGAAGCCCGACTCCGGCCTCGGCGGCAGTATCGCCTCTATGGTGAAGAAGACGGTGGCGGGTGCCATCGGGACCCACGCGATGTACGCGTTGTCGGTGTTTCGCGATGTGCGCTACCGGCACGGTCACATGATCCTGGAATGGAAGTCCGGCGGCTCGGAAACGATGTTCCGGAACTCGAACGTCAACGGCAAACGCACCGACGATACGTTCAGCGAAGCGGACGCGGAGCGGTTCATCGCCGCCGTCCACGCCCGGCAGAAGGAGCTGGGCGGCTCGTGATCGCCGCCGCTGCAGGCGCGCTGTTCGCGCTCGCTGCCGGCACCACGCCGGCCCCCCGCACGAGGCCGTCGCCGCCACGCCCGCCCGCGATTCACCACGTGTTCGTGATCGTCCTCGAGAACAAGGCCTTCGACGAGACGTTCGGGCCGCGATCGCCGGCGCCGTACCTGGCCGACACGCTGGTGCGCGAGGGGGCGCTCCTCCGACAGTACTACGGCATCGGACACGCCAGCCTGGACAACTACATCGCGATGGTCAGCGGGATCGCGCCGGACCCGAACACGCAGGGCGACTGCGGCCGCTACGTCGAGTTCGTCCAGACGGGCATGGCTGCGGACGGACAGCCGATCGGGCACGGCTGCATCTATCCGGCGCACGTGAAGACGATCGCCGACCAGCTGACGGCGAAGCACCTCACGTGGAAGGGCTACATGGAGGACATGGGGAAGGATCCGTCGCGGGAGCCGGCAACGTGCGGGCACGTGGCGATCGGGGCCTCCGATGTCACCGAGCATGCGGCGCCGAACGACCAGTACGCGGCCAAGCACGATCCCTTCGTGTACTTCCATTCGATCATCGACACGCCGGACTGCGCGACGCACGTCGTGCCGCTGGCCCCGCTGGCCACCGATCTGCGCTCGGCGGCGACGACGCCCGCCTACGCCTACATCA
>JBJKRG010000139.1:0-50988 GCA_046704805.1 Gemmatimonadaceae bacterium
GTAAGTGGAACTATGCTCAATCGCTATTCCCGGATCCCGGACGCGCACGCCCGTCCCAAACATCGCTATCTCACGCTTTCGGGAACGGGGCACTGCCCTAACCCTTTGCAGGATTGAACGTTCGCCCACCCGTCTCCAACCGAATCTCAATACAGTTTTGTCGGCACATCTCCCAGGAGGTGTGCCCGTGGAACGTGAAGTTCGCGCAGCCGGTGAAGGAGCCGCGGTTCGAGCCCCGGGAGATCATCGGGACCAAGGACGCAAGGACGCTGGCAGCGGAGATCTTCGGGATGAGCGAAGACGAATTCCACACCGCGTTCAAGGGCTCGGCGATGAGGCGGGCAAAGGCGGCGGGGCTCGGGCGGAACGCGGCCGTGGTGCTCGGCAAGCGGGGAACCTAGGACGACGCAGTCGCGCTCGCGGATGCGATCGCAGGCGGCGGCGATGCAGGCAAGGGGAACGGGGACGGCGGATGGCCCCGGCGTTGGGCAGGTCAGTCGGCACAGGCCCCGGCGCCCGCAGGCCTCCCCGCTATTTCGTCTCGTCGAAGACCACTTCCGCATGCTGGAGATCGTCTACGACGATCGCTTCGCGCCCACATACGGCGCCTGGCGCGCGTGGCGGCGCGGACCGTGACCGCGGCCGGCGGCGCGTGGCCCCTGCTGGCCATCCCGACCGCGCGACCCTATTTTGATCGTTTCTCGATACGGGTGGTCTCCCCACCTCAACTTTGCGACGGAGGGGCCGTGGCGCGCGCGTGCACCGTAGGCCTGGTAGCAGCTGGACTGCTCCTCGCGAGACCCGCGTTGGGACAGCGGGCCCCGCTCGAGATCGGTCCGGTGTTGGGGCTGAACATCGCCACCTTGAAGGGTGTCCCCGCTCCTGACCCGACCCAACCCTCGTCGCGCACCGGGTTCGAGCTCGGCGTCGCCGCCACCCACCCGCTCAGTGGCGGCCTGGGGCTCGAGACGGCGCTGCTGTACGCCACCAAGGGTGCCCTCTACAACGGCGGCGTCACCGTGGCGTCGTCGTACATCGAGATACCGGTGAGGATCTCGTATACCGTTCCGCTCGAAGGCTCGAGACTGATGCCGCGTCTGGTCGCCGGGCCGTACGTGGGCCTCGAGACGGGATGCCGGATCAGCGCCAGCGGCACGCAGCCGTACGGCTGTTCGCAGAACTTCACGGACAAGTCGTTCGACTACGGCGTGGGAGGCGGGGCCGGCCTGGGCGTGCCGATGGGCCGCGGCACCCTCGACGTCACGCTTCGCTACGACATCGGTCTCACGGACGTCTGGTCGGGGTTTGGCCAGAAGAACCGTGTGTTCGGTATCGCGGCGGCCTACCTGATGCCCGTGGGCAAGGGCCGCTAGCAGGCGCTACGGGTGGTGTCCCCACATCTCTTGGCGACGGAGGGGCCGTGACGCGCGCGTGCACCTTGGGCGTGGTAGCTGTGGGACTGCTTCTCGCGAGACCCGCCTTCGGGCAGAAGTTCCCGCTCGAGGTCGGTCCGACGGTGGGGCTGAACGACGCCACCGTGAGGGGCAGCGGTACTGCCGTGTACGGCGCCTCGTCGCGCACTGGATTCGAGCTCGGCGTCGCCGCCACCCACCCGTTGAGTGACCGCCTGGGGCTCGAGGCGGCACTGCTGTACTCCACCAAGGGCACCAGCTACTTCCATGGCCAGGGTCTCACCGTGACGTCGTCGTACATCGAGGTTCCGTTGAGGGTTTCGTATACCCTTCCGCTCCAGGGTTCCAGGCTGATGCCGCGTCTGGTCGCCGGGCCGTACGTGGGCCTCGAAACGGGATGCCAGGTCCGAGGATCGTCCGGCGGCAGCACGCAAACAGTGAACTGCTCCCAGACGCTGACCAACAATACGTTCGACCTCGGCGTGGGGCTCGGGGCCGGGCTGGGCCTGCCGGTGGGTCGCAGCACCTTCGACTTCATGTTTCGCTACGACATCGGTCTCACGAACATCTGGTCGGGGTACGACGCGAAGAACCGCGTATTCGGAATCTCGGCGGCCTACCTGATGCCGCTGGGGAAGAGCCGGTAGCCGGCGCGCGACGCCGGCGCGGCTGTGCCGCACCACTCGCGAAGCGCCCGGCGCCCCGCCGGGCCAGCCACGTGCTTTCCGGGCGCGCCCTCTGCTATCTTGCGAGCCGCGCGGCGCCAGGGTGGCCCGGCACTGGCGTGACAGGGAGGGACGCATGAGGCGCATCGCCGGGGTGATGATCGCGGCAGCGCTGCCCCTCGTCCCGTGTGCGACGGCCGCACGGGCGCCAACTGAAGCTCAATACGGTGATGTCGGCACATCTCCCAGATTTGCTGTCCCTGGAATCAGAAATTCGCGCTGGAGGTGAAGGAGCCGAGGTTCGAGGTGCGGGAAGTGACCGGTACCAAGGACGCGCGCGCTCTCGCGGCGGAGATCCGCACGATGAGTCACGACGACTTTCGCGTCGCCTTCAGGGGATCAGCGATGAAGCGGGCGAAGTTGGCAGGGATCAGGCGGAATGCGGCAGCGTCACTTGGAGACGATTTACGGTGAATCCGTTGTATCGCGGCTACCCCTCTCGCAAGATCTCACCCGGATTTGCGCCGGCCGCCCTCGCCGCCGGCACGAACAAGGCAGTCAGAGCGACAACGCAGACTACCGTCACGGCCGCGCCAAGTGTCAACGGATCACGTGGCGTCACTCCATATAGCAGCGCGTGAAGCAGCCCCGCGCCCGCGAAGGCCACCAGGCCTCCCGCCACCGCTCCTACGAACACCACGACGATCCCCTGCGCTACCACCAACCGTTTCACCTGTCCCGCCTGGGCGCCGAGCGCCATTCGAATCGCGAGCTCGAATCGGCGATCCCGCGCATACGTCGCACCGATGCTGTATACGCCCAACAGCGTCAGGAGCAGAACCGCTCCCGCGAACAGTCCGAGCAGGACTACGGAAAGCCTCGGCGCCGCCGTTGTCGCGTCGAGTTGCTGCGACATCGGCGTGACCTCGGCGGCAAAGAAGCGCGCGTCTGCCTGTCGGATGGCGGCGCGCACGGCGCCGGCCACCTGGGCAGGGTCCGCCGCCGTGCGGATGGCAAGATACCTGGGCCACCTCCCGTCACTGACGGCCTGGCGAATCGGCATGTAGAAGGTCATGCGCGGGGCCTGAAGATTCCGGTATCGCGTAGGCTCCGCCACCCCCACCACCGTGAACGTGTCGTTGAGCGCGTACACGCGCCGCCCAATGGGATCTTCCCCAGGCCATGATTGCCGGGCGAAGGTCGCGTCAACCACCGCGACACGCGGAGTGCCAATCCGATCGTCGCCGGTGAACGAACGGCCATCGAGAACTCGAATCCCGAGCGCCTCAAAGAACTCGGGACTCACGACCATGCCGTCGAGCCACGGGTGGACGATGCCCGACCTCCCGGCGTCGCGTGGCAGAGAATACGCCATGTCGAAACCCGTGGCCTGGAATGGCTCCGAAGTCATTTCGGCAACGTGCGTGACACCGGGGAGTGCCCGGAGACGCGGCAGCATCGCGTCCGTCGCTTTCAGGAGTTGAAGCGGGGACAGCTGACCGACCACTCCCATGCGAACGAACAGGACATGGTCGGGCGTGAAGCCCAGATCGACGTGAGTGAGTCGCTCGAAGCTCTGCCCGACCAACCCGGCGGCGACGAGCGCCAGCACGGCGACGCTCACCTGCAGCCCGACGAGGAGTGAGCGGGCGCGGTGGCTCTCCTTCCCCCGGTCGGCGGTCCCGCGATCGCGGAGGTTGTCGGCCAGCGACAGCCGCCCGCCGAGCGCCGCCGGGAGTAGTCCGACGACGAGCGCCACGGCGATCACGAGAGCGGCCGAGACCGCCAGCACGTGACCATTCATCGTGACCTGTTCCAGCCGCGGAATCGTGGCCGGCGCAAGCGCAACGAACGCCCGCACTCCCCACGAGGCGATGGCGAGCCCGAGTATTCCGCCCGCGACTGCCAACACGCTGCCCTCCACCAGCAGTTGCTGTGTGAGCCGCCCGCCGCTCGCTCCGAGTGCCGCACGCACCGCGAATTCGCGGCGGCGACTCACCGCGCGCACGAGGAACATGTTCGCGACATTCACGCAGGTCACGAGCACGAGGAGGGCGACAGCCCAGACGACGACGCGAAGCGTGGGGCCGACCTCCCCGGCAACGACATCCATCGCTGGTTGCACCGCAGGTCCGAGAGGAACCCTGAGCGCTTTCCGTGCCGCCGAGTGCGGTTCGCCAGGGCGTCCCAGGAAGGCGCCGAACTCCCCGCGCGCCTGGGCGAGCGACGCGCCGGGCTTGAGTCTGCCGATGAGATTCAGGAACGCGTGGAGCCTACCGGTAGAATCGCGAATCGTGGCCTTCCACAGGTCGGTCCCCGCCGGGAAGTCCAGTCCCGGCGGCGCGACGCCGACGATCGCGATGGCCTCGCCCTCCGTGCGAATCGTCTTGCCAATCACGTCGGGACTGCCGCCGAATTCGTGCCGCCAGTAAGCCGCGCTGATGACGCCCACGTCCCGCGCGCCGTAGCGATCGTCCCTCGGATCCAACAGGCGTCCCAGCAGCGGGTGGGCACCGAGAACATGGAAGAACTCGCCGGTGACAAACGAGACACCGACGTCTCCCACATCGGATCGACCGATCCTGGCACCCAGGGACCACGGGTCTATGTAGTCATACGCCGCGACGCCGGAGAACGCCCGCGTTTCCCGTGTATAGGCGTCAAACTCATCGCCGCTGAGCGGGAAATGCTCGGGCTGGTGCGTAGGGTTGTCACCCCAGAGCGCTACGAGACTCGAGGGATCGGCCACCGGGAGCGGCTTGAGCAGGATGCCATACGCCGCGCTGAAGACGGTGGTCGCTGCGGCAATGCCCAGCGCCAGGGTCAGCACGGCAGCGACCGTGAAGCCCGGTGTGCGCCGCAGCGACCGCGCGGCAAAATGGAGATCGCCGATGACGGCGTCGATTCGTGGAAGTCCCCGCTGGTCGCGGTATGCCTCTTTCGCGACCTCGATTCCGCCCGAGCGAAGCAACGCGGCGCGGCGGGCGGCGGCAGGCGGCATCCCGCGGCGAATGTTCTCCTCTGTCTCCATCTGAAGATGCACGGCGAACTCTTCCGCCATGTCCCGGTCACGGTGCTCTCGTCCAAACAGGCCGAGGAACCGCGACCGCGCCGCCCGGAGAACGCTCATGCTCCCTCACCCTCGGGATGCAGGAACCAGGACATGATGGCACTCGTGCGGGTCCACTGCTCGGCCTCGCGTGCGAGGCGCTTCCGGCCCGCCTTCGTGAGGGCATAGTACCGCGCGCGCCTGTTGTTCTCCGACTGGCGCCATTCGCCCTTGATGTACCCTTCCTGCTCCAACTTCAGGAGCGCCGGGTACAACGTCCCGTAGTTGAGCGTGAGTTGGTGACGACTCGTTTCCTCGATACGCCGGCCGATGCCGTAGCCGTGCAGCGGCCCCAGCACGTCGAGCGTTCGAAGAACCATCAACACCAGCGTGCCCTGCTGGACATCAAGCCCGCCGCCCACGGCCCTCTCCTATTGGCAACCCATATCAACTTGGCGCGGCCGAGTGGACTCGGCAAGGCGCGGTCGCCGGGTCGAAGCCGGGGCCGGGCTCGGCACGGGTGCGGGGCCCGGCCTACATGCTTTCCGCGAGGGCCGATCGATCCACGGCCGTCATCCCGTTCGCAGCAGGATCAGGACCCACGCCAGGACGCCCGCCGTCACGATGGCCACCCCCGCCATGGCGAACCATCGACGTCGGAGGACCCGGCCGAAGCTCCGGTAGGCAACGTTGAAGACTCCGCCCAGAACCACAAGTCCCATGAGATCCCACGACGACTCGTTGTGGACGAAGGCGCGGTAGGCCACGATGACCAGGATGCCGTAGGTAAGGACGAAGTAGGACCACCGGTAACCAGCGTTCTCCACCGACAGGGTCCGCTCGTCGCGGTCAACGAGTTCTCTGCTCACGTTTCGTCCCCCTCCAGATAGAAGAGCCCTTCCACCGGCTTCCCGAGGCTCCTCGCGAGGATGAAGGCGAGGAGGGTCGAGGGCACATATTGCCCGTTCTCAATGGAGCTGATCGTCTGGCGTGTGACCCCGGCCATCCGGGCAAGCTCCCCCTGCGAGAGCCGTCGCTCGGCCCTGGCCACGCGTACTCGATTCCCGAGAGTCGTCATTCGCCCAGCCCCTTAATAGGAAGCCCTCAGAAGCTGCTCCTATAGTACGCCATACTGGTCATTATATCAAGTGTACTTGTCAATACGACAAGCAAACTAGGCGCATTGCAGATCTGCTCGAGCCGACGGCTTGGCCACGCGCCGGGCCCCAGGATGGACACAGGGGTACAGCAACTCGGGGAGCCAGCCGGCTCCCAGACCGCATTTACGGCGCTGGTGGTGGAACAGCAGCTCTCCCGTCGGCCTGATCTGCCGGCTGAGTCAACGCGGCGGCCCGCGCGCGGGGAGCGACTCCGGCAATATCTCCGTGAGCGGATGGTGAAATGCGTCGACCTGGATGAGCCGTGTCGCGGCCGGTTCATACGCGTACGGCACCGTCCGCGCATCGCGCACCTGCACCGCCGCGGTGCCCGCCCCGGCGAAGTCGACGGTGGTGTACCCCGGGCTCATGGTGGCCATGGGCGGCACGCCGAGCGTGGCCGAGTCGACGCGGAGCACACTCCAGTTCGTGCTCAGGAGGTCGAACGTCAGGGAATCCACGGTGCGACGGACGAGGCCGGCCTGGTCGGTCAGCCGCAGGGCGACGCCGATCCCCGTGGTGTCCTGCGTGGGTTCGCGGACCAGCTCGAGCTGCGGGCGCCCGACCGTCACCGGGAGGCTGTCGGGGATGATTCCGGGACCGCTGGCCACGATCCACGCCGTGCCGGCCTCGGTGCCGCCGGTGAGATCGAAATGGCCGTCGTCGTACCCGAAATCGAGGCCCTGAACGGTGGTCGCCGACGGCCGGACGACCGCGTCGTTCGTGCTGTGCAGGGTGACCGGCGCCGCATACTGGAAGTCGGAAGGGCCGTCGACGTAGACATGCTCGTCGGCCAGCAGCGTCTGCTCGAAGCCTACCGTCACTGTTCCCACCGCACCCTCCGCGCCGACGTAGCGCAGGTGAACCGGCGCCGGAACGACGGTGATCGCGATGGACGTATCGGGGATTCCGCGCCCCGCCGGGTCGCTCAGCACGAGCCGGGCCGTGCCAGGCGCGACCGCGACGGTGCGGATGTCCTGCCCGTCGCTGCTCCCCCCGGTGAAGATGATCGAATCCCGCTCCGGACGCAGCACGCTCGTATCCGTCGACGTGAGTCGCGCCACGTACCACTCGCCGGCCGGAGGCCCACGCTGTTCGAGGCCGACCGAGTCGGTATAGATGGCCTCCATCGTCACTTCGTGAAAGACCGTCGTCGTGGGGAAGGTGGCTGCGTTGGCCATTGTCGCGTAGGTCGTCTGTCCGAAGTAGAAGCGGAAGCTGGGCCGCGTGACGATCACGATCAGCGAGTCGGGAGCGTAGCCGGCCGCCGTTGCGACGATCGTATCGCGCCCCTGTGCGAGCCCGACCACGTGGAAGTAGCCGCTGTTCAGCGCGGCCGAGTCCGGAATCTGGATCACGCCCCTGCGCCCATGGCTCAGCGTCACGGGAGGCTGCGTCCAACCCCATGCGCCGGTGGTCGAGGTGGCGTACACGCCGACCTGCTCGTATGTCGTACTCTCGCCGGCGCCCAGATACATCGGCGAATCTCGGGCGATGTCCGAGCTCCCCGGCTCACGCACGAACTGCAGTCTTGGCTCATACATGCTGACGCGCACGACACTGCTGTCCGGCACGCCCCCGTCGGGTACCGAAACCAGCCACGCCGTGCCAGGCCCGACGGGGCGCATGCGGACGTTCACGTTGATCTGTCCGCTGTCCACCACGACGTCCGGAGCAGAGGGAACGACCACCGCGGAATCCGATGAGCGATAGTGAACGGTCACCGGTACCACCAACTGGCCGTAGTGGCCGAGGGAGTCCTGGAAATCGGCGAACATGGTCGCCGTCGCGGTCGGTTGTGTGGGGTCGAATTGCGGAAACACGGTATCGATCATGGCCAGCCTCGGTTTGGTGACGCGGATGACCACCGTTGCCGGCGAATAGTTGGGGCCGCTGGCCGTCATGACGGTGGAGCCTTCGCGCCGGCCGACCGGGAGCACTGCCGACAACGAGTCGGGGCCGTACGTTCCCAGCGACACGGGCTTCCCCTCCACGGCGATCGTCGAGTCGGCCACGGTGAACGTGATGGGCACCGCATGGTCCGTCGCGAAGCTATCGGCGATGATCAGCGGGAGCGGCGGGGCGTACGCGCTTGGATACTGTCCGACGCCCACATAGATCGTGTCGCGACTGAACCGCAGGGGCACCAGCGGTCCGACGACCAGCGGAACCAGGCGCGTCATCCCGGTGACCGACGCCGAGAGCGTGTCGACACCGACGGCCTCCCCCGTCACCAGACCCGTGTCGTCCACGACGGCGATGGCCGGAGCGGCGGAGTGCCAGGTCACGGGTTGGAGACGCGCAATCGTCGCGCCCCGCGCGTCCACCGGCTGTGCGGAAAGCCGCACCGTCCGCTCGCGCGGAATCGTATCCACGAGCGGCGCCACGTCGATGGCCTGCAATCGCTGCCGCACGACCACGCGATCGGAATCGCTCCCGCCGCTATCCTCACGCGCCACGACGTATGCCGTCCCCTCGCTCGTGGCAATCGCGAGTCCCGCCTGCGTCACCCGCACGACGGTGGAGTCACGACTGCCCCACGTGAGCGATACGTGCGCTGCCGGCGCGTCCGGGAACGTCGCCGAGAGCGACAATGTGTCGCCGAGCGAGGTGAGCGAATCGAGGTGCGACGACAGACGGACCGTCACGGGTGTGCGGACGACGACCACCATGCTGTCGGCGAGCGAATCGTTGGAGGCCACGGCCCAGGTCCGACCGCCCCCCGTGCCAACCAGTCGGCCGGGCTCGACGAACCGCACGACCGCCGGGTTGCGCGTGTTCCACCGGACGTCGGTGACCCCCGCCGTGATCCCGTCGCTGCGCGTGGCGGTATACGGCACATCCAGCGAGTCGCCGACCGCGAACATCACGCTGTCGTCGAGCAACCGGAGCAGGGACAGGCTGGGCAGGTTCGCGGGCTTGGTCGCATCGCTCGCGCCCCCGCAGGAGAGTCCGGCACCGATGACCGCACAGATCGTCGCGGCGCCAACGATCCGCCGCCCCAGTGGCAGGCGGCCGCTTGCCGGATCTATGCTCTTCGCAGAGCGCCGCGCGCGCCAGCGCACAGGGCGGCCCCGCCGCAAGATGCGAATCATAATGGTGAGCAACTGAACGTCGGCCAACGTATCCCGGGGTGCGGATCGTGCTCAGTCCTCAGGGACGCGTCCCACCAACGTGGAGTACGGGAGTGGACCGATGGGGGAGGCCGAGCCTGATGGCGAGGTCGTGCACTCCCCGAACTGGGGGATGGGGCCGACGGCGGCCCCGGTACGAACGTCCGGACCACGCTAGGAGCGGGACCTCGCAGTGTCAAGCGACGATTCTAATTCATGAAAGGCATCGTTCGTGCGGCAGGCTGCTTCCCCAAGCTGCGTCGGCACCATGCGGCGAACTCGTCGATGGGAAGCGCCCTACCGCGACCCTAGTGCGGTTCGAAGCCCAGCCCCAAGGTGAGCGGAGCCATCCACGCCGGCCCCTCGGCATGGCCGGGGATTCTCTCCCAATCCAACTCTGCGAATGCAGCCCAGGGGCCCCTGAGCGGGAGATTCACGCCCCCGCCGAGCGTAACTCCGGTGTGGATGCCGTGGTTCGGCGCCCGGAAGCCGTATGCCCCGACGCCACCCACAACGTAGAACCGGTGTCGCGTGTCGAGGTCGAATACGGCATTCATCGTGCCCCCATATACCAGGGCGCTGGGCGCGGGCGGGTACTGAGAGCAGGACGACGCCGACCTTACACAGTAGATATAGGCTGGCAGCAGCCATGTCTTCCGCTCGAAGGATGCCGACAGGCCGTCCACGCGCAGGGCAAGTCGCGGCGCGAGGCGTTCCGTTATCGAGAAGCGAACATCGGATCCGTGACGGTAGGTCGTGCTGGCGGTCGCGCCCTCCCCCGGCGGAGGGCCGACATCGCTCCATCCACCGCCGAGGGAGACCGCGACCTGGCCGCGAGCCGGCGTCGTGAGAATGCAGCCCACGAGGAGGCCTACTGCCGCACGGGGCAGCGTCCGGAACGCTGAGGGCGTCATGCCTGCCGAACCATGTCGAACGGCTTGCGGTCACTCTCCCCGGCAGACGCCGTGTCCGCGCACCCCCACTGTGGCCTTTCGACACGTTGCTCCACGTCCTCGCGGCAGGTGCTGCTGCCCGGCACCGCCTGGCACTCAAAGCCGCGTTCCTTGCCTGCCCGTGGTGATTATACGTAAATTCTTGAGTGTAGGCCGTGGGCTCCGGCAGCCGCCCCCCTGCGGTTGCGCCGCCGCCCCACTGTCACCGGGAGTCGTATGTCAAGCGTTCTCCGCCGTGCGGCATTCGCTCTCATCCTCGGCGGACTTACCGCGAGTTGCACGTCACGTGCTCCCACGGCGGCAGCCGGCAATACCGTGAGGGTTAATTACCGCTATACCGTCGCTGCTGTCAACGGAGCGCCCTTTGCATGCGAGATGCTCTGGAACGGCTCGAGCATGGGGATCGACTCTGCCTCGGCCGATGGTACGATGTCCATTGGTATAATTCCCGGCGTAAGAGTCGGCGTTAACACATTTGGTATTCGGATCGCCAGTCAACCGGTGTCGCCGTCCGCGTACTCCATCAACGGATTCGTCACGGCGACGTACACGGATGGCGCCAAGCAGACGTTCCCGATCGCGATTGAAACTCAACCGTTGGCGACAGGCCAGTCGGTCACGGTGGACCTCGCGATAGCTCCGTAGCTTTCCCGGCACGTCGTGCCCGGGGACGTTCCGATGCGACGGCCTCAAGTTGTGTCGGCCGACTCGAGAACCAATCGGATCAGGAGCGAACTTGGCTGATGCCCGGAGTTGCGGGTGCGGCCCGACCTCCCTGCTTTCCGCCGGGCCGCGCCGTCCTATCGTCGGGCCGACTCACCGGGGCCGGCACGGACCGGCGCCGAGAGGCCGGCGGGGAGCGGGTGTTCGTACGGATGCAGCGCGTGGGCGAGGATCTCGACGCTATCCACAAGACGGGGCCCGGGTCGGCTGAAATACTGCGAGCCATCGATCACCAAGACGCGGTCGTTCCGGACCGCGGGGAGTTCCGTCCAGCCCGGGACTGCCCACAGCGCCGGGATCTCGACGAGTGTGCGGTCGAGGGAGAAGCCGCAGCAGGCGATGACGACACAGTCGGGCGCCGCCTCCATGACTTCGCGCCACGCCAGGGTGCGCGACCGCTCCCCTTCCCGACCAAGGAGCTCGACCCCACCGGCGAGTCGGACGAGTTCGGGATTCCAGTGCCCGCAGGAAAACGGCGGGTCCGTCCATTCGAGCAGGACCGTTCGCGGCTTGTGCTCGACCCGGGCCGTACGCTCGGCCACCGCATCGACCCGCGCCCGCAGCCGCTCGACCACGTCGTCCGCGCGCCTCCGGTCCCCGGCCGCATCGCCGACCAGCCGGATCGCATCGAATACCTCTGAGAGGGTCGTCGGCTCCAGGTTCACCACGCGGGGGTGGCCCGGGAGCATGCACGCCGCTTCCCGCACCTCATCCTCTGCCACGGCGCAGACGTCGCAGAGCGCCTGCGTGACGATGAGGTCGGGTCGCAGGCGTTCCAGCGTGGCCAGGTCGAGGGTGTAGAGCGCACCGGTCGTCTGCAGGCGCTCACGGACGAGGCGATCGATGTCACCGCTCGTGGCGTCGGTCGGGATCAGCGTGCGCGTGACCTTGGGGAGGTCGGCGACGGCCGTGGGGAAGTCGCACTCGTGCGTGACCCCCACGAGCTGGTCGGCCAGCCCGAGGGCCCAGATGATCTCGGTCGCGCTGGGGAGCAGGGAGACAATGCGCATCGGACACCCCAATGTACCCTTCGCCGCCGGCAGCGGCGCCTCGTTAACCTGCGGGTGTAACGACCACTGGCATTCGGACCATGGAGTACATGGTAGCGTCACGGGGCATGCCGCCAACCATCAGACGTTGACGAAGGACGGCTTCGCGCAACGCACCAGCCTTCGCGGCCACGCGGTCGCTCTTGGTGTTACCGACGGCGACAACGATTTCGAGTCGATTCAGCAGCGTATTCGCAAATGTCCATTTGGCAACCGCGATCACGGCTGCCGGCGCCATTCCACGGCCGGTGCGAGACGTCCGAATCCAGTATCCGAGATTCGCACGACGGTCGACATCATTGATATGGTTGACGCCGCAGACTCCCGCCAACGTGCCCCCAGCGTCCAGTACGGCAAATTCGTATGCGGTGCCCGCCCTGTGGCCCGCGATAGTCTCGCGAATCCAGGATGTTGCATGGGCCATGGAGTAGTCTGCTCGGCACCACGCCATCCATGGCGCAATCTCTGCATAGGACTCGCGTACGGCGCGAACGAGTTCGTCCGCGTCGGTCTCAACGATAGGGCGAATCAACGGTGACTCAAACTCGCTCATGACTCAAGCCGCAGGCGGCGGAGGGGGCGGAGGCGGCGCCCCCGCCGAGAGAAGCCGCTCGGCCACGCCCCGCATCTGCTCCAGGCGCCGGCGCGCCCAACCGGGGAGCCGGAACGCCGCGAACCCGGCGATCGCGACCCCGGCCAGGCCGAAGATGCCGGCCGGGAGCAACCGTCCCAGATCCACGCCGTGGCGGGCCAGCACGGCGGCCGAGGCGATCGCGCCGAATCCCGTGTACACCAGCCCGACGAACATCACCATCCGTGCGCTGGCGTTGTAGGTGCGCATGCGCAGCCGCTGGCCGTGTTCCCCCGGCTCGAGATAGACGTGGAGATTCCCGTTGGTCCACTGGCGCAGCGTGCCGTCACGGGACACCACACCCTTGGCGTCGAAGGTCCGGCGCAGATCCACGACCAGCCGTTCCCACGCCGCGTCGTCCAGTTCGCGGTTCAGCTCCACGGTCCGCGACACGCCGATCGGAAAGCCGAGGATCCGCCGTACCGGCGCCGGCCCGGATGGGTCCAGGGTGAACGCGGCGCGGGCCACGGCGTCGGGCGCGATCCCCACCTGCCGGCCGATGTCCTGCAGCTCGGCCAGCGTCATACCTTCACCCGCGCCCGGCAGTCGGCGATCGGCGGCCTGCGGGTCCGCGGCCCGCCGGAAGATGTCCGCCATCTCGTCTTCGGTGTATCGGCGTTCGGCCATCTGGACCTCGTGCGCTGAAACTACATCATACGCCGGCGTGTGGCGCCAGCACGAACACCCGCCGCAGCTCCTCCGCGTACGGGGAGACCCGGGGACCGTCGCGGGCGCCGTCCAACCTATTCGTGTTCTTGGACTTCCCCATGCTCGGTGCGCACCCCGTGTGGTCGGGATCCGAATCTCAGAGGCATCCCGTTCCAACCCTTTGCCGGTCAAACGCTACTCATTGACAACTTCAGCAGCGAGCGGTGTTCATTGCGTGCATGGGTTGCCGCTTCCAGCCACGAACGGCACGCCGATGCTGCAGCCCGCGATCCTGGTACGCGATTGGACCAAACGAGCGACGCCGACTCCGTGACGGACGACTTCGCCCTCGTCGCGCGGTATCTTCGCGGGCGCGGCGAGGGGGCGTTTCGCGCGCTGTATCGCGCGCACACGCCGGCGTTGTATGCGCTGGCGCTGCGCCTCACGGGCGGTGATCGGGGCGAGGCGGAGGACTTGGTGCAAGAGAGTTGGGTCCGGGCGGTAACGGCGCTGCGGAGCTTTCGCGCGCAGTCGGCGCTGCGCTCGTGGTTGTGCGGCGTGCTGGTGAATGTCCGCCGTGGCCGCATGCGCGCCGACTGGCGCATCGTGGACGCGCCGGATGTCGAGCCGCTCGCGGACGCGACCGACCCCGATGACGTCATCGATCTGGAGCGCGCGATCGCGTCGCTCCCCGAGGGCGCACGGGACGTGTACGTCCTTCACGATGTGCATGGCTACACGCACCAGGAGATCGCGGAGCTGCTCGGCATCGTCGAGGGCACGTCGAAGAGCCAACTCAATCGCGCGCGGTTCCTGCTCCGGAGCGCGCTTCCATGACGCCGCTGCCGCGGCACCTGGAGCCGGACGCCGCACTGGAGGAGCGTGTCGTGTCCACGCTCGTCGGCGCGGGTCTCGTGCGCCGCCGGCATGTGTGGCCGGCGTGGGCGGCGGTCGCGGCCGTGGTGGCGATCGTCGCATTCGGCGTGACGACGTTCCTCTCGGGGCATCCGCCGGCAAAAGGGAAGACGTACGCGGTGCTGCTCTATGAGGACTCGACCTACCGCCCGGCGGCCGCGGGGCATCAGGCGGAGCGTGTCGCGGTGATGGCACGATGGGGGGACAGCCTCAACACGCAGGGTGAGTTCGAACTGGCCGGCCGCCTGATCGGGCCGGGGCAGCTCGGCGGGCTGTTCATCATTCGGGCGGCCGACGACGCCGAGGCAGCACGGATTGCGGCCTCGTGTCCGTTCCACAGGTGGGGAGGACACATCGAGGTCAAGCGTTTCGAACCGTGAGGCGCGCAGCCGAACGGGGCGGCGTGTCGGCAATACTCAAGTGGAGGTGCAGGATGATCGCCAGGAATTTGTGGGCCGGCCTCGCCGTCTGCGTCGTATGCTCGACCGCTGCGGAAGCGCAAGCTCCCGCGAGCGCAGCGCCGGACGTGCATATGGCCCCCCTTGCCGAGTACCTGATGCCGCGCGATTCGGAGATCGCGTTGGCCCGCTCGGCCGTCCCGCCGTCGCTGGCCAGCCACGCGAAGGTGCTGGTGCTCACCGCGCACGGATACGACACGGCCGTCCCCGGGAGCAACGGGTTCACCTGTCTCGTGGCGCGCTCGTGGGGCGCCACGGTAGACGTTCCACCGGCCAGATTCTGGAATGCGAAGTTCCGGATTCCCATCTGCTACAACAGGCAGGGCGCCGCGGGAAGTCTGCGCGAGTATCTCATGTTCACGCGGTGGGCGCTGGCCGGGGCTTCCGAGAAGGAGATCGGGGTGAAGCAACGGGCCGCCTGGGCTTCGGGCACGCTGGCGGAAGTGCCCTTCCCCGGCGCGATGTCGTACATGATGTCCGAGCGCGGGTGGGGCGTGGGCGGGAATCCGGGGCCCTGGCGTCCCCATCTCATGTTCTATTACCCCACCCGAACGGCACCGAACTGGGGCGCCAACCTGGACGGCACGCCGGTGGTGTCGAGCCATGCCAGCGGCAACGCCGGAACCACGGTGCTCGTCGTGGTCGTGCCGGCCTGGTCCAATGGTTCTCCGGGTCCCGCGATGCCGAAGTAGCATCGGCTCGGAGCCGGATGCGTGTCGATCGAGCCGGCCTGGTTCAGACAACGACTCACGGCGGCGTACAGAGGCGACGCCTGCCCGGTGGCCGGGTGGTCAGCGAATGCCCGTGTCGAAGTCGAGCTGCACCGCCGTGAGCCCCGTGGTGCCGACGGTCACCGATCTGGTCTGGCTGGTGGGGGAGATGATCGGAGCGTCCGCGCCCGGCACCACGACGTACGTGCCCGGAGACAGTTGCACATCGAAGTGACCCAGCGAATCGGAGCGGAATGCCGCGACCGTGCGCCCGCCTTTCTGAACCGTGAAGCTGGCGCTGAACGGGGCGTCGCATGCGGACTGCGCCTGGCACACCGGCGTGATCGGTCCACGCATCACGATGCCGGACAGCCCCGTACTCGGCACATCCATCACTGCGCCGCGACTGCACCCAGCCCCAGCGACGGCCAACGCAAAAAATCCCAGGGAACGAAGCTGCATGGCCGATACCTCCGTTTTACTAATACTTTGCTTACGGCACGAAGGTTTCGTGCCCTCGACCCGACTGTGAGTGGTGGCCGCGCAGTCGCCTGGCCGGGGACTTAACCCGGGATGCGCGCGATTCACATCCAGATCTCGGCTCGCGACGTGCCACGGCTTCCAGCTCCACGTCGTGCTCCCACCCGTCGCCGAAGTCGTATTCGTACCGCGCCCGCGTGCCGGCGAGGTAGAAGTACTTGCTGATGGGCACGGTCCACCCGGGCGAGCATACCGGCTCGCCCTCGAACAGGTCGTCGTCGGGAATACCGAGTCGAGGCGGGCCGCGGGTCGCGCTTTGCCCAGCTCGAACACGAACGTGGTCTTCCCGACCTGGCGTGGCGCGAGGAGGGCGGCGGAGAGCGGGGGCAGAAGGCGGCGTCGGGCCATCCTTGTAATCATGGAGTACCGATCCACAATTGCGAGGATGGCGATGTAAACGGAACCATGGCAGACCGCTATTCCCGGATCCCTGGGCCCCACGTCATTCCCGGACACCGCCATGCCAAGCGCCCGGGATACGGGTGACCGCCCCAACCCTTTGTGGAATTGCGCGCTCCTTGACTCCGTACCGTAGTCCAGGGTGTACGTTTTCAGGGGTGCGTCGGTGTCGCGTCGCGGAGGAGCGCATGTCGTTGACGATCGGGCAGGTTGCAAGAGCAGCGGACGTGAATGTCGAGACGATTCGATACTACGAACGGGAGGGTCTGCTCCCCGAGCCTCCCCGAACGCCGGCCGGTTACCGGCAGTACACCGACGACGCGGTACGGCGGGTGCAGTTCATGAAGCGCGCCCAGTCGCTTGGCTTTACGCTCGCCGAGATCGGCGTTCTCCTCGGTCTGCGCGTGAAGCGAGGATCCGCTTGCCGGCAAGTGGTTGCGGAAGCCGAGACGGCGATCCGACGGATCGACGCCAAGATCCGTGAGCTGCGACGGATGCGGGTGGCCCTCGGCACGTTGACGAACGCCTGTCGTGAGCGACGCGCCCTGCCGGGGTGCCCGATTCTCGATGCGTTGGAGGGGCAGGAATGAAACTCGAACTGATCTATTTCCAGAGTTGCCCGCACGTGGCCGAAGCGAGAGCCAATCTGCACTCGGCACTCGTCGCGGCGCGCATGAATGTGCCGGTCGAGGAATGGGATCGGGATGACCCCGATGCTCCCGACTACGTCCGCGGGCACGCGTCGCCTACCATCCTCGTGAACGGCCGGGACGTATCCGGCGATGCGCCGGCGGCCGCCGCGGCGAGCTGCCGCGCGGCCGGGGCTCCAAGCGTCGAGACGATTCGCCAGGCACTGACGAACCGGTGAACCCCCCGCTCCCTGCAGGACACGGCGCCGCGATCCCGCCGGCCGGAGTGGTCGGGCGGATCGGCAAGCTGGCAGCCGGTGCGTTTCAGTTGTTGTTCGTGTACGCCGTCACCACTCACCTGTCCGAGATTCTGCGCGTCCCCCCGACGGAAGGCGCGTTCTGGGTGTTGGTCGCGGGCGCGTTCTGGCTCGTCGCGCCCGCGGTCAATCTCGGGGCTATCCGAGAACGGACATCCGGCACACGCGCACGGTGGTGGCTCATCGTCGCGTTCGCCGTGTTCGCAGCGGGCGGTCACGCCATGTGGGGTACCTGGTGGTCACTGCCAACCGCCTGCTTCGCCGTGGCCGTCGCCGTGATCGTCCATGGGTACATGGGCGTCAGCCACATCGCGTCCGCGGTCCTCGGTTTCCCCGGGTGTGAATTGCGGGCCCTGGCCTACGTCGTCGGCCGCGCACGCGGCGGGACGACCACCTTCGTCGCGTGCCCCGGCGCCTGGACCCCGCTCGATCGAATGGAGGCGCGCCTGCGCCATCGGGGCTGAGGCCTTCGACCAGGGCTACCCCAGCGATGTCGCTGCAGGAGCGCCGCTGCCCATCACAGTCCAAACTCCTTCATCCGGCGCCACAGGGTCGTCCGGCTGATCCCGAGGACACGGGCCGCATCGCCGCGACGATAGTGCGCCGTCTCCAGCGCGGCGAGGATCCGATCCCGGTCGGGATAGGGGTCGAGGCTCGCCGGCCGAAGCGGCGTGGAGGCGCCGGGAAGCGTCTCGAGCATCGGCGCAGCGGGTTGCGATGGCGCGGCAGGCGCCACGCTCAGTTCCGGTGGCAGGTCCTCCGCATGGATCGTCTGGCCACTGCACACCGCGTTGGCATACTCCAGCGCGTTCTCGAGCTGGCGCACGTTGCCGGGCCAGTCGAAGGCCATCAGCGTGCGCATGGCGCCGGGTGATAGGCGGAGCGCGCGCGAGCGCCGGCGACCGATGGTGTCCAGCAGGTGGGTGATGAGCAACTCGAGATCGTCGCGCCGCTCGCGCAGCGGCGGAATCTGGATGCGCACCACGTTGAGCCGGTAGAAGAGGTCGTCGCGGAACGTGCGGCGGGCGACCGCCTGCGCGAGGTCGATGTTGGTCGCGGCCATGATGCGCGCGCGGAACGGACGGCTGAGGTTCTCGCCGAGCCGCTCGAACGTCCGCTCCTGAAGCACGCGGAGCAACTTGACCTGCAGCGGCTGCGGCAGGTCGCCGATCTCGTCGAGCAGGATCGTGCCGTCCTGCGCGACTTCGAAGCGACCGGGCTTGTCGCGCGTCGCCCCGGTGAAGGCGCCCCGCGCATGGCCGAAGAGCTCGCTCTCGAGCAGCTGTTCCGGGAGCGCGCCGCAGTTGACGGCGACGAACGGCCGGTTGGCGCGGCTCGAGCGCGCGTGGACCGCCCGGGCCACGAGCTCCTTGCCCGTGCCGCTCTCGCCCGTGACGAGCACCGTGGCGTCGCTATCGCTCAGATGATCGATGAGCTCGAACACACGCTTCATGGCACGGGAACGACCGATCATCCCCTCGAACCGGTCCCGGTGTCCGTCGTGATCGCCGGCCTCGACGGACGCTTCGGGACGGAGCATCAGCACGGCGCCGCCCGGATCTGCTCCGCACGCTCCCGCATCGGGCAGCGGCGCCGCGGTCAGCGAGAAGGGCAGCCAGCGGCCATCGGCGTGCTGGATGACGGCGCGCCAGCCTTCCCGCCGCTCACCCCGCTGAAGCGCCTTGCGGAACGGCCCCTCCGGCTCGCACAGCTCCTCCCCCAGGACGTCGGCCGCACGGCGACCGACGAGATCCTCCGGGGTGCGGCCGATCAGCGCCGCCAGGGCGTCCGAGACACGCTCGAGCACGAAGTCGGCGTCCACCAGCGCGACGCCGCGCCCCAGCATCGCGATCAGGCGCGATGCCCCGCCCCACGCGGCGCCGCCGGCGTCCACACCCGGCACCACTTCACTCTCCGGCCGGAACACCTCGACCGCCGCGACCGCTTCACCCCGGAGGTTCCGCACCACCCTGGCGGTCTTGCGCACCGGCACGTCCTTGCCGTTCGGACCGTAGAGCACCAACGGCACGTCGTCCGCGTACCCGTGCGTGAACACCCCGCACTCCATGAGACATTCCCGGCACTTGAAGAGCGTCAGACAGTGACGGCCGAGCGCCTCCTCGCGAGATACGCCGGTGATCGCTTCGGCACGGTCGCTCACCAGCAGCAGCCGTCGCTCGGAATCCACGACGAACACCGCTTCGTCGGTCGACGAGACCAGCGCGTCAAGGAGGTTCTCGTCGCCGATGTCGGCGCCGTCGAGAAGCGCCTGGAGGGCCGTCTGCACGTCGATCAAGCCCTGCGCCGGCTGTTCCTGCATCGTTTCAGCAGCCATGGAACACCTCGGAACGCTCCGTTTCAGAGCGTAACCGATTGGAACGCTCTGTACAGTCATCGTTTCCCTCATACGGATCAGGGCGCGACGGCGCCAGCCGGTGGAACCCATTGTCGCACCTCGCGTTTGCGCGAGTGGACAATTCGCGACCCGGTAGCGTCGCACGCGAGGCATACCGCATGCACTCGTGACCGGCGAAGCGAAGGCGCAACACGCACGTCGCGTGCCGCGCCGGCGCCGAACCCAGGACCTACAGCCCGGCTCGCCAGGGCAGTCGAGGAGAAACGATGACGGCAACGATTGAGCTGACCCAGCTTCAGGTGGACAAAGTGGTTGACGCGCGCGGCACGTCCTGCCCGGGACCGATCCTCGCCGCCAAGAAGGGGATCGGCAGTGTGCCGGTCGGCGGGATCATGGAGGTCCAGGCCACGGACTCCGGCACGAAGAAGGATCTGCCGGCGTGGGCCAAGAAGACGGGACACGACTATCTGGGCGAGCTGGAAGAGCCCGGCTATCTGCGGTTGTTCATCCGCAAGACGAAGTGACCGCCATGGCTCGACACGAGACGGGCACGGGCAAGGCGGGTCCCCGGATCCTGGTGTTTTCGACGCAGAACATCTCAGATCCCGGCATCGATCTCGCCGGCAGTCGCCATCTGCACTATCCCGCCACGGTCTACACCATCACGCTGCCCTGCAGCAGCGCGATCAGACCCGGCTGGATCGTCCGCGCGTTCGAGCGCGGCTTCGACGGCGTGTTCATCGCCGCGGACGGCGAGGAGTGCGCCTACCTGCCGGACTGCGCCGCGCGCTCGGCGCGGATCGCCGCAGAGGCGCAGGAGCGGATGAAAGCCGAGGGCTACGATCCGCGACGGGTGAAGATGGGGGCGCTCTGCTCGGTGTGCGCCGAGCCGTTCGTCACCCACATGCGGGAATTCTCGGAGATGCTGTCCACACTGAACGCGGCGGGAGCAGAAGCGGCATGAGGTACGACGCACTGGTGATCGGAGCCGGCATCGGCGGAATGGAGTCGTCGCTGAAGCTGGGCGACATGGGCTACAAGGTCCTGCTCGTGGAGAAGGAGGCGAGCGTGGGCGGACGGATGATCCTGCTGAGCAAGGTCTTCCCGACCCTGGACTGCGCGAGCTGCATCTCCGGCCCGAAGATGTCCTCCACGATCAACCATCCGAACATCACCACGATGACCTACGCCGAGGTGGAGAGCATCCGCCGCGACGGCGAGGGGCGCTTCCACGTCGCCGTGCGCCAGAAGGCACGGTACGTGGACACGGCGGCCTGCACGGGCTGCCAGGAATGCGAGCGGGCCTGCACGGTCGCCGTGCCGGACGAGTTCAATTACGACCTCGTCGGGCGCCGCGCGGCGTACATCCCCTTCCCGCAGGCCGTGCCGAAGAAGGCGGTCATCACCCGCGCCGGAACCTCGCCCTGCACCGGCACCTGCCCGGCGGGCATCAAGGCGCACGGATACGTCTCGCTCACCCGGAGCGGCAAGTACGAGGAGGCGTTCCAGCGGGTGCTCGACGCCACGCCGCTCGTCGGCACGCTGGGTCGCGCGTGCTACGCACCGTGCGAGTCCGATTGCACGCGCGCGAAGCTCGAGGGCGCGATCCCGATCCGGCGTATCAAGCGGTTCGTGGCCGACCGGCACTATGCGAGTCACGACGGGCCCGGCATCGACGTCGCGGAGCCGAACGGCAAGCGGGTCGCGATCGTCGGCTCCGGGCCGGCCGGACTCACGGCGGCCTGGCAGCTCGCACGCGCCGGCTACGGCGTCAAGATCTTCGAGGCGGCCGCCGAGCCCGGTGGGGCGCTACGGCTGTCCATCCCGAGCTACCGCCTGCCGAACGAAGTGGTGGAGCGGGACATCGCCAACGTGACGGCGATCGGCGTCGAGATCGAGACCGGTGTGCGGGTGACCGACCTCGCCGCGCTGCACGCCGGCGGATTCGATGCCGTGGTCGTCGCGACCGGCACACCCATGTCGGCACGCCTCGGCGTCCCGGGCGAGGCGCTCGGCGGCATCACCCCCGCGCTCGGCTTCCTGCGGGCGGTCAAGCTCAGCCAGCCGACGGACCTCGCGGGCCGCGAGGTCGTCGTGATCGGCGGCGGCAACGTGGCGATCGACGCGGCGCGGACGGCGCGGCGGCTCGGTGCCACGGCGGTGCATCTGGTCTCCCTGGAGCAGCGCGCCGGCATGCCCGCCCACAACTGGGAAGTGACCGAGGCGCTCGCAGAGGGCGTCGTGCTCCACGACGGGTGGGGCATCAGGGGATTCCGCGGCGATGACCGGGTGGGCGCGGTCGAGCTCAAGCGCTGCACGCGCGTGCTCGACGCCGACGGCCGGTTCGACCCGCGGTACGACGAGCGCGAGACGCGGGATCTCGCGTGCGGCGCGGTGATCGTCGCCATCGGCATGAGCCCCGACACCGATGCGTTCGCCGCCCAGGTGCCGGTGGCGCGCAACCGGCGCGTCCGGGTCGACCCGCGCACCTTGCAGAGCGACATCCCCTACGTGTTCGCGGCCGGCGACGTGGCCACCGGCCCCACCGACATCACCCGCGCCGTCGGCCAGGGCCGGCGCGCGGCCTTCATGGTCGATCGTTGGCTCCGCGGGGTCGAGCTCGGCGATTTCGAGGGCTTCGACGATCGGCTGGGCGTGATCGAGCAGGAGGACGTGCTCGCGCGCCAGAAGACGTACAGCCATCGCGAGCCCGTGACCGTCGAGCGCCGGCTCGTCGCGGCACCGGACGACTTCGACGAGGTCGAGCCGCCGCTGACGGAAGCCGAGGCGGTCGCCGGCGCCGGGAGCTGCCTCGATTGCGGGGTCTGCTCGGAGTGCGGGGAGTGCGTCGCCGCGTGCCCGGCCGACGCGATCGACCTGAACATGCACGAGCGCATCGTGGAAGCGGAGGTGGGCGCAGTGGTGCTCTCGACCGGCTTCAAACTGTTCGCGGCCGATCTCAAGCCGGAGTACGGCTGGGGCCGGTACCCGAACGTCATCACGGGTACGCAGATGGACCGGCTGCTCGCGCCCACGCGGCCCTTCAACACGGTGCTGCGCCCGGGCGACGGCAAGGTCCCCGACCGCATTGCCTACATCTCGTGCACCGGCTCGCGCGACAAGACCGTCGGCAATCCGCTGTGCTCCAAGTTCTGCTGCATGTACTCGGTCAAGCAGAACCAGCTCATCATGGGCGCCCTGCCGCTGGCCGACGTCACCATGCACTACATGGACATGCGCGCCGCCGGGAAGCGCTACGACGAGTTCTACCAGCAGGCCAGGGACATGGGGGCCGTGTACATCAAGGGCCGGGTCGCGGAGATCACCGAGAAGCCCGACGGCAACCTCATCGTCCACTACGAGGACATCGAGAACGGCGGGAAGCTCCGCGAGGCGGAGTACGACCTGGTCGTTCTCGCGGTCGGCATACAGCCGAACCACGACGTCGAACGACTGTTCGTCGGCGAGCCGCTGCGGCTGGACGAGTTCGCCTACGTGGCCGAAGCCGACGACGATCTGAATCCCGGCCAGACCAGCCTTCGCGGGGTGTTCGTGGCCGGGACGGCGGCCGGGGCGAAGGACATCGTCGACTCGATCACACACGCGGGGGCGGCGGTGGCACAGGTCGCCGCCCACCTGGAGCGGACCGGATACGCGCACGCGAGGGCCGCGGATGTGATGGAGGTAGCCTCATGAGCGAGCGACGCATCGGCGTCTACATCTGCCACTGCGGCGGCAACATCTCCGACTACGTGGACGTGGCCCGGGTGCGCGCCGCGGTGGCCGGCGAGCCCGGCGTGGTACACGCCGAGACCACGATGTTCACCTGTTCGGACGGCACGCAGCACGACATGCTCCAGAAGATCCAGGACGAGCACCTCGACGGACTGGTCGTCGCGTCGTGCTCACCCAAGCTGCACCAGATCACCTTCCGCGGCGTGGCGCGGCGGGGCGGGATGAACCCGTTCCAGTACACCCAGGTCAACATCCGCGAGCAGGACTCCTGGGCCCACGGCGACGATCCGGAGGGCGCGACCCGGAAGGCCATCGGCCTCATCCGCGCGGGCATTGCGAAGACGCGGGCGTCGGTGCCGCTCGAGCCGATCGGCGTCGATACGACGTCGCGTGCGCTGGTCGTGGGCGGGGGCATTGCGGGGCTGCGCGCGGCGATCGGGCTGGCGGACATCGGCCTCGGCGTCACGCTCGTCGAGCGCGAGAGCGCGCTCGGCGGCTGGGCAGCGCGTTTCGGGCCCATGTTCCCCTCCGGGCGGGCCGGGCGCGATCTGGTCGCGAACCTCGTCGCCGAGGTCCGGAAGCGGCCGGCGATCACGGTCTTCACGAGCGCCGAGCTGGTCGGCAAGTCCGGCAGCTTCGGCAACTACATCGCCGAGCTGCGGATCGCGCGGCCCGCTGGCGGCGAGCCCGAGATCGTGCGCGTCGAGGTCGGCGCGATCATCATCGCCACCGGCTTCGACAGCTATCAGCCGCAAGCCGGGGAATACGGTTACGGCATCGAGGGCGTGCTGACCCTGCCGGAGTTCAAGGCGCTGGTGGACGGCTCGAAGGGACCGCTCCGCTTCGGGGGCCGCGAGGTCCGCACCATCGCCTACATCTATTGTGTGGGCAGCCGGCAGCCCGGGAGCAACGAGTACTGCTCGAAGTTCTGCTGCTCGGCCGCCGTGCACGAGTCCATCCAGGTCGCGCGCCTGGACGCCACGGTGCGGCAGTACCATCTCCATCGCGACGTCCGGACGTACGGCCGCTACGAGCTGATGTACGAGGAGTCGCGCAAGCGCGGCTCGGTCTACCTGAAGTTCCCCGACGACACGCCACCGTCGGTGGAGCGGGGCCGGGACGGCAGGCTCCTCGTGACGACCGTGGACGCGTTGACCGGGGGCGAGCGCGTCTCACTCGAGGCGGACCTCGTCGTGCTGGTCACCGGGATGATTCCCCGGCAGAACGCCGCCCTGACCGATCTGCTCAAGCTGCCGCTCGGCAGCGACGGCTTCTACAACGAGATCCATCCCAAGCTGCGCCCCGTGGAAACGGTCGTGGACGGCGTGATGATCGCCGGGACCTGTCAGGGTCCGAAGACGTCGTCGGAGTCCGTCGCTTCGGGCCTGGCCGCGGTCACCCAGTGCGGGGCCATGCTGATGCAGGGCACCGCCGAGCTGGACCCGCTGGTCGCGGTCGTCGACGCTGAGGCCTGCACCTGGTGCGGCGAGTGCGAGGCGACCTGTCCCTACGCCGCCATCCGCAAGGTCACCGCCGGCGGACGCGAGGTGGCCACCATTGACGCGACCGCATGCAAGGGCTGCGGCGGCTGCGCCCCGTACTGCCCGGCGGATGCGATCGACCTGCTCGGCAGCACCGACGAGCAGATCCGGGGAATGATCGACAGCCTGCTGGAGCCCGCAGCCGTATGAGCACGATCCGGGACACTCGAGAGATCATCCGGGAGGAGCCGCTCATGCATCGCGACATCCTCCACGCGTTGCGCGACGGACCCCACACCGTCCCGGAGATCGCGGCGGCGATCGGAAAGCCGCCCGCCGAAGCGGTCATCTGGGTGATGGGGATGCGCCGCTACGGCAAGCTGGTCGAGCTCGCCGAGCCGACGGACGAGGGATTCTTCCAGTACGCTGCGGTCGGGACGGCCGGCGGCGGGGATGTGGCGACATGAGCACCGTCATCGACGCCGGAATCGCCGGCGAAGCGGACGCGCAGGGCGGCGGCGTGGCCGTCGCGCCGGAGGCGGTCCGGCTCGACCTGGATCTCTTCCCCGACATCCAGCGCTTCGGCGCCGCCGACGTCTCCGCGTGCTTCAGCTGCGGGACGTGCACGGCGGTCTGCCCGCTGTCGGACAACGACGGCACCTTCCCGCGGCGCATCATCCGCTATGCGGAGCTCGGTATGAAGGACGCGCTGATCTCGAGCAAGGAGCTCTGGGTCTGCTACCACTGCGGGAGCTGCTCCGACAGCTGCCCGACCCAGGCCGACCCGGCCGGATTCATGGCCGCGGCGCGCCGCTATGCCATCGCCAGCTACGACCGGACGCGACTGGCGCGGACGCTGTTCACGCGCCCGGCGATCGGCACGATCCTCGCCGTGGCGATCGCTGCCTTCTTCGCGCTGTTCATGTATGCCTCGCACGGATCGCAGAGCGCGACGCGGCTGGCGCTCTTCGGTTTCATCCCCGAGCCCCTCATCCACCAGACCGGGGTGGCGGTGATGATTCTCGTCGCGCTGGCCGGGCTCGTCGGGGTGGCGTCGATGGCCGGCGGGATCGCGCGGAGGGAGGGAGTCCGCCCGGGCGATCTGCTCGGCGGGCGTGCCGCCTGGGCGCGGTCGCTCCGCGCACTCTGGGCGGCGCTCGGCGTCGAGGCCCTCGGGCAGCGCCGCTACCGGAAGGAGTGCGGCGAGGCGCAGGAGACGGAGCCGCTCTACCGGCGGCGGTGGCTGCTCCACGCGCTCACCCTCTGGGGGTTCCTGGGTCTCTTCCTCGCGACGATCCTCGACTACGGGCTGGCACTCGCCGGCATCAAGGCCACCGGCACGCCGGTGCCGATCTGGTATCCGGTGCGGCTGCTCGGCACGGTCGCGGGCGCCGCCATGGTGTACGGCACCACGCTGCTCATCTGGAACCGCCTGCGGCGCAGCAACCGCACGGCGAGCGAGTCGCTGTTCCCGGACTGGCTCCTGCTCGCACTGCTGTGGGTGACCGGCGTGACCGGCTTCGGCATCGAGCTCGCACTCTACCTGCCGCACCCGCCGGCGTGGGGGTACTGGGTCTTCCTGGTCCACGTCTCGCTGGCGATCGAGCTCGTGCTGCTGATTCCGTTCACGAAGCTGGCCCACGCGTTCTACCGGCCGGTCGCGCTGTTCTTCCACGCCCTGGCCGCGAGCCGCGTTGCCGGCTCCGACTGACATGAGGACACACTGACATGGCTGATACGACCCGGAAGACGCTGATCGTCTTCAGCGGCGACATGGACAAGGTGCTGGCGGCGTTCGTCATCGCGAACGGCGCCGCGGCGATGGGTGACGACGTCACGATGTTCTTCACCTTCTGGGGACTGAATGCGCTGCGCAAACCGACCGGCCCCCGGGCGAACGGCAAGAGCTTCCTCCAGGGCATGTTCGGGCGGATGATGCCGCGCGGCCCCGAGAAGCTGACGCTGTCGAAGATGAATTTCGGAGGCCTCGGCGCGTCGATGATGAAGCGCGTGATGCGTGAGCGGAACGTCTCGTCGCTCACCGACATGATCGCGACGGCGCGCGAGCAGGGCATCAAGATGATGGTCTGCACGATGTCGATGGACGTCATGGGGCTCAAGCCGGAGGAGCTGATCGACGGGCTCGAATACGTGGGCGTCGCCAGCTATCTCGGCGAGGCCGACGAGGCCAACGTCAACCTGTTCATCTGAGGCCGCGGCGTTTTCCGAACGGCTTCTGATGTGTGCTCGCTCGTGCGGGCTGCCCGATCCCGCCCGGCACGGGCGCTGCTGGACTTCAAGGGAGGATTCCCCGTGTCACATAGACTCATCCGCTACGTTCTGAGCGCCCTGGCGCTCGCGGCGACGACGGCCGCTGCCCAGACGAATGGGTATCTCCTGCCATGTTCCGCTGCCGGCCCTCTGGGCCGCGCGTGCACGACGCTGACCGATCCCGCGGATCCGACGATGTTGCTCAGTAACCCCGCGGCCCTGACGGCGATGCACGAACGCGTGCTCTCGGTGAGCGGCGCCGCGTTCCTGCCCACCATGTCGTACACGAATGCGGTCAATCCCGTGACGAACGGAAAGAACAACGTGTTTCCGCTGCCCGCGATCTTCTACGCAGACCAGGCGGGCGCACAGTGGGCATTCGGGCTCGGCGTGCAGACCCTCGGCGGCATGGGCGCCGACTACACGCTGACCAATGCCATCCTCGGTCCCGATCAGCGTTACCACTCGAAGTTCGCGTTGATGAAGGGCGGACTGGCGCTTGCCTATCGCCCGGTCCGGCAGCTCTCCGTGGGGGTCATGGCCGGGGTGCTGTACAGCCAACTCGAGATGGCCACCCCCTACGCGGTCAGCACCTCGCAGCTCGCGGGCTTCGCCGGCGTGGCGCAGATCCCGGCATATCAGAACCTGATGTCGCGCTTCACCGAAGCGACGGCATACGCAACGGTGACGGGGCTCCAGGCCGTGGGGTTCACCGCAGGAGCGAGCGTCGAGTACCGCCCGTCGGACGACTGGCAATTCGCGCTCATGTGGACCGCCCCGGCGACCCTCGGGCTCAGTGGCGGCACCGCCGCCATGGACATGAGCGCGCAGTTCGCGCAGCTGTATCAGGCCATGGTCGGCGCCAACGCCGGCAACGCCGGCATCGTCAATGCACAGCTGTCGCAGTTCGGGATCAACATGAACGCCGGTATGGCGACCAGTTTCGATGCCAAAGCGAAATTCGGCGTTCCACAGACCGCGACGCTCGCCGCCGGTGCACGGCTGAACGACCGGGTGCGGGCGGGCGCCGACGTCGAATGGATCGGATGGGCGCACGCGTTCCGTGACATGCCGCTGACGCTCAGCGGCGGCACCAACGCGAACATCAACATTCTCGTGAACGGGGCCCCGACGAACGGCGCGTTCGCGGCCGCATGGCCGATGAACTGGAACGACGCGTGGACCGGACGCGCCGGGATCTCGGTGCAGGCCACCCGCGCGCTCTCGCTCAGCGTGGGTGGGATCTACGGCACGGACCCGGTGCCGGACCGCACGCTGTTCACGATCTTCCCGGCGATCGTGCAGGGCGCGGCGACGGTCGGCGCCGGATATCGGGTGGGACCGACCGTTCTCAACCTGGCCTACGCGCACACGTTCGCGCGTTCACAGGTCGCGGCGGCGTCGAACCTGGTCGGATCCGAGTACGCATTCAGCACCAGCACACTCGCCGAGAACACGATCTCGGTGGGGATCGACTGGAAGTTCTGAAACCGCGGGCACGACGGTGCCACCGGGGCATCGTCGTGCCGCACTCCCCTAGTCCGTCAGCGCTTCTTCGGCACTACGAGTGGAGGGCCCGACTGGTCCCTGGGCGTGCAGATCCTGCGCCAATCCTGGCCGACTTTGAGCGGCTCGCAGAGCTGAACGTGCAACGCGCTGTCGGTGAAGACGGACTGCGGCGCCGCTGCCAACGGCGCCTCGGCCGGAGCGGACCGCTGGCCATGACAGGCAAGCGCGCCGGCAAGGCAGACGGCTCCAATGATGATCGAGCGCATGAGTGAAAACGTACGTCCCGTTCCACGCGTGGGGCAATGGAGTGTGTCAGTTCCGCACGGAGTGAAAGTGCAAAGGGCCAGTTCGGCCGACTTTCTGCTGTTCCATCCTATCGCTCGTCTGGACGCATATCCGGTTCCCGTCCTTGTCCGAGCCGTACTGGACGCACTCGGTCCGGTGCACGGTCTCCACGAGTGTCACTGAATACGTCGTTTTCCTCAGCGGCTGTCGGCGATCGATCTGGACCGAGAAATCGGGACACGTGAATTCGACGACCGTCGGGTCGCTCGGCAGGGCGAAGTTCGGCCGGCGGCAGGGGCCCTCCCGCGAATCGACGGTGAACGAGTCGGGCAGGATTCCCAGCCCCTGAGCGCCCGATTGGCCCGCCGCCGAGGAGTCGGGCAGGATCTCCAGCTCCCCGGCAACCGTTTCGCTTCCCGCCACGGACGGCGCAGGGAGATTCTCCTCGAACGTGTACCGGCCGGCGAGATCTCCGGCCGGCGTAACTGCCGGTGGCGCCCGGTAGCACGCGGCCACGACGGCGGCGGCCGCCGCCGCGAGCGCGACGTGTCTTGCCATTGTGCTCATGACGCACTCCGGAGGGGGCAGGGGGACGCGGATCCCGATCGCGCCAATATAGGATTCCCCATATCGGCGGCAAGGCCCGTGCTCGTCGCGTCGGATGGAGCGGGTGGGGGTGGCGTGGTAGGCCGGCGTGAGGGCGTGGGTCCGGAATGCCTGGGAACCAGCCGCTGCCGTTCTGCCCGAGACGGTTCCTGCTCCTGCACTCGCGGTGGCGCTTGCCGAGCGAAGGACCGGTAGATTCCCACTCATGACGGCCGTCCCGACGGAAAGCCCCCCGGAGCGCGCGGCGTTGATTCGCCGCGGCCTCCGGCTGAACTACCTCACGATCGGCTACAACGTGTTCGAGGCCGTGGCCTCGCTCATCGTCGGCCTGCTCGCGGGCAGCGTGGCCCTGGTCGGCTTCGGCGCGGACAGCGTGATCGAGGTGGCGGCGAGCCTCGCGGCGCAGTGGCGGCTGCGCATGGACCACGACACGGACCACCGCGCGCACGCGGAGCTGACCACCCATCGCCTCGTGGGTGCGTCGTTCCTGGCGCTGGCCACCTATATCGCCGTCGACAGTCTGCATTCCCTCTGGCTGCGCGAAGCGCCCGAGCGGAGCGTCGTGGGCGTCGTCATACTCGCCCTCTCGGTGGTCGTGATGCCGCTGCTGGCCCGCGCCAAGCGGCGCGTGGCCCGCGGGTTGAACAGCCGTGCCCTCGAGAGCGAGGCGGCCCAGACGTCACTGTGCGCATATCTGTCGCTGATCGCGCTCGCGGGAGTCGCGCTGAACACCGCCGCGGGCTGGTGGTGGGCCGACCCCGTGGCCGCGCTCGCGATGGTGCCGATCATTGCGCAGGAGGGATGGGAGGGGATTCGCGGCGAGACCAGCGGCGACGACGGCCGCGCCTCGTAGCCTCAGCTGTCGCCCTCCGGCAACTCCCGCGTCATCTCCACCATCGTCGGCCTGAAGCCCGCCGCCGCGAACATCCGCTGCGCCGCGTCGTTCCGCTCGGCGGCGAACAGCACGAACTGACTCGCACCCCTCGCCCGCAACTCCGCCAGCGTGGCCTCGAGCAGCGCCCGCCCGATGCCGCGGCCGCGGTACGCCGGATCGACCATCAGATCGTGCCCGACGCCCGCAGGTCCGCGCAGCGCCATGTAATCGAAGCCCTCGAGCGCCGCGTACGTGTAGCCCGCCACCTGCCCTGCCCACTCGGCGACGAGAATTACCACGTCCGGGTTGGCGAGCTGCGATCCCAGATACTCCGCGTACAACGCCTCGGTCTCCGGGGACGCGGCGATAAACCGGGCCTGGTCGAACTCGTGATGCACGCGCACGAGCATGGCGCCCAGCCGGCCGAGCGCGGGCAGATCCGCCGAGGTCGCCGCGCGAACCACCGCGTTCGACGCGCGGACATCGCGGACCATCGTCACATCCGGTACCCGGGCTTCTTGTACAGACGATCGCCAGCTTCGACGATGTCTGGCCGGTAGACCTTTGCCGACCAGTCCTTCGAGTCCACCTCCTCCATCGCGACGGAGACCGACTCCTCGCCGTACCCCAGGACGTGCATGACGTCGGCGGTGATCTTCTCCGCCAGCTGCTTCTTCTGCTGCTCCGACTTCCCCGGCCACAGCTTCACGATTACGTGCGGCATCTGCGCTCACTCCTTGATTGCGTTGCGTTCCATCTCATCCGCGCGGCGACACCCGCACGGTCGCTCCGCGTGCGCGCTTGCCCACCATCGGCGGCAGGTATTCGCTGCCCGCGTACTTCGTCCGGTAGGCTTCGTCGATCCGATCGTTGATCGCACCGTCGACGGGCTCGAACGCAACCTCTCTCGTCATCCCGGCGACCGAGATGCGCCCCGCCCGCTGCCGCATGGCGGCCTTGTACCAGCGCGAGCGCGTCCCGTTGTACGCGCGCACGTAGAGCGCGCCGTCCACGACCACCGACCAGATCCAGGTCGGCGTGCCGTACGTCTTCCCATCCTCGCGGAACGGTGCGATGTGCAGATCGTCCGCCCCGGCGATCTTCGAGAGTTCCGTCTGAGTCCATTCAGCCATGGGGCACCCCTACGGCTTGAGCAGGGTCTTGATTGCCCGCCGCTCGTCCATCGCCTTGTACCCCTCGGCCACCTGGTCGAGCGGCAGCGTGAGGTCGAACACCCTGCCGGGGTTCATCTTCCCCGTCCACACGCGGTCAATCAGCTCGGGCAGGTAGCGGCGCACCGGCGCCGGGCCGCCGTGCAGATGCACGTGGCGGTAGAACAGATCGGCCATGTTCATCTCCACTCCGTGCGGCACGCCGACGTAGCTCGTGTAGCCTCCGGGCCGCGTCGCGTCGAGCGCCTGCTGCATCGCCCCGGGCGTCCCCACACACTCGAGCACCGAGTCGGCGCCGACGCCGTTCGTCAGGTCCCGGATCTTCGCCACGCCCTCGTCCCCGCGCTCGGCGACGATGTCGGTGGCTCCGAACTCCCGCGCCAGCTTCTGCCGGCTTGCGTGCCGGCTCATCGCGATGATGCGTCCCGCGCCCAGCTGCTGCGCCGAGAGCACGGCGAGCAGTCCCACGGCGCCGTCGCCCACGACGACGACCGTCGAACCGGGCTGCACGTTCGCCGCGTCGGCCGCGAACCAGCCGGTGCCCAGCACGTCGGACGTCGCCAGCAGACTCGGGATCAGCTCGGGCGCCGGAATGTCCGGCGTCGCGACGAGCGTGCCGTCGGCGAGCGGGACGCGGAGATACGGCGCCTGCGCGCCGATCACGAGTTCCCGATGTTCGCACGACGACTGATAGCCGTGGCCGCAATGCGGGCAGGTGTTGTCGGAGGCAAAGAAGGAGCCGATCACGAACTGCCCTTTCCTGATCGACTTCACGCCGCTCCCGACCTCTTCGACGATGCCGCAGTACTCATGCCCCATCGACACCGGCTCGTCGATCGGATTGGCCCCGCGGTAGGGCCAGAGATCGGAGCCGCATACGCAGGCGCTCGCGATGCGGATGATCGCGTCGGTCGGCTCGACGATCGTCGGGTCCGGGCGGTCCTCGAACCGCACGTCGCGCGGGCCATACATCATGGTTGCTTTCATGGCGTCGTCGATCCTCAGCGGTTGTTGCCGTTGTACTGCGCGTCGGTCACGTGCTCCATCCAGTCGACGGCCTTGCCGTCCAGCGCTTCCTGGATCGCGATGTGCGTCATCCCCGCCTTCGGCGAGGCCCCGTGCCAGTGCTTCTCGTCCGGCGCGAACAGCACCACGTCACCCGGCCGGATCTCTTCGATGGGCCCGCCCTCGCGCTGCACCAGCCCGAGCCCCGCCGTCACGACCAGCGTCTGGCCGAGCGGATGGGTGTGCCACGCCGTGCGCGCACCCGGCTCGAAGGTCACGTTCGCGCCGGCAACGCGCGCCGGCGCCTCGCGCTGAAAGAGCGGATCCACCCGTACCGATCCGGTGAACCAGTCGGCGGGGCCCTTCGCGGACGGCTGACTGCCTACTCGTGTGATCTCCATGGTCTCCTCTCCCGGTTCAAGCGTCTGGCTTCAAATGAAACGGCGGACGACCGGCTGATCTACTTGACGCCGGTGAACGAACTGTGAAGTATTTCTTCATAATGACCGAAGACCTGAACGCCATGTCGGTGCTGGTCGCCGTGGCGGAGGCGAAGAGCTTCCGCCGCGCCGGCGAGCGCCTGGGAGTGAGCACGTCGGCGGTGAGCCAGGCGCTGCGAAGACTGGAGGAACGGCTGGGCGTCGTGCTGGCCCAGCGCACCACGCGCAGCGTCCGGCTCACCGAGGCGGGAGAACGGCTGTACTCGGCGGTCCGTCCGGCGCTCGAAGAGGTGCGCACGGCCGCGGCGGCGGTGAGTGAGCTGAGCACCGAGCCGCGTGGGACGTTGCGAATCGTCGTGGCCACGGGCGCCGAGGACTTCCTGCGCGGTCCCGAGCTGGCCGGTTTTCTCGCTGCACACCCCGCCGTGCGCCTGGACGTGACGCTGAGCAATGCCGTCCGGGACATCGTGGCCGGCGGCTACGACGCCGGCATTCAGCTGGGCGAGGTGATCGACCGCGACATGATCGCGGTACCCGTCACCGGGCAGACACGGCTCGTGGTCGTGGGCGCGCCGTCGTACTTCAAACGACATCCGAAACCCCGGCACCCCCGCGATCTCGTGCACCACGAGGTGATCAACTGGCACGGCACTCCGGACGAGCCGGCCTATCGTTGGGAATTCACCGAGAAGGGGAAGGACTTCGCGGTGGCCGTTCGGGAGCGGGTGCTGACGACCGATGCCGCGCTGATGATCCACCTGGCGCGCGCCGGGCTCGGCATCACGATGGCCTACGAGGGACAGGCACGCGCCGACGTCGAGCGCGGGGATCTCGTCGAAGTTCTCGAGGAGTTTTCGACGCCGTTCCCCGGCTTCTATCTGTACTACCCGCAGCGACGCCAGGCGTCGCCGGCGCTGCGAGCGCTGGTGGACTATCTCCGGAAGGGGCGGCGGCGCCCACCCCCGAAGCGCGGACGGCGCGGTCCGGGAAGGTGACCACGACCGTCCGTAGCGCCGTGCCCCCCGGTCACTGGCACGGATGAAGCGCGGCCGCCCCCGATCCCTTGCCGCCCAGGCAGTACCGCTGCAGGTCGGCGCCGGCGAACACGGGACCGGAGTAATACTTCTTCACCCCCGCCGCGTACGCCGCCGTGTCTCGCGGAGAGTAGTGGTGCAGGATGACGGCTTTGACCCCTGCCCTGGTGGCCATCTGCCCGATCTCCTGCTCGTCGAGATGCTCCCGGGTGAAGTGCCCCGCCAGGATCCTGGTCCGATCGGCCGACCAGTGATTCCGCGCACCCGCGGCCGCGATCCCCTTCGCCGTGCGGGTGCTGTCGGCAACGGTGGCTTCCGTGATCAGCACGTCCGCCCCCCGGGCCAGCGTGGTCACGGCATCGCTCGGCCCGGTATCGCCCGTGAACACGATGACGCCGTACGGCGTCTCGAACCGGAGGGCGAACGACTTCATCCGGGCCCGGTACTGTTCGGGCATCAGCGCGTAGTGCGTATTCTCGGCGGCCACGACCCGGATCTTGTCGTCCTGAAAGACGACGCCGTCGTGCGAGAACTCGTGCGCCGTGAAGTGCGCGGCATCGGCGGTCCACGGCAGGCCCTCTGCCTGAAAGATACCGTACGGAATGGCGACGTACTTGAGCGCGGCGTCGAGCAACGCGGCGGTTTCCGGCGGGCCGTAGATGTCGATCGTGGGCGCGGTGCTGGCGTGGCTCAGCACCCAGTAGTCGTTTGAGATGAGGTCCGCGAGACCCATCGCATGATCGACGTGCAGATGCGTGAAGAAGATCGTGCGGATGGACGCGGACGAAATCCGCGCGCGCGCCAGGCGCCGGATGGTGCCGATGCCGCAATCGATCAGGTAGCGGCGGCCATCCACGATGAGCACGGTGGACGGCTCCGATCGGTTCACGTTGATGGGCGGCCCGTCGTTCGTGCCGAGCAGCACGATCTGAATGCCCTTCGGCGCATTCGCGAGTGCACCACGCTGCGCTGCGCTCACCTGCGGCACCGTTGGCAGGATCAGGAGCACGAGGGCGACGACACGGGTGAGAGCGCGCGCGCCCGGCGAGAACCGGGAGGAGGCCCGGCGGCAACTGACTACGGCGTTGAACATGGCCCTGAACGGAAGGGGAGGGCGCGTGCGGGGGTGCGCCAATATAGGGTTCCCCGGGTCGGCCGGGAACGACGGCGGGCACCACGATTCCGTCGGCACTACTCCCAGAAAGGACCGCTACGCATCACCCCGCAGGGGTATTGCCGCCGTGGAGCCGCCCGAACGTCTGCGCCAGGCTCACGCCCATCGCCAGCACGCCAATACCAACGGCGACGATCTGGTCCGTGGCGCGGAGATCGAAGGACCCCACGCGGACGAGGAGAAAATAGGCCCCAACGAGGTTCGCAAAGCCCCAGAGCACGTTCACCGTCGAGGAGGAAAGGCCTTTGCCCGGCGGCTTGGCAAACGGGCTCTGAAAGCAGCGCCCGACCACGCCGCTGACGAAGTGCGGAACGGCATTCGTGAGCATCGCGGCGCCGAACAGGTAGGAGAGGTCGTGAAGCCAATTCATGGTGCACACTCCCTTCCGGAAGGTCGATGATCTCGCGCGTCATGGGGGGCTCGCCGATTTTGCAGAAGATACGCGTCGTCCGGTCGGCACGGCCAATGGAATGCTCGAGCTTGCCGTCATGAAGGGCACCGCCGCGACTCCCGGGATGGTGGCGCAGCGAATCGCCGCGCACACCTATCCCGTGAAGTCACGGATGACCTGCGGCGTGCTCGTGTCGAATCCCACCACGTCGAGCATGCCGGCGTCGTCCGGATCCGCGATGCTGAACCCGTTCGACGTCATCGCGACGACCACCAGCTTCGCCGCGATTCCCGTGCGCTCCCGGTACAGGCGGAGCGCATCCGCCGGATGCACCGGCCCGGCCCACGTCTCGCTGTCGGTGTATACGACGAACGCATCCACCGGCCATCCGTGCCGCATCGCCTCCAGCATCGGAAGCGCACAGTCCGTGGCTCCGAAGGGGAGATCGGCGGTCGCGCGCGCCACGTCGTCCAGCCGCTGGCGCGGAGAGATCGCCAGGGGCGTGAGCCCGCTGTCGAATCGCGACGATCGCGGCCGGCGGGACCCGGCGGCGAATGCTACGAACCGATGGTTCGGTTCCGTCGCCGCGGTGACGAGCGCCATCGCGGCCGCGGCCTCCCGGCACGACAGATACGGCATTCCGTGCACCGGGGCTCCCATCGACCCCGAGACGTCCAGGGCCAGCATCACCCGCCTCCCCGTGGGCGCGACATTCTCGAACGATCCGTAGAACGCGTCGTCGAGCGCGTCGACCACCCGCGCCGCGGGCGTCCAGCGTCCCGCTCCCCGCATCCCCCGCCCCTGCGCGTACGTCTTGAGTGCCGCGAGCACCGCCAGCGGATGTATCCGCGAGCGGCGCAGCGCCTCGCGGTCCCGCAGGCGCGCAGCGACGGCCGTCGTCGCATCGGCCCCGTCGACGAGCAGACCGATCCGGCTCATGACGCCGAGATTCCGCACCAGCGCCATCAACGGCATTCCGACGAGCAGCGCCTCCCAGACCACGGGGAACGCGAGCAGCTCGGTCGGCACCATCTCGCGCGTGAGGTCGTACACGCGGATCACCCGCGCCGCGTCCTTCGGCGACATCACACGCATCGCGTGCATGGCCTCGAGACGCTCTCCCACGTCACCGTGCGTGGAACCCACGACGTCACGCCATCCCCTGACCGCATAGCGGAAGAGCAGCGCCTGATCGGCCGACGCCGGCTTCGGGTGCGCCAGCCGGAGGGCGTCCCGGTGCGACCACCCGTCGCGCCTCTGGTACTTGAGGAGTTGATGCGCCAGCGCGCGCGCCGGCTTCCGCGTGTACCAGCGCGCCACCGCCGAGCGCACGCTGCGCCCCCACCCGCGGAACGCCGTCACGTATTGCAGCCAGTGGAACAGGTGGGTTCCCGTGCGGGCCACCGCGGGGAGTGCGGCGAGCGCCGCCGACCGGGTGGCTGGATCGTCGGCCGCGGCCGCCATCGCGAGCACGAACAGCGCGGGGTCGTTCCTGGCGGCGCGTCCGCTCGTGCTGACCTCGACCGCCCGGCGCACGACGCGCAGCCCGTCTTCGACGAGGCATGCCTCGACCGCCTTCGCATTCTCGCGCGTGAGCGGGCGCTCGCGGATGTAGTACGTCCCCCCCTCAGACCCGAGGATCAGGAATCGGTCCAGCCGCGACCAGTGGCCCGCGGCCCAGGCGTATCCCCCCGCCGAATTCGGTTCCTGGGTGGAGTTGGGGATCGGCTCGGCCTGCGGCGAAACGGGACGCCGGAGGCGCGTGGCAACGTGCTGCGTGAAGTCGAACATCGCTCGCCCTCCTCTGGTCGAGTGGTGGTGGTTGGTGCCCGGGCCGGCGGGGTTCGCACCCGCACCTCGGCATCGTGTGCCCACACGGTCCCGGCTTTCGGCCCATGGGATGATCGTGCGGCGGTGCCGCGCTCTGGTGATGCTCGTTGAGCTACGGATCCCGGCGGTGCGCGGCAAAGGCCCATACGCACCGAACCGTGCGTCGCGCGGATGAAGGGTTCGACTCGGCCCCGGCGTGCCGGGTAGTTGGCAGATAACCGATTCGAGACGACCCGCGTGACATGGCCCCAGCGTGATCCGCCGCCGGCACGAGACGGCGACGGGCGCGTGCCGAGTGGTGGGAGTCGCGTTCCAAACCACCCGAGCCCCGTGCCGAATCGGCCGCCGACGGATCACGGTCCTGCTGGTACTGCTTCCATTCCCCAGACCATCGCTTGTCAATCAGCGAGCAACGCGGAATGCGTCCGTCCCGAGATCGCGCCGGGCGGGAAATGCAGAACGCCCCACCTGGCACGTGGCGCAGGTGGGGCGTCGGTCTCGCTCCCCGGTCCGGAGGTCGGGCGTGCCTCACGGCATTCGCCTGTCCCTCGCGGTTCCTGCGCTCGAATTCGTCATCGGCGACTGCGGAATGCGCACGCCGCCCTCGTCGCGGCCAACGGACGCGACCCGGCTCCCGGCGTACCGGCGGTTGCCGGCGAACCGTGCGCGATGCAGTCGGAGGTTGGTCAATGGCGTCATAGGAGCGTGTTGGATTCTCAGGATCGAACGTCGGTGGTGCTGGCGGCATGGCCATCGCGCCATGTCCGGAAAAACAAAATCGCGCCGCCGATGCTCGCCTGAGGCAGCCTGCGCTTCAGGGTTGGCCGGCATCGCCCCCAGGCGGTGCAGCGGCGTGTGAACATCGGGACGCGACTCCCAGGGCGCGAATTCTAGAAGGAGCGGGGTCGGCTTGTCAAGGCCCGCGATCTACGATCTCGTAACCAGTGAACTCACATACCACCGTCGACCCGGGCGGTCGAGGTCACCGCACGGCGTGTCCGGGCACGATCGGACCGCAGCACGACTTCTCGGTCACCCATCGGGCGTAGCGCTCCTCCGTGTCGAACACCAACACGTCCGGGAGCAGGGTCCGGACGGTTTCCAGCACGAGCTGTTGCTCCGGACCCGTGTGGTCGGCAATGCGATAGCGCATCCACGGCCCATCGCTGCGACTGTGGACCAGGCCGGTGGCGACCAGGTAGCGCAACTGATGTGCGGCGTCCGCGTGCGTCACGCCAAGGACGGCTTCCACGTCACAGGCGCACAGCTCGCCGTGGCGGAACAACAGCGCGAGGATCTCCAGGCGGGCGTCGTCGGACAGCGCCTTGAAGGTATGGCTGAGCAGTCGCATCGGCGGGTCCCCCTGTCAGGGAGTAGACCTACATATGCGAGCGGAGAGCATCGGCGTTCGCCCGACATTTCGTAGGTGCTTTCCCGGCCGCAGCGGGTCGCCGAGCCTTCGACACCCCTCCCGACGCCACGACCCCGCGTCGGCTCACTTCATGCGCTGGAGCCGCTCCTTCAACCGGCGGTTGTTCGGGAATGCGGCCACCAGCCGCGTCATCACCGCTTTCGCCGAGTCCTTCATTCCCGCCGCCGTGTACGCGTTCACCCGCTCGAAGGCGATTCGCAGCTTGAGGAAGCGCGCCGAGTCGGGAACGGGGATGCTGTCGAGCATCGCCAGCGCGGCCTGCGGGTCCTTCCGATCGATCAGGAGCGACTGTGCCATCGCCAGCTTCATGTTCACATCGGTCGGATTGAACCGCTCGAGCTGGCTCATCAGGGAGTCCGCCATGGCACTTCGATGGTTCCGTCGCGCGAGCATGGCTTCCTCGTACAGCCCGGCGTTGAGCAGACGGTGCACGTCCACCGTATCGCCGGTGCGCAGCCCCGGGCCGCCGGCATACGAGTAGACGAGGTCACCGCCCCGTGCCCCGGCCACGTACACGGCACCGGCGGCGGCGATGCACACCACGGCCGAGCCGTACTCCGCGTACCGGCGCCAGCGGTCGTTCTTCACCAGCAGCAACCCCAGAATCTCGAAGGCGCCGACGACCATCAGCGCATCCCGGGCCCACTCGCCCGCATCCTGGTGCGCCTCCATCTGTGCGGAGACCCCCGGAATCTGCTCGACGCGCTCGTGCGCTTCAGCGCCCGACTGGGCAGCCAGGATGCCCGCCAGTCCGGCGAGAATCAGCAGCGTGGCCGCGGCGGGACGGGTGAAGGGCAGCTTCCCGGTGAGCGAGAACCAGCGCAGCGCGATGCCCACCATGGCGAGCGCGATGACGAAGTGGACGATGATCGGGTGGTAGCGGGCGATTTCGGGCATGATTCGGTCTCACCGTAGTGGGCGTCGGGCCGGTGCATCGGGCGGTGTGCCGGGTTCCGGAGCTGAGTTTCGCGTCGAGCCGGTGGGGGTCGTTGCTGCACTTCGACGCCCCGCATGATGTAGCCTCGGCAGCGGCCCGGCAAGCACCCGTTTACCTCCGGCGGGGTGCCGGCTTCCGGTAACGCTCAACGGTGCCCCGCGCCCGCGGTCCCGTCGTCCATCCGATACGCGTCTTCCGTCGGTCGCAGCGGCCGGAGCAGCCAGTACGGCCGCCGCATCCCGCCCGGCCCCGGCGCCGGCCGCGCCATGGCCAGCCACTCCTTATAGATCGCGTGGCTCTTCGCCGTGTCGACCTCGAGATCCCCCTCGCGATCTCCCGGTTCCGCTCTCGTCACGCGCACCTTCTGGTGCCACGCGTGCGCGCCGCTCACCGGATCGGGGTGCACCGGAAATACGAGGTTCTGGTGCACTCCCGCGCTGTGCCACCACACCCGCCCCGAATCGCCGTCCCGGCTGGTGAACGGCTTCACCCCCTGCACGCGCCGCATGCGCCACCGCCCGTCCTGCTGCTGCAGGGTCACGAGCGCGGAGCTCCACCGGTCGACGCCGCTCCCCTCGCCGGTCCGCCACCGTCCCATGTGGTGGGAGCACGCCACCACCCCCGGGCGAATCCCCTCGGTCACCCACGCCGGCACCACGAAATGGCCGATCGCCGTGGACACGCGCACCAGATCCCCCAGCGCGATCCCGAGCCGCTGCGCGTCCGACGTATGGATCCAGAGCGGGTTCGCGTGCGCGATCTCGTTCAGCCATTTGGCGTTTCCCGATCGCGTATGGATCAGCACCGGCAGGCGGAAGGTCGGCACGAGCACCATCTCCCCGGCTGCGACGTCGAGCGCGGTCGGCGCCACGTGGCTCTCGATGACCGTCGGGACCGCGAGCTCCGGCCAACCCCACGCCGCCAGCGTCGACGAATAGAACTCGAGCTTCCCCGACGGCGTCGGGAACCCGCGCCGCGCCACGCCGTCCACCATCACACCCACCGCGCGCCGCCCCTGGGCATCCCGCGGCGGCGCCGGCATCGGCGCGATGTTCGGCGACGGCGCCAGCGGACTCGCCGTGAACACCCGCTTCGTGGCTTCGTCCACCGCGGCGCCCGCCATCTCGTCGGCGTCGACCTCGTCCTCGTGCCGCGCGTACGCCCCCTCGGGCAGGGCGAACGACCCGTACGTTCGCATGTACTCGAGCGGAGACAGCCCCTGGGCTGCCGCCGCCTCCGGCAGGCCGGGCACCGAGTGCTCGAAGATCCACCGATAGTACTCGTCGACGCGCAGCTTCTCCCCGGGCCGGTACGGCGACTCGAAGTGGCGGCGAATGCCCATCGATCCGTCGGGATCGATCCGCCAGGACAGCTCGATCCAGAACTCGTTCTCCTCCCACACCTCGCCCGGATTCGTGTCGCGCGTGTCGGACACCGGGGTCCCGTCGCGCTCCGCGGCCACGCGTCCCACGGGCTGCCGGAATCCGATCCAGCTGCCCGCGTGCGTTTCGAAGCTCGCCAGATCGTGCCGCTCACTGCCGAGCCCGACCGGCAGCACGTAGTCGGCGAACCACGCCGTCTCGCTCCAGACCGGCGTGAGTGCCGCGTGCCGCCCGATCAGCGACTCGTCGCGCAGCACCTCGATCCAGGTGAAGCCGTCCGGATTCGTCCACACGGGGTTGTAGACCCGCGTGAAGTACACGTCGAGCGAGCCGCGCCCCTCCTTCAGGAAGTGCGGCAGCAGGAAGCTCATCTCGAAGAACGACAGCGGGTACTCGGACGGCCACGTCAGCTCGTTCCACGCTCGCGGATGCGGCGGCACGGCGTGCGGCGCCGGCACGAACTTGGCCCACGTGTTCGGCACCGTTCCGCCCGGCGTGCCGACGCTGCCCGTGAGCACGTTGAGGAAGAAGAGGCAGCGTGCGGTCATCCACCCGCCGAGGTTGCCCGCCGCCGCGGCGCGCCAGTTGTGCGCGCTGAACGCCGGGCCGGCCCGGGCGATCGCGTGCGCCACCTCGACGATCGTCGCCGCCGGCACGCCCGTCTCGCGCTCGGCCCGCTCGGGGGTGTACCCGCCGTACAGGTGCTCCAGCTCCGTGGCGAACCGCGCGAACGTCGCCGGCTCGGCGGGGTGAACCGCCTGCAGATACTCCTCCCAGTTCACCCACCGCCGCACGAACTCCCAGTCGTAGAGTTCCTCGCGGATCAGCACGTTCGCGATCGCCAGCAGCACGGTGGGTTCCGTTCCCGGATGCGTCGGGAGCCAGTGGTCGGCGTGCGTGGCCGTATTCGACAGCCGCGGGTCCATCACGATGATCGTCGCGCCCCGCTGTTTCGCCTCGATGATCCGCTGCGCGTGAGGGTTGAAGTAGTGTCCGCTCTCCAGATGCGCCGAGATGAGCAGGATGCACTGCGCGTTCGCGTAATCCGGCGCCGGCCGGTCCATCCCCATCCAGAACGCATATCCGGCGCGCGCGCCCGACGAGCAGATGTTGGTGTGGCTGTTGTGCCCGTCCACGCCCCAGGCCGCGAGCACCCGCTCGGTGTACCCGTCCTCTCCCGGCCGGCCCACGTGGTACATCACCCTGTTCGGGTCGCCGCGCGCGATGCCCGCGCGGATCCGCCCGGCGAGATCGTCGAGCGCCTCGTCCCAGGTGACGCGCTCCCATCCGCCCTCGCCCCGCGCGCCAACACGGCGCATCGGGTAGAGGATGCGCTCGGGATCGAGCACCTGGTTGAGCGTGGCAGGACCCTTGGCGCAGTTCCGCCCGCGGCTTCCCGGATGGTACGGATTCCCCTCGAACTTCCGGATCTCGCCGGTCTCCCGGTCCACATATGCCAGCAGCCCGCACGCCGCTTCGCAGTTGAAGCAGGTGGTGGGCACGAGCCGGTAGTGGCGGTCGCGCTCGACCCAGTCGTCCCAGCGGTCGGCCGGCGGAAAGGCCGAGAAGCCCTGCTGCATGTTGCCGTCGTCGGCCGGATGCAGGCTGCGTGTGGTCATCGGACGAATCTCATGAGATCGGTGGCCCCTGCCCCGCCAGCACGAACGAGTGGCCGTGCAGCCACCAGCCGGTCAGGGCGAGCACCGCGGCGGCCGTGGCACCCGCCGTTCCGGCGAACGCGAGCAGCAACGGAAGCAAAACGCCCGCCCCCATCGCCGCCCAGAAGAGTGGTGCCTGCGCCCCGCGCGTGAGCGCGTGCGCCGCCGCGGTGCCGTTCGCCGTGGGGTGCCGGCCGAAGGCGTCGGCCAGCGCGAGCGCGCCGGCACCGGCCACGCCGGCCACGAACAGACCACGGAGCAGTGGATCCACGGGTGCGCCGCGCAGGACGGCGATGATCACCAGCACGGCCGCGCCGGAACCGAGCGCATGGAACAGCAGGTGTGGCAGCAGGAGCCTCGTCTGCCACAGGTCGCGTCCCTCGCACTGGCCGAGGAGCCGAGCCGTGTACCCCGCCGTGAGAGCTGCCAGCACGATCACTACCGGCGCGAGCGCGGTGAGCGGACCGCCAGCTCCCACGAAGGCGAGCACGATCCAGGCGACGAGCGATGCCGCATACGCGGAGATGATGACCGCCCCGCGGGCCAGCCAGCTCTTCCACTGCGGCCGCGTGAGAATCGTCCAGAAGCGCTCGGGCCGCTTGAGGTCCGCCACGAGCAGTGCCGCGGTGACGCCGAGGAAGAGGAGCGCGGCGATCGGCGCGGCGAGCGTGCCGCCGGTGCGACCGGCGAGATGCCAGACCGCCGCCAGTGCTCCGAGCCCGGCTGCGACGCCCTTGGTCCAGATGTACGACGACACTCGCCATCCCCACGCGCGCTGTCGCGGCACGTCGTAGGCCACCCGCGCCGCCGGCTGCGCGGCCCCGCGTCGCATGAGCGGAACCAGCTCGCGGTGATCGTCCGCGCCCCGCTCCGACCACATGTACGCCGCGTCGTGGCGTGCGGCGAGCGGATCGAGCGTCGCCGGGTGTGCGCCGACGTAGTACGCCTGCGGCCGCGTGCCCTGTTCAGGCCGCCGGACCGCCGTGTCACGCTCGGCGACCGCCCGGCTCACCCGGCTCGTCGGATCGTCAAGGTCGCCGAACAGGAGCGCCTCCTCGGGGCACACGACGACGCACGCCGGAAGCAGTCCCTCGTCCACACGGTGCGAGCAGAAATTGCACTTGGCGGCGGTGTTCGACTCCGGATCCATGTAGATCGCGTCGTACGGGCACGCCTGCATGCACGCCTTGCAGCCGATGCAGGCGTCGTGGTCGAAGTCGACGAGGCCGTCCGGCCGTTGGTACATGGCCGTCACCGGACAGACGTCCACGCACGGCGGCTCGGCACAGTGGTTGCACCGCAGCACCGCGAAATGGCGCTTCACCTCGGGGAAGGTGCCCACCTCGACGTTCTTCACCCAGGTGCGGAAGACGCCGACGGGAACCTCGTTCTCCGACTTGCACGCGGTGGTGCAGGCGTGGCAGCCGATGCACCGAGTCTGATCGATGACCCAGGCCCACCGTGTCATCGCCGGCACCATCCGGCGCGGTGCATGCAGGCTTCGGACTTCCCGAAACCGAACCCGGGAGAGGAGGCGGGATACACCGGATCGCCGTTCACGATTCGGGGAATATCGATCCCACGGGAAAGCGCGGCTACCGGCACTCAGGCTTCTTTGTGCCGGGGCACGAGACGAGACCGGACATTGCCGCCGCGGTCGCGGCGGGTATAATCCCTCGTCTGACGGCGGACGGCCGGTGTGCCCACTCCGCCCCGGGCTCCGACACGCACGATTCGTCCGCCATTCGGGAGTTCCGCCTGGAGGGTTCGATGAAGAACGTTGCTACGCTGACTGCGGCCGTCCTGCTGCTCGGTGCCGCGCCTGCGGCCGCACATGCGCAGGCCAATCGGCCTCAGGCCGCCACGAACGCGCCGCCGATCGTGCTGCATGCCGCGCGCCTTTTCGAGGTGGAACCGGGCAAGATCATCAGCCCCGGCGAGGTGCTCGTAGAAGGAGGCCGCATCCGGGCCGTCGGCACGTCGGTGCCGCACCCGGCCGGCGCGCAGGTGATCGACCTGGGCGACCGGACGCTGATGCCGGGTCTGATCGACGCTCACGTGCACCTCTTCCTGCATCCGGCACCGCCGTCGGAGGGCATGCAGACGGTCGACGAGTCGGCGCCGCAGCGCACGATCCAGGCGACGCTGGCGGCGAAGGCCGACCTGATGGCGGGTTTCACCTCCGAGCGCGACATGGGAACCGAAGGCGCCGGCCCGGCCGACGCCGCCGTGCGCAACTCCATCGATCGGGGGCTGATTCCGGGACCGCGGCTCCGCACCAGTGGCATGGCGATCTCGATTCTGGGAGGGCACGAGGACGCCATCGGCTTCAACCCGGCGCAGCACGTGCTCGGAAATGCCGACTACGCGAACGACACCGAGCAGCTCATCGAGACGATCCGTAAGCAGCACAAGGAAGGATCGAGCTTCGTGAAGATCTACGAGACCGGGCGTGACGAGATGGTGCCGGACGGCTCGGCGCCGTGCCTGGGCAACCCGGTCTGCGCGCAGCTCGGGCTCGGCGCGCAGACGGACGATCCGCAGTTCTGGAATTTTCACACGCCGTACCAGTACACGGAGGCGCAGCTCAAGGCAGCCGTCGCCGAGGCGGACCGGCTGAACACCAACGTGGGCGTGCACTGCCAGGGTGAGCCGGCGGCACGGTTCGCCGTGGAGGCCGGCGTGGCGTCCATCGATCACGCGACGCAGCTCAGCGACCGGACGATGGAGTTGATGAAGGAGAAGGACATCCCCGCCGTGCCGACGTTCACGGTGTTCGAGTACTTCGCGGACCACGCGCCGAGTCCGGCAGCGGGGGCGCGCGAGCACGCGATGCTGGACTACAAGATCCACGAGTTCAAACGGCAGGTGGCGGCGGGCGTTCCGATGGCCGTGGGGTCGGATGTCGGCCCGTTCCCGCACGGCACGCAGGCCGAGGAGTTCGTGCTGATGGCGAAATACGGGATGACGCCGCTCGCCGTGCTTCAGGCCGATTATCTGAACGACCCGCGCATTCTGACGTGGGAGAACGAGGTCGGCCAGCTGAAGCCCGGATATTACGCGGACGTGATCGCGGTGCCTGGGAATCCGCTGGAGGACATCACGGCGGTGCAGCACGTGCAGTTCGTGATGAAGGGAGGGGTGGTGTACAAGGGTCCGGGGGCGGGCGGCAGGGATTAGGACTGGGGTGATGGCCCCGGATATTGACAGGTAAGCTATCGCTTACCTATTATCGTGCATGCTGCAGATCACTGAGCATGCAAGCGCCATCTTCGGCGCCATCAGCCATCCGGCCCGTCGGCGCATGCTCGACCTGCTGGCCGACGGCGACCGGCCGGTCAATGCCCTGGCCGGAGAATTCGACATGAGCCGCCCGGCGGTTTCCCAGCATCTCCGGGTCCTCCTGGACGCCGGCCTGGTGACCGAGGCGCGCCACGGCCGCGAGCGCCGCTACCGGCTGGCGCCCGACCGCCTGGTCGTGGTCCGGGACTGGATCGCGCACTACGAGCGCTTCTGGGACGATCACTTTCAGAAATTGCGTGCCCACCTGGCGAAGACGAGCAAGCGATGACCAAGAGCCTCAGACGGGAACTGTACCTGCCCCACCCCCCGCACGACGTGTGGCGTGCCCTCACCGAGACCGAGGCCCTGGCCGACTGGCTCATGCCGAACGACTTCGAGCCCCGGGTCGGGCACCGCTTCACGTTCACACTCCGTGTTCCGCCCACGCCCAATCCGCGTTTCGACGGCGTGATCCAGTGTGAGGTCTTGCAGTGCGACGCCCCGTCGCGTCTCGTCTATTCGTGGGTGGCCGCCGGCATCGACACGCGAGTGAGCTATCGCCTGGAGCCCGACGGCGACGGCACCCGGCTGTTCTTCGAGCAGAGCGGCTTCGAGGTTTCGGAGCCATGGAGTCGACGGGCGTTCAAGGGCGCCGAGCAGGGATGGGACCACATGCTCGAGGCATTGCAGGACGTGCTCGAACGCAGGGCACTGCAGTCATGAGCCGCACACACACGAACGATTCGGAGATGACGATGTCATTGCAGGGGGAATCGCGGGCCGCACGTCCGGCAGGAGTGCACGAATGACGCCGGCGAAGAAGGCAGCGACCAAATCCGCCAAACGCACCGCAGCCAGAGGGGAGAAGTCCCGCAGTTTCACCGCCGAAGAGCGCGCCGCGATGCGGGAGCGCACCCGGGAGCTGAAGACGGCGTCTCGCGCGAGCTCGCCGGCGGACAAGGAGGATGGGGAGCGCGAGGTGCTCGCGAAGATCGCCGCGATGGCGGAGCCGGACCGCACCATGGCAAAGAAGATCCACGCCATCGTCACGGCCGCCGCGCCGGACCTGGTGCCGCGAACCTGGTACGGGATGCCCGCCTACGCGAAGGACGGCAAGGTCATCTGCTTCTTCCAGGACGCGCGGAAATTCAAGACGCGGTACGCAACGCTCGGCTTCAGCGACAAGGCGAACCTGGACGAGGGCGCCATGTGGCCGTCCGCCTACGCGTTGATGAAGCTCACCGCCGCCGAAGAAGCGAGGATCACTGCGCTCGTGAAGCAGGCGGTGAGATGAAAACGGGGTGCCGCGGTACTCCCATAAATTCGACAACCGAGGAGCAACGATGAGGATCAAACTCACGAGCGTGTACGTCGACGACCTGGAGAAGGCGCTGCGCTTCTACACCGAGGTGCTGGGCTTCGTGAAGAAGGCCGACGTCAGCCAAGGGCCGTACCGCTGGCTCACGGTGGCGTCGCCCGAGGAGCCGGACGGTACGGAGCTGCAGCTCGCGCTGAACGACAACCCCGCGGCGAAGGCGTACCAGCAGGCGATGTTCCAGCAGGACCAGGCGGCCGCGCAGTTCTACAGCGACGACGTGAAGGGCGACCACGACCGCATGAAGGCGCGCGGCGCCACGTTCGTAACGCCGCCAACCGACGCGCCGTGGGGAAGCATGGCCAGACTCGACGACACCTGCGGCAACCTCATTCAGATCACGCAGCTGAAGCGCTGGTAGCGCCGGCGCCATTCACCGCCCGGTCCCCCTCCGGGCAGTGATGCGAGGGACCGGCCGACGCGGCCGGCCCCGCCCTCACCAATCCACGCGGTTCCGCCCGCGCCGCTTGGCGCGATAGAGCGCCTGGTCCGCGGATTTGAGAACGTCGGAGGACGAAGTGGAATCGGTCGCTTCGGCGGCGCCGATGCTCACGGTGACGACCACGCGCCGCGCACCTCCGGACACCCGGCGTGGCGTCTTCGGCTTGCGCTTCGGACGCCCCGGGCCGCGAACCATGAACGCCGCCTCGGCGACGGACCGGCGCAGTCGTTCCAGACTCGGTGCGCTCTCGACGACGCCTTTGCCGGGGAACAGCACGGCGAACTCCTCACCGCCGTAGCGAAAGGCGCGCCCGGGACCGACGCTGCGCAGACACGTGGCCACCAGGCGGAGCACCTGGTCGCCCGCTCCGTGCCCGTATTCGTCGTTGAATCCCTTGAATCGATCGACGTCCACCATGGCGATCGTGTACGTGCGTCCCATCTCCTTGAGCGCGTCGGTCAGCGCGCGCCGTCCCGGCAGTCCGGTGAGCTCGTCGTGATACGCCAGGGTGTAGGCCGACTCGACACTCGCCACGACGAGCACGAGTCCGCCGCCGGCGAGATAGAGCGTCGTGTGTCCGCCCGTCGCGACGGCGCTCGCGGCGATCACGCCAGCGACCGCCGCCCACAGGAGTCCGCGGCTCTCGTAGTCGGGGTGCCAGAACGCGCGGAACACGAGCACGGCAAGCGCCAGCCCCGCGACGACCGTGGCGGCCTGCCCGAGCGGCAAACGTGCTAGCGCCTGGCCCGGCAGGAACGCCGCATTGATGGCGCGCGCCGTGGGCTTCGGGTACGCGTTCGAGACGACCCACGTGCCGATGACCAGTGCGGCCGGCACGGCCAGCGCCGCCATGCGGCGCAACCCGGCGGCTGTGAGCAGGCTGCGTTCGTCGACGACCGACAACACGGCGAACGTGACGGGGAGCAGAATCGCCACGGCGCGCACCACCGCCGGGCCAGCATGCGCGCGGCCGGGATCGAGTGGCGTCAGTCGAAGCAGGGCGAGGTCGGCGAGCGCCAACGCCACCAGCGCGACCACCAGCCGCCCGCGCCGGAAGCGCCAGGCCAGCAGGGTGCCGGCAATCAGGACGACGACTGGAAAAGCACGCACCACGGGCGCCGCCGAGGGAGCAGCGGCGCCCCAATGGACCAGCGCCACAGCGGCGGCGAGCAGGACGCCCTCGGGGAAGATGAGGGCTCTCAGCTTCAGCTGCAGCATAGGCGTGAAAAGGACGATCGAACGTGCTCAACGTGACTCGCGTTCGCGTCGCACGACACAAACCGCGCGTAGCGCAGTACGAGCGCATTCGATCGTGTGAGTTACGTCACGTTCGCCGACAGAAGCGGTCCCTTTGGAACCGCGCGGTGCTCTACCGGCTGGAGGCCCCGCCGGGGCGGAGGATGCGCAGCACCGGCCGACCACCGAGGTTCTGCAGCGGCACGTACACCAGATGCGTGCGGGGATCCACCGCAACGGTGTGCGCGTGCGGCAGGCGCAGCTCGCCGACCAGACGCAGCGTGGCTCCATCGGCCACGAACTCGCTGACGACTCCGGCCTCCGAGCCCAGATAGAGCCGGCGCCATGCGGCATCCCAGGCCAGGACATCGGGCTCGCCCCCCACGCGGTGCGTGCTCAACACACGCATGGTCCGAAGATCCACCACCTGCAGGATGGCGTTGTCCTCGCTCGATACGAACGCGAGCCGTCCCGCCTGGTCCAGCGTGAAGCCGTGGGGGCCGTCGGACCCCGGCAGATCGTATCGCTCCACGATCCGCTCCGTGGTCGGATCGATGGCGACCAGTTGATCTCGGGTCTGCACGGCGACGAGAATGCAGTGCGATACGGAATCGTAGTGCGTGTTCCCCGCCTCTCCGCCGAGCGCGATCGTCGAGCGTTTGGTGTTCGTGCGAGCATCGATCACCACGTCGGCGCGCCCCGATTCGTCGGACACGAACACCTTCCGCTCCGCCGGTGCGTAGGCAATCCCATCCGGAAAGCGGATGCCACCCACGCGCGCCGTGATCTTCAGCGTGCGATCGTCGACGACCGCGACCTCGTGCCGCCCGGGGGCGGAGACGTACACCGCGTGCTCCGCCGACACGGCGAGCACTCCCGTGGCGCGCTCCACGCCCGGAACCTGCGCGATCACCTTCGACGAATCGAGATCGAAGACGACGAGCCGGCCGGCGTCCATGTGGCTGATGTAGAGCCGGCGGGCGGCGGGGGCGATGCTCTGGTAGTCGAAGCGGTTGGCCGGACCGGGCAGCGGCACGTCGCGGACGAGTCGCAGCGCGCCTGTCGACGCACCGGCCGGCGCCGCGAGCGAGGGCGCATGCCAGTCCGCCGGCGTCAACGACGTCGGGGTCGCGGCACAGGACGTCGCCGCACCGCCGATCCGGGCCCGGAGCGCGCCGCCCGTCGGGAGCACCAGGAGGACCGCGAGGACCGCCTTCGCACGGCTCGTCATGGCCGGAAGGTATCCCCGGGTTTCATATCCGTGAAGTTTCGGCGAGCCCCGTCCATTCCACTGCCCGCCGAGGCAGCGCCGTCAGTTCTCCCGCACGTTCGCCACCCAGATGTCGCTCTGTCGATCGCCGAGCGTGAAGTAGAAGCGGCCCCTGCGGAGCCGGAAGCCGAAGCGATGCCACGGGCGTGCGGGATCGTCGAAGCGCACCGCCACCCACGGGGGTGCGCCGGACACGGGGACCGCCACGACCCTGGCGATGTGACCGACCGAGTCGGGCGAGAGATGGTACACCGTGCGTCCATCCGCCGACCACTGAGGAAAGATCCATCCCGCGGTGGAGTACGGCGACGCGATCCGGCGCGCCGGGCCACCGGTGGACGGCGCGATGACCAGACCGCCGGGACCGCAGCCGCATACGATGAATCGACTGTCGGGCGACCACGACGGCATCCCCACCGGCCCCAGGGTGTCCGAGCCGAGGA
>JBJKRG010000140.1:0-10915 GCA_046704805.1 Gemmatimonadaceae bacterium
TCGCCACGGTCGCCGCCCGCTGTGCCCGGCGGCCGCGCTCAGCGAGCCGCGGCACGCCGGGCGGCCCTCGTTCCGCCGTGGGCAGGCGCCGTCACGGCGGCACTGAACCTTTCACATGACGCGTTCCGTATGGTCGGCATGAGCGATAAGTATGGCCGCGCCGCGGCCCGTCGCGCTATAATGGAAAGACTGTTGCTCCTCCCTCTCGTTCCCCGACCTCATGTCTGACTACGCCATCGACATCACGCATGTCGTGAAGCGGTACGAGGAGCACGTCGCCGTGCGCGACTTCTCGCTCCAGGTGCCGCACGGAACAGTGTACGGCCTGCTCGGGCCCAACGGCGCCGGCAAGACCACCACCATCCGCATGATCCTCGACATCCTCGAGCCCGACGAAGGCTCGATCGCCGTGTTCGGCCAGCCCGTGCGGGGCAGCCACGTGCTCGACCGCATCGGCTACCTGCCCGAAGAGCGCGGCCTGTACAAGAAGATGCAGGTGCGCCGCGTGCTGCGGTTCCTCGCCGAGCTCAAGGGAGTGGACGGCCGCACCGCCGAGACCCGCATCGACGAGTGGCTCGACCGCCTGGAGTTGCGCACCGCCGAGCGGGACTGGGGCACCGCGAAGGTCGACGAGCTGTCGCGGGGCATGCAGCAGAAGGTGCAGTTCATCGGCACGCTGCTCCACGATCCCGACCTCGTGATTCTGGACGAGCCGTTCAGCGGACTCGATCCGATCAATGCCCAGGCCCTGAAGGACACCGTGATCACGCTGCGCGAGCGCGGCAAGACGGTCATCTTCAGCACGCACCTGATGGACAACGCCGAGCGGATCTGCGATTCGGTATGCATCATCGCGCGGGGCGAGAAGGTGCTGGACGGCCGGGTAACCGACGTGAAGGCGGAGCACGGCATCCGCAACGTGGCGCTGGCCCTGGACGGCGACGGACGCGGCGTGGTGCTTCCGGTACTGGAGGATCGCACGCTGGTCTCGAAGTTCGACGACCAGAACCAGTACTTCGAGATCGAGCTGGCCCCGAACGCCGACGCGCAGCAGCTGCTGCAGCGCGTGGTGCGGGGGGGTGCCCGGCTGAGCCGGTTCGAGCTGATCCAGCCGTCCCTGAACCAGATCTTCCTCGATCGGGTCGGTGCCATGAACGCCGAGCCGGAGGCGCCAATCCATGCGTAAAGTCCTGGTCGTCTTCAAGCGCGAATATCTGGAGCGCGTCCGCTCCAAGTGGTTCATCATCGCCACGGTGCTCGGGCCGATCTTCATGGCCGCGATCGTCATCGGACCCAGCCTGATCGCCGCACGCACCAAGGCCTCCTCGAACCTGGCGAACGTGCTCGTCCTGGACGCCACGGGAACCGATCTCGGCCAACGCGTCGCCAACGCGCTGGCCACCGTCGACTCCACGGGACCCAGGCCGCGCGTGGAGGCGGTCACCCCGGCGCACTTGCGGGCCGCGACCGACAGCGCCACCCAGGCCGTGGTGCACCACGAGGTGCTGGGCTACCTCGTGCTCGACGATAGTGCGCTCCTCGGGGGTAGCGCGCGCTATGCCGGCCGCAATGCGACCACGCTCACCGATATCAGCACGCTGAAGTCCACAATACAACGCACCGTGCTCGACGTGCGCCTCGAGCATGCCGGCATCAACCCCGACACCGTGGCCAAGCTCACCGGCGTCAAGTTCGACCTCAGAACCGACAAGATCACCAACAAGGGGCTCCAGTCGGGCGGTGGGATGGCGAGTATCATCTTCGGCTATGCGATCGCATTCGTGCTGTACATCATGATCGCGCTCTACGGGCAGAACATGCTGCGCGGGGTGCTCGAAGAAAAGACGACCCGCGTGGCCGAGGTGGTCGTGTCGAGTGTGAAGCCCGACATCCTGCTCGCCGGAAAGATTCTCGGCGTCGGGGCGGTAGCGCTGACGCAGGTGGCGGTGTGGGTCGTGTCTTCGGTCGTGCTGATCGCCTACGCCGCCCCGATTGTCGGACTCACCGGCGCCGGCGCCTCCGCCTCCGCCGCGGCGAGCCATGTCCAGTTGCCGACTCTCTCTGCGGGCGCCGCCGTGGCGCTCCTTCTCTTCTTTGTCCTCGGCTTCATGTTCTACACGTCGCTGTTTGCCGCCGTGGGCGCGATGGTGAGCAACCAGGAGGACGTGCAGCAGGCTCAGTGGCCAGTGATGCTGCCGCTCATCACGGCCATCGTGTTCATGCCCGCTGTGCTCGCCAACCCCTCCAGCACGCTGGCGAGAGTCGTGTCGTGGATCCCGATTTCGTCGCCCATCATCATGCCGATGCGGATGACGTTGGTGCCGATATCGTGGCCCGAGTTGACGGCCACCCTCGCCGGGCTGGCCGTCGCCTGCTACGGCGCGATCTGGGTGTCGGCGCGCATCTACCGGGTGGGGCTGCTGATGTACGGGAAGCGCCCGTCGCTGCCCGAACTCATCAAGTGGATCCGGATGGCCTGATCGGCCGGGGCGCCGGAGCGCCGGCGCCCCGCCCCCCACTCCATCGTTGCCACCGCGTCCCGGGAGCCGTACGTTGGCAAATCCGTCTGCCAACGTCCCTCCCGCACGTGCCGTCATCCCTCCGTCAGGGAGCCGACGATGAAACTCGCACGCGCAGCAGTGGTGGTGGTCGTCAGCGCCGCAATCGCCGCCGCACCGGCCCAGGCCCAGATCAAGAAGGGCGACGTCATGCTCGGCCCCTGGGTCGGCGCCAACCTCTCGACCGTCTCCGTGACCGGCGGCCCCCCCGGCTTCACCTACCCGACGCTCACCGCGGCGACCGTGGGCCTGCAGCTGCAGCGCGCGCTGAGCTCGGCGGTGTTTCTCCGCATCGGCGGCTTCTATTCCGGCCGCGGCACCAAGGTCCAGGCGAGCAACGGCGCCACGACCGTGACGGGCACGATCAGCGTCAACTACGTCGAGCTCCCGCTCGTGCTCGGGTTCCGGTTCGCCGACCCGCAGGCCCGCTTCTCCCCGTACGTCACCGCCGGCGAGCAGACCGCCTTCGAGTCCGGCTGCACGGTCTCGGTCATCGGGGCCAGCACCGACTGCAACAGCACGCTCGGCGGCTCCTCGATCACCAGCGTGGACGTGGGGCTCACGGTGGGGGCCGGCTTCGACTACGCGGTCGGCAACGGTCGGACGTTCATGATGGACGCGCGGTACCTCGACGGCCTCACCAACCTCATCTCGACCTCGGGCACGACGGTGGGTCCCGTCCCCACGATCAAGAACCGCGGGATCACGATCGCGCTCGGCTACATGTTCACGGTGCGCCGCATGTAGGCCGGAACGGCATGGCGCGCGCCGGCCTCCTACCGGATCAGCCGTCGCGCTCGGCGATCGTCCGCCGGTACGCCGGCATGCCGTACACGAGCACGACGATCGCCGTCACCATGCCCAGCACGTTGGCGATGGCCAGCGAATAGCCGATCGCGGCATCGGCGTGGAACACGTAGTCCGTGATCACGGCGACGAGCGTCGGGCCCAGCGTGGACGAGACGAGGCTCAGCACGAAGAAGAACACGGCGGCGCCCTGCGCGCGCATCCGCGCCGGGACCATCTCGGCCGCCGCCGCGTTGGCCGCTCCCCAGGGGAAGGCGGCGAAGAAGTTCACCGGCACGAGCCAGGCCACGGCCTGCCAGGCGCCGGGCATCAGCGGATACGCCGTCGCCGACACGAGCATCCCGACCGCCCCGATCACGCCCACGCGCAGCGGCCCGTCGGTGCGGCCGCGGCGGGCGTACCGGTCCGCCGTCCAGCCGCCGGCCAGCACCCCGAGCACGCCGACGGTCATCGTCAGCACACCCTGCACCGTGCCGGCGCGCGCGGCGGTCCAGCCGTAGCGGCGGATCAGGAACGTGGCCAGCCAGGCGGCGATGCCGAAGTTCACCATCGCCGAGAGCGAGAACCCGAGGCTCGTGCACCCGAAGCTCCGCAGGTTCCGCCGCACGTACGCGAACAGCTCGGCGGTGCCCGCCCCGCGCGCCGCCGCCGTCCGCGGGGGCTCCCGGACGGTGAAGAAGAGGAGCAGCGCGACGACGAGTCCGGGCGTCCCGACCACGAAGAACGCGATCTGCCAGGGATGCACGGATCCGACGACGGGGAGCACCAGCCGCCGCCGTGCCTCCAGGAGGCCGATCACCGCCCCCCCGATCACGTAGGCGAGCCCCGATCCGACGAACGTGCCCAGCGAGTACACGCTCATCGCCGAGCCCAGCCGCTCAGCGGGAAAGTAGTCGGGGATGAACGAGGTCACGGCGGGCTGCAGCGTGGCCTCGCCGACCCCGACGCCGACCCGCGTCAGGAGCAGCCGCCCGTAGGATCCGGCCAGGCCGCACGCCGCCGTCATGACGCTCCACAGCGCCACCCCCCACCCCATGATCGTCCGGCGGTTCCACCGGTCGGCGGCCCACCCGATGGGGAGGCCGAGCACCGTATAGAAGACGGAGAAGGCGAGCCCCATGAGCAGGCTCATCTGGGTGTCGGAGATGCCGAGGTCGCGCCGGATGGGAACGACCAGCAGGCTGAGGATCATCCGGTCCACCCAGCCGCCGAGGTTGGCCAGGGTCAGGACGCCGACGACGTACCACGCGTACCGCGTCGAGGGTTGGTTCGGGGTGGCGGAGCTGGCGGGCTCGGACGACGGCATCGGATCCGGGGTGTCGGGAGTCGGGAGTGGTCGGCTGAAGCTAGGGTATACCCCGTCCGCCATCCACAGCGCCGCCGGCGGGCGGGTGGCCGGTTCCTTCGCCTGCTATCTTGGGGGGTGACCATCCCCCGACTTCCCGGCCGCCACGCCGAGGGTGGTGGGCGCCGGGTCCGCGCCGGTGCGTCCGCCGCCGCCGGCGCCTCCGCGACCCGCAAGCCCCTGGACCCCAAACGTGCCTGGCGTGAAGCGCGCGAGTTGATCGGCGAGCATCGCCGGTCGCTGGCCATCGGCCTGTCATTGATGGTGGTGAGCCGGCTGTCGGGGTTCGTGCTGCCGTTCAGCTCGAAGTTTCTCATCGACACCGTCATCGGAAAGAACCGGCCCGGCCTGCTCATCCCGCTCGCGCTCGGCGTGGCGGGAGCCACGCTCGTTCAGGCGGTCACGTCGTTCCTGCTGTCGCAGGTGGTGAGCATCGCCGGACAGCGTGCGATCACCAACATGCGCCGGCGCGTGCAGGAACACGTGCTGCGGCTGCCGACGTCGTATTTCGATTCCACGAAGACCGGGATCGTGATCTCGCGCGTGATGACCGACGCCGAGGGCGTGCGCAACGTGGTGGGCACGGGGATCATCCAGCTCCTGGGCGGCCTGATGACGGCACTCATCGCGGTGAGTGTGCTGTTCGTGCTCAACTGGCAGCTCACGACGATGACGGCGGTCGTCCTGCTGGTCTTCGGCGGAATGATGGCGTTTGCATTCCGGAAGCTGCGGCCACTATTTCGCGAGCGGGGGGCGATCAACGCCGACGTGACGGGGCGGCTGGCCGAGTCGGTGGGCGGCATCCGGGTGGTGAAGCTGTACGTGGCGGAGCGCCGGGAGCGGAAGCTGTTCACGCAGGGCGTGCACAAGCTGCTCCGAAACATCGCCCAGACGATCACCGGGACCTCGGCCGTGAGCTCCGGCACGACCGTGATCAGCGGCGTCATCGGCGTGCTGGTAATGGTGATCGCCGGGCGCGACGTCATCGAGCACCGGATGACGCTGGGCGATCTGTTCCTGTACGTGTACCTGGTGGGCCTGGTGGCGGCGCCCCTCGTGCAGATCGCGTCGATCGGCACCCAGATCTCGGAGGCGTTCGCCGGCCTGGACCGGATCCGGGACATCATGAACACGCCGACCGAGGATGCGGACGAGTCCCGGCGCGACGTCGTGGACGACATCGTCGGCGACGTGGAATTTCAGCATGTCTCGTTCGAGTACGAGAAGGACGTGCCGGTGCTGCGGGACGTGAGCTTCCGGGCGGCCGCGGGCTCGACGGTCGCGCTGGTGGGGTCCAGCGGCTCGGGCAAGAGCACGCTGATCGGGCTGGTGCAGGCGTTCTACCAGCCGCAGGAGGGCCGCATCCTCATCGACGGGCGCGATCTGGCTACCCTGAAGCTGCACGACTACCGCGCCCAGCTCGGTGTCGTGATGCAGGACAACTTCCTGTTCGACGGGACGATCCGGGAGAACATCACCTTCGCGAGCCCGAGCGCTGGCGACGAGGAGATCCGGCGCGTAGGCCGCGTCGCGCACGTGGACGAATTCGTGGACCGGTTCGAGCACGGGTACGACACCGTGGTCGGCGAGCGCGGCGTGAAGCTGTCCGGCGGGCAGCGCCAGCGGGTGGCGATCGCCCGGGCGATCCTTGCCGATCCGCGCATTCTGATTCTCGACGAAGCGACGTCGAGTCTGGACAGCGAGAGCGAGGCGCTGATCCGTGACGGGCTCCGGTCGCTGCGTCGCGGGCGCACGACGTTCGTGATCGCGCACCGGCTGTCGACCATCGAGAGCGCCGACCAGATTCTCGTGCTCGAGGAAGGGCGGATCCTGGAGCGGGGCAGCCATCGGGAACTGATGGCGCTCAACGGCCGCTACCGGCAGCTCCACGACCGGCAGCACGGCGTGGAGCTGGACCAGTACATCAACCCGGGCGAGGACTTCCTGCCGGCCGCTCCGTCCCCCCGGGAGACCGTGAAGGGTGGGACCCAAACCGGACGGTGACCGTCTTGGTTTGACGCCGGCCGCCGCCGTCCGTTAACGGCAATCTGCCCCCCGCCAGCGCCTCAACGAGGCACCCGGACCCCGCGTACGGTTGGGATGAACGGGAGCACCCCGCTCCCGCCCCCAATCGTTACCCGGACGTTCCCATGAAGACTGCGTTCTGCATCGCCATGCTCGCCCTCGCCGCCGCGGCGTCCACGGCGTCCACGGCGGCTGCGCAGGGCGGATCGGTGGACATCATTCGGGGCCGTGTCACGGGCCCGAACGGCAAGCCGGTGGCCGACGTCACCGTCACGGCGCAGTCACTGAGCGACGAGACGACGCGCTCCTCGAAGTCGGGCTCCGACGGCCGGTTCACGATTCTGTTCTCGGGCGGCGGCGGCGACTACATGATGAGCTTCACCGCCCTCGGCATGATCCCGCAGAGCTTCGAAGTGCAGAAGGTGAACGACGACGACGCGGTGATCCTGGCGAATGCCAAGCTGGAGGCGGCGCCAACGCAACTGCAGGCGGTGCGCGTGAACGCCAACCGCCAGCGACCGGTCGCCGGGGAGAACGGACCCGACATCGGGGGCGTGGAGCAGTCGCTGAACACGGCCGGCATCCCGATCGATGCGATGGGCGACCTGTCGGCGATGGCCGCGTACCTCCCCGGGGTCTCGGCGATCAGCAACGCCGACGGCACGACCGGCTTCTCCGTGCTCGGCCTGGGCTCCGACCAGAACAGCGTGCTGCTCAACGGCCTCACCTTCGGCGGCACCCTGCCCCGGGACGTGCAGGTATCGGCCCGGCTGTCCACCACCACCTTCGATCCGTCGCGCGGCGGGTTCAGCGGCGGACAGATCACGGCGCGCACGTTCGGCGGTTCGAACTACATCAATCGCAACCTGCACGTCACGTTCGACAATCCCGACCTGCAGTGGGCCGATCCCACCACACGGGCGCTCGGCCAGCAGTACACGAACGTCATCGCCAGCGGCTCCGTGAGCGGCCCGATCATCTGGAACAAGATGTTCTACAACACCTCCTTCCAGCTGGGGCGGCGCAGCAGTGACCTCCAGACGCTGCTCAACACCGACGCGTCGGCCCTCGAGCGGGTCGGCATCTCGCAGGACTCGGTGCTCCAGCTGCTGAACTACATGCAGACCGCCGGCATTCCGGCATCGGTGGCGGGGGTGCCGTCGAACCGGCTCACCGACCAGGGGGCGCTGTTCACCCAGCTCAGCTTCTCGCCCACCGGCACCGACACGTGGGGCATGCTGTTCAACGGGTCCTGGAACCGCGCCGGCGCCGCGTCGCTCTCCACGAGCGCCGTCCCGGCACACGGGGGCCAGACGACCCGGGAGTCCGGCACGGTGCAGATCAATCACGCGGGATACTTCGGCTGGGGCTTCCTCGACGAGACGGCGCTCTCGCTGTCGGCGTCGACCAACAACTCCAATGCCTACCTGCTGCTTCCCGGCGCCCAGGTGCTGGTGACGTCGGATTTCGCGGATGGTGGCTCGGGCGTGTCGACGCTGCAGTTCGGCGGCAACTCCAGTTATCCCTCGCAGCTCACGAACTACCAGTGGGAGGCATCGAACGCGACGTCCTGGTTCTCCGACGACAACACGCACCGCATCAAGCTGACCGAGGACCTGCAGCTCAGCCGGTTCCTCCAGAACCAGAACGCGAACTCGCGCGGCACGTTCACCTACAACTCGCTTGCCGACCTCGAGGCGGGGCTGCCGGCCTCGTTCACCCGGCGGCTGGTGCCCGCGCTGCGGTCCGGCGACGTGGCGACCCTGGCCTTCTCGATCGGCGACGCCTGGCGGCCCGTCGATGAGCTCCAGGTCCAGTACGGTTTCCGCGCCGAGGGCAGCAAGTTCAGCACCACGCCGCTGTTCAACCCGCTGGTGCAGAGTACATTCGGCATGCCGAACAACGACGTGCCCAACGACTTCACGATCAGTCCGCGGCTGGGCTTCAGCTGGCGGGTGGGCACGATGCCCGAGATCCAGGGATTCCGCGGCGCCTTCCGCCAGCCGCGTTACGTGATCACGGGCGGCGTGGGCGAGTTCCGAAACAACCCCACGGCGACGCTGGTGTCCAATGCGGTCGACCAGACGGGGTTGCCGAGCGCCGCGCAGCAGATCACCTGCGTGGGCGCCGCCGTCCCGACCCCCGACTGGGCTGCGTATGCGCAGAACCCGGCGTCGATCCCCGACCGCTGCGCCGACGGGACGACCGGTACCGTGTTCTCGAACGCATCGCCGAACGTGGCGCTGTTCGATCCCGCCTACAAGACCCAGCGCAGCTGGCGCGGCAACATCGGGGTGCGCGGGCTGCTGACCAGCTTCTTCACCGGCAACCTGACCTACACGTATTCACGCAACTATGACCAGCATGGCTCGCTCGATCTCAACTTCGCTGACGTGCCACAGTTCACGCTGGCCGATGAGGGCAATCGGCCGGTCTTCGTTCCGGCATCGAGTATCGTGCCGTCCACCGGGGCCATTGCCGCCGGCGCGGGGCGCGTCTCCTCGGCGTTCTCCCGTGTGACCGAGTCGGTATCCGACCTGCAGTCCACGACCAACGAACTGCAGTTCGGGATCTCACCCCGGAGCTACAGCTCCGACATCGGGTGGACCCTCACCTACGTGTATCGCGATACCCGCCAGCTGAACCGCGGGTTCGGCGACAATACTGCCGGCGACCCGCTGGCCCTGCTGTGGTCCAACTCCGGCCCCTCGCACGAGTTCGATCTCAGCGGGTCGGTGACGATCAAGGGGGCCGTCAACGTCTCGACGTTCATCCGGGTGAGTTCCGGCAACCGGTTCACTCCCATGGTGTCCGGCGACGTGAACGGCGACGGGTACTCGAACGATCGCGCCTTCGTGTTCAGTCCCACGACGACCGCCGACACGAGCGTCCGGGCGGGGATGCAATCGCTCATCAACTCGCTGTCCGGTCCCACCCGTGCCTGCGTGCTCAACCAGATCGGGCAGATCGCCGGCCGCAACAGTTGCGTCGGTCCCTGGTCCGTCTCCATGGGCTCGGTGAACATCCAGCTGATCTCCGACGCCGTGAAGCTGCCGTCCCGGGTGTCGGTGGGCCTGAGCATCACCAACCCCCTCACCGGCGTCGATGCCCTGGTCCACGGCCAGAACAACCTGGCCGGATGGGGGCAGCCGCCCGTGATCGATCCGACGCTCCTCTACGTGCGCGGCTTCGATCCGTCGACGGACGAGTTCAAGTACGAGGTCAATCCGCGGTTCGGAAATTCGGCCCTCGCGCAGTCCGCGGCGCTCGCTCCGTTCCGCGCCACGCTCGACGTGCGCGTCGCCGTGGGGCCCGACCGCAATCTGCAGCAGCTCGAGATGCTGCTGCGCGGCGGGGGCCGCGGACGCGGCGGATTCGGTGGGTTCGGCGGCCGGGGCGGGCGCGCCGGAACGCGGGAATTCTCACGGCCAAGCGAGATGCAGCTCAAGAATCGCTACGTGCGCGGCTACCCGAATCCGATGGACCAGATGCTGCGGCAGCGCGATTCCCTCAAGCTCACCAACACGCAGACCGACAGCCTCATCCGCATGAACAAGGAGTTCACGAATTCGGTGGATTCGATCTGGACGCCGATCGCCAAGTACCTGGTCGCGTTGCCGGACAAGTTCGACGTCAACGAGGCGTATACCCATGTGAGCCAGGGCCAGAACGCCATGATCGACCTGCTGGTGGCGTATGCGCCGCGGGTGAAGGGACTGCTCACGGCGGCCCAACTCCGGGAGATGCCGCCCTTCCTGGCGGCGTTCCTCGATCCGCAGACGCTCCGTGAGATCCGTCCGGGCCGTGCGTTCGGCTTCGGCGGCTTCGGCGGCGGGCTCGGAGGCGGCGGTGGCGGCGGATTCCGCGGCGGCGGACGCGGCGGGCGGGGGGGCTGAGTCCCGAAGTTCCGCCGGACAGCGACGCGCCGGCTGACGGCTGCCAACGGAAGACGGCCTACCGCCTGGAAGGGGTAGGCCGTTCGCCGTTTGCTGTCGCCGGGCGCGTGATCGGGGCTCCGCTCACTGCCTACTGCCTACCGCCTGGACGGGGTAGACGGTTGACTGTGGACCGTCAGCAGTATTCTTCGAAGGCCGCCGTGAGATCGTGGGCGATCTCGTCTGCCGGCCGCCCTTCGATCTGCCACCGCTCCAGCATGAAGACCAGCTTGCCGTCCTTGAGC
>JBJKRG010000141.1:0-6474 GCA_046704805.1 Gemmatimonadaceae bacterium
CGATCCTGCCGAGGAAGTTCACGTCGGCGCCGGAGACGAACGCCTTCGTGCCGAACCCGGTGAGCACGGCACCGACCAGGCCCGGGTCGTCTCGCACCTCCGTGAACCGGCGCACGAGCTGCCCGTACACCTCGTCGTTGAGGGCGTTGAGCACCTGCGGCCGGCGAATCGTGAGCACCGCCACGTCCCCCGCGTCGCGCCGGAGCACGTAGTCGATCTCGAACGGCCGGCCCGCGGCCGCCTGGTCGCGGATGCAGCGCGGCACCGGGAAACCCTCGTGCGCCGCCGCATACGCTTCGACGAGCGCGAGCGCTTTGTCCACGCCAAGCGCGTTCATCGACGAGAAGGGTGGGCGCACGACGAGTCCCATCTCGACCGCCAGCTCGAGGTCGGAGCGTGAGATGATGCCGCTGTCGAGGATCTCGCCGCAGAGGCCGAAGTAGGCGCCCCGCATCGTGTCGGCGATTCGCTGTTCGCGCTCCGGGGGCAGCTCCACCTGCTCCCCGCGCTTGGGCACGTCCCAGGGGCGTCCCGACGCCATTGCCTCCCGGAGCAGGCGGGGCGACCGGAACCAGGGACCGATGCGGGTGGTCATCTCATCGAGGGCGTGGTTGGTGATCGGGTTTCCACCGGTGAGGTTCATCGCCGTGAACGGCCCGATCCCGAGTCCGAGGGCACGGCGCGCGGCGGCATCGACCTCCTTCGTGGTGCCGAGTCCCTCCTCCACGGCCAGCGCGGCCGCCAGGAACAGTCCCTCGAAGACGGGATTGACCGCATATCCGTAGCGGCTCCCCACGCGCACCGGGACCTTGCCCATCTCCTCGTACAGGGCGATGACGGCATCGGTCAGCGCGGCACCGGTGTCCGGCCCTGCCACGATCTCGACGAGCGGGTTCCGCTCGGCGGGAAAGAAGTAATGGATGACGAGCGTGCGACCGCGATGCCGCAGATGGCCGAAGATGAGTGGCGGCTCGATGTGGGAGGAGTTGGACGCGAGGATCGCCGTCGGGGCACAGAGGCCCTCGAGCTGGGCGAAGATCCGCCGCTTCACCTCCAGGTTCTCGGTCGCGGCCTCGATGACGAGGTCGGCGTCGCGCAGCGTCTCGTACTTCGTGGTGAACTCGACGGCGCGGCCGATGGCGTCGGCCAGAGCCGGTGCGAAGGCGCCGGACTCGCGCGCCTTCGCGACCTTCTGCTCGAGCTTGGCCCGGCCGCGGTCGAGGGCCTCCTGCGAGACGTCGACGACGGTGACGGTGACCCCGGCGGGGGCGAGGGCCTTGGCGAGGTGGAGGGCGATGTCGGGCCCGATCTGGCCCGAGCCGACGACGCCGACGTGACCGATCTCGAGGGTCCTGAACCGGAAGCTCATGGCGGTGCTCCTTTGGCCACCCGAACGTTCGTTCTATAGAATGTGCGTTAAAGCCTTGATTTGGCTATCTGGCTGGAAATCTCTTGACAGACTTCGAGTTAGCCAGAATATATTCGACCGAACGTTCGTTCGACAATAGGCAGCCGGAGGAACCGTGCGAACCGACATCGTCGACTGGGCACGCGAGCGCTACGAAGACCTGGACTTCACCACCGTCCGGCAGTGGCTTGCCGAGCACCCCGACGGGCGGGCCGGCGGCTACCTGCCCGTTTACGTCCCGCGCGAGATCCTCCACGCCTGCGGGTTCCTTCCGGTCGGCATCCACGGCGGCGGAGACCGGCTCGAGATCATCCGCGGCGACGCCTTCTACCAATCATATATCTGCCACCTGCCGCGCTCGGTCATCGAGCTGGCGCAGTCCGGTCGGCTGGACATGCTCTCGGCGGTGCTCTTCCCGTCCACCTGCGACGTGATCCGCAACCTCTCGGGCATCTGGAAGCTGCTGTACCCGGAGGTATACGTCCGCTACGTCGACGTGCCGCAGGTGCCCGACCCGGCCACGGCGGCGGATTTCTACGAGCTCGAGCTGCGCCATCTCGTGCACGACCTCGGAGCCGTCTCGGGACACGTCCCCGACGACGACGACCTGCGGCGCTCGATCGCGCTGTACAACGAGAAGCGCTCCGTGATCCGCGCGCTGTACGCCACGCGGAAGGAGCGCCCGTGGGACCTGCCCACCGAGGAGCTGTACCTGTTCCTGCGGGCAGGCGAGGTCGTGCCGGTCGAGGAGTTCGTGGCCCAGACACGGCGCTATCTCGAGGCCGTGGACGCTGATCCCGGCCGCCCGCGCGACAATAGCCGCGTGGTCGTCACCGGCGCCTTCTGCGAGCAGCCGCCGCTGGGGCTGATCAAGTCGATCGAGCGGGCCGGCTGCTATGTCGTCGACGACGACTTCGTGCTCGGCGCGCGCTTCCTGAGCGCCGACGTGCCGCTGGAGGGCGCCCCCCTGCGGGCGCTCGCCGAAGCGTTCGTGCGCACGGAGGTCCGCTCTTCGGTGATCTACGAGGGCGACCTGATGCGGAAGCGGAATCTGATGCGGACCCGGGCGGCCGCGGCCGGCGCCGAGGGCGTCATCTTCGCGACGCCCAGCTTCTGCGACCCCGCCCTGCTCGACCAGCCGATGCTCCGCACCGGCGCCGAGGCGGCGGGGCTGCCCTGCATCGCATTCAAGTATTCGGAGAACACGGGTCAGTTCCAGCAATTCCGGGAGCAAGCCGGGACGTTCTCCGATTCCCTGAAGCTCTGGAGCGGAGGACCGGCCTGATGGCGTCCACCCAGGTACGCAAGGATCGCTCGATGGTCCTGCAGAAGGAGATGATCGCGGGCCACTTCGCGCGGCTCGAGAAGGCGCCCGAGAACCACGAGCCCGTGGTCTACACCTTCGTCCCCGGCAACCTCACGGAGCTGATCCGATCGTTCGGTGCGCTGCCCGTGCTGCCGGAGATCAACGCCCTGCAGTCGGGGATGCGGAAGCTCTCCGGCGACTACATCTCCGAGGCCGAGCGCGCCGGGCACTCCGAGGACGTGTGCGCCTACGTGAAGTGCGACATCGGCATGGTCAATTCGGGCAACATCAGCCCCGCCGGGACGAAGCTCCCCAAGCCCGACCTGCTGCTGCTGTCGTACACCGGGTGCTACACGTTCATGAAGTGGTTCGAGCTGCTCCGCGAGGAGTACGAGTGCCCGACGGTGTTCTTCCACGTGCCCTATCAGGGCGACGGCAAGCTCGAGCCGGAGCACCGCGAGTACATGATCCGCCAGCTCCGCGAGCAGGTGATTCCCGCCCTCGAGCAGGTGACGGGCCGGAAGTACGACGAGGAGCGGCTGCGCCATCATCTGGCGCTCTCGGCGCGATCGGAGGACGACCTCGTGGCCGTGCTGGAGTCGGCCAAGCGGAAGCCGAGCCCGATCGACGGCTACTTCGGGACCGTCTACTACGTGGGCCCGATGTTCAGCGCCTTCCGCGGCACCGAGGAGGGCGTGGAGTACTACCGGACCCTGCGGGAGGAGGTGGAGGCCCGCGCCGCGGCCGGTCTGGGACCGATCGTGCCCGAGGGGTCGCTCGACGACCAGCGGTTCCGGCTCGTCGTCGAAGGGCCGCCGAGCTGGACCCACTTCCGCGACTTCTGGAAGCTGTTCACCGACGAACAGGCGGTGGTCGTCGCCTCCACGTACACGAAGGTCGGCGGGACGTACGACTTCGGCTTCCGCCACGATCCCGACGATCCGCTGGGCACCCTCGCCGACTACTGCAGCGGGTGCTACACGAACCTGAATCTGCCGTCGCGGGTGGACATGATCTCGCGGTACATCCGCGACTACGAGGCGGACGGGTTCGTGATCAACTCGATCAAGTCGTGCAACTCGTTCTCGGCGGGGCAGCTGATGATCCTCCGCGAGGTCGAGAAGCGCACGGGGGTGCCCGGCGCGTTCATCGAGAGCGATCTCGTGGATCCGCGCTACTTCTCGCAGGCGAACATCAAGAACCGCCTGGAGAGCTACTTCCAGATGATCGAGAGCCGGCGCAAAGGATCCGCGGCCGGCGCGCCCCACACGGGCGCGGCGGTGGTCGCATGAGCTGCGTCATCGGCATCGACCTCGGGTCGACCACCACCAAGGCGGTGGTGCTCGACGAGCAGGGCGAGATCCTGGGCCGCGGCATCACGAATTCGCGGTCGAACTACGACCTGGCCGCCGCCGTGGCGCGCACCGAGGCGTTCATCAACGCCCGGTTCGGGCTCATCCAGCAGCGCGCCACCAGCGAGGCGGCGGCGAAGGCGGTTCCGCGCCTGCGGCGCGCCTTCGTGCTCGAACAGTTCCTGCACCAGCTCCGGCGCCTGCAGCAGTTGATGCTGGAAGAGGTGGAGCAGGCGCTGCCGGCCGAGCTGCATGCGGTGTTCGCGCGGTCCATCGAGGAGATCTTCGCCGTGATCGCCGCCGAGGAGGAGGAGCGCTTCACGAAGCCCCCCGTGCTGCGCTCCGACTTCTTCCGCGACGCCGCCGGCTCCGCGTTCATGCGCCTGGCCGAGGAGGCCGTCGCCGCCGAGGGTGTGACCTTCGACCGGCTGGTCGGGCTCTACGACAAGTGCATCATCCGCGTCGAGAACGAGCCGCTCGACCTGGACTTCCGGGATCACATCGGCACCGCGCTGCGGCGCGTCGGGAACCCCGGTGGCCTGGCCGACGCCGTCGAGTACGCCGCCACCGCCGATCTCACGCCTGCCGCCACGGTCGGCACCGGCTACGGCCGCGCCCGCCTGCCCTTCCCCAAGGAGCAGATCCGCTCCGAGATCCTCTGCCACGGACTGGGCGCCCACGCGCTCTTCCCCTCCACGCGCACCGTGCTCGACATCGGCGGCCAGGACACGAAGGCCATTCAGGTGGATGGGGACGGCATCGTCACCAGCTTCCAGATGAACGACCGCTGTGCCGCCGGGTGCGGCCGCTATCTCGGCTACATCGCCGACGAGATGAATCTCGGTCTCCACGAGCTGGGGCCGCTCGCCGAGCAGGCCAACCACCGCGTCAAGATTAACTCCACGTGTACGGTGTTCGCCGGCGCCGAGCTGCGCGAGCTGCTCTCGCTCGGCCAGAAGCGCGAGGACATTCTCGCCGGGCTGCACCGCGCCATCGTGCTGCGGGCGATGAGCCTCCTGGCGCGATCGGGCGGCGTCTCCGACGAGTTCACGTTCACCGGCGGCGTGGCCAAGAACGCCGCGGCGGTGCGTGCGATCCGCGAGCTCGTGGAAGAGAACTACGGATCGAGAACGATCAACATCTCCCCCGACAGCATCTACACGGGTGCCCTGGGCGCCTCCCTCTTCGCGAAAAGGATGGTGAGCTGATGACGGTGAGCGCGGGAATCGACGTCGGCAGCGGCGCCGTGAAGGTCGTGATGATGGAAACCGGCGGTGACGCGGGGGATCGGATGCTCGCCAAGGTCTCCGCCCGGATCCGCCGCCGCGACGTCGCCAAGGTCGTGGACGAGGTCTATCAGGAAGCCCTCGACGCCGCGGCAGTCGACGTCATCCACTACATCGCCACGACGGGCGAAGCGGGCGAGGTGGCGTTCGCCACCGGTCACTTCTACGGCATGACGACGCACGCCCGCGGGGCCCTCTACATGGCGCCCGAGTCGCGCGCCGTGCTCGACGTGGGCGCCCTGCACACGCGTGCCCTCGCGATCGATCCCCACGGGCGCGTGACCGACTACAAGATGACCAGCCAGTGTGCGTCGGGTTCGGGGCGGTTCCTCGAGAACATCGCGCGGTATCTCGGCGTCTCGCACGAGGAGATCGGGCCGCTGTCGCTCGCCGCCACCCAGCCCGAGAAGGTCAGCTCGATCTGTGCCGTGCTCGCCGAGACCGACGTGATCAACATGGTCTCGCGCGGCATCACCACCGCCGACATCCTCCGGGGGGTACACGACAGCATGGCGGAGCGGTTCGCCCGGCTGCTGCGCGGGCTCGAATTCGACGGTCCCGTGTTCGTGAGTGGTGGGCTCGCCTCGGACGAGGGGATGCTCGCGGCGCTGCGCGACGCCCTGACCCGCAAGGCGGCCCGGGACGGGAAGGTCGCCGAGGTGATCACGCATCCCGACGCGATCTTCGCCGGCGCCATCGGCGCCGCGATCTGGGGCGGGTTCCGCTACCGGAAGCTCGGGCAGGGTGGGACGGCCTGGCAGGCCGCGGCCGCGGTCGCCTGACGATGACGGAGTTTCGGTACCACCGGCCGTCGACGGTGCCCGCCGCGTGTGCCCTGGCCCGGCGGCTGGGCACGGACGCGGCCTTCCTCGCCGGTGGCACCGAGCTCGTGCCGGACTACCAGCGCGGGCGGGAGACCGCCTCCGACCTCATCTCGCTCGCCGGCATCGGCGGCCTGCGCAGCATCCGCGTCGAGAACGGCGAGCTGTGCATCGGCAGTCTGACCACGGTCGCCGTGCTCGCACGCTCCCCCCTGGTCGAGGACTGGCTGCCCGCCCTCACCGAAGCCGCGCGGGCGCTCGGCAGCCCTGCGATCCGGAACCGGGCCACCGTCGGCGGCAA
>JBJKRG010000142.1:0-8715 GCA_046704805.1 Gemmatimonadaceae bacterium
CTCGGCGACGAGACCGCCCGCCGGCTCCACGTGAACGTCGGTGACACCGTGGTCGTCGTCGCCCCGGCGGCCGACGGCTCGCTCGGCAACGACCTGTACGAGGTCTCCGGCATCTACCATACGGGACTCGCCTCACTCGACGCCGGCATGGGCGTGATGTCGATCGACGCGCTGCAGTCGCTGCTCGTGCTCTCCCCCCGCCGCGTGCACGAGATCGCCGTCGCCGTGCGCAATCCCTGGAGCGCCGCCGCGCTCTCGGATTCCATCGCCGCCCTTCCGGCGTTCAGCGGTCTCGCGGTGCGCGTCGAGCCGTGGATGCAGTTTCAACCCGAGCTCGCCTCGTACGCCAATCTCGCCAAGGGCGAGAACGGCTTCTTCATCGCCATCGTCTTCCTGATGGCGATCTTCGGCGTCACGAACACGCTGCTCATGAGCACCTTCGAGCGCCGCCGAGAATTCGCCGTCGAGGAGGCGCTGGGCGTCGACGCCCGCACGCTCGCCCGGACGGTCGTGTACGAGGGGCTCGTCCTCGGCGTCGTCTCGCTGGTCGCCGGGGCGCTGATCGCTGCCCCGATCGTGTACTGGTGGAACGTCTCGCCGCTCGACCTCAGTCGCTTCGTCGGCAACATGACGATGTCGGGAGCGCTCTTCCGGCCGGTGTTCCGCACGCAGCCGACGTGGGGAGCGCCGCTGATGGCGGCGGCCGCGCTGCTGATCACGTCGCTGCTCGCTGCGCTCTACCCGGCCTGGCGCGCCACGCGCGTGCCGCCCGCCGACGCGCTCGGAGGCCGGGAATGAGGCACGCCGCGATCCTGCTCCGGCTCGCCGTGCGGAACGTGCTGCGCCAGCGCCGTCGCAGCGCGCTCATCGCCGCTGCCATGGTCCTCGGGGTCGCGCTGTTGATCCTCTTTCTCGCCGTCGGGGACGGGCTGCACGCGCAGTGGATCGACGCCGGGGTGCGGCTCGGGGACGGACACGTGACGGTCGAAACGCCGGCCTTCCGCCGCAGCGCCAGCCTCGACGACCGGCTCGATTCCGCGGCGACGGCGCGCGTCGCGCAGGCAGTGGCCGATCCGTCCGTCGCGCGCTACGTGAAGGCCGCCGCGCCGCGCCTCACGGTCAGTGCCCTGGCCAGCTCCGCCTCGTCCGCGCTCCCGGTGCACGTCCTCGGGGTCGACCCCGGCGCCGAGTTCCGTTTCTCGACGCTGCCACAGAAGCTCGTGGCTGGCCGCTGGCTCGCCGACACCGACGGCACGGCCGCCGTGGTCGGTCAGGGGCTGGTCGACCGTCTCGGACTCTCGCTCGGCTCGCGGTTCGTGCTCACCGCGCAGACGGCCCGCGGCGACGTGGAGGAGCAGCTCGTCTTCGTCACCGGGATCTTCCGCACCGGCATCCGCGACGTGGACGAGGGGATGGTCGACATCCCCATCGCCACCGCCCGGCACTGGCTGGCGGCACCCGGCGACGCGACGTCGGAAGCAATCCTGCTCAACGACGGCTCCGATGTGAACGCCACCGTTCAGGCGCTGCGCCCGCTTCTCCCGACCGGCGCGGTTGCCTACACCTGGCAGCAGACCGCGCCCGAGCTCGACGCCGCGGTCCGCGTCGACAACTTCGGCAACTATCTGTTCAACGGCATCCTGCTCGGCATCGTCGCCATCGCCGTGCTCGAGGCGCTCCTCGTCTCCGTGCTGCACCGCCGCCGCGAGTTCGGCCTCCTGCACGCCATGGGGCTGTCGGCGCAGGAGACGTCGCTCGTGGTGCTCGCCGAGGGTGTGACCCTCGCCGTCGTGAGCGGGGCGCTCGGCATGGCCGTCGGGCTGGGGAGTGTGTGGATCCTCGGACGCACGGGCCTCAACCTCACGGCAGCGTTCGGCAACGAGCTCTCGATTTCCGGCGCCGTCATGAGTCCCATCATCCATCCGGCCGCGCACATCTCCCGCGCCTGGCAGGGCGCGATCGTCGTGCTCCTGCTCGGTGTGTGCTCCTCCCTGTACCCCATGTGGCAGGCGTCGCGCATCGACGTCGCCGCTGCCATGCAGGATGAACCATGACAGAACCACAGACCGAGTCCACGCCCGCCCCCGCTTCCGCCCCGGCCGTTCGCACGCAGGGGCTGTGGAAGAGCTACCCGCAGGAACCGCTGCCGGTGCAGGCGGTCCGCGGCATCGACCTCGAGATCGCCCGCGGCGACTTCGTGGCCCTCGCCGGCCCGTCCGGCTCCGGGAAGACCACGCTCCTCAACCTGCTCGGTGGTCTCACCCATGCCAGCGAGGGCCGCGTCTGGATCGACGGCCGCGAGATCACCAGCCTGAGCGACCGCGCGCTGGCGCACCTGCGGCTGGAAAGCATCGGATACGTGTTCCAGGCCTACAACCTGCTCCCCGTCCTGTCGGCGCTCGAGAACGCCGAGTTCACGCTGCTGCTCCGCGGCGTGCCGCGCCACGAACGGCAGGAGCGCGTGCGCGGTCTGTTCCACCGCATCGGTCTCTCCGGGCTGGAGGACCGGCGCCCCGGCAAGCTGTCGGGCGGGCAGCAGCAGCGCGTCGCCGTCGCCCGCGCCGTCGTGGGACGCCCCGCGCTCGTGCTCGCCGACGAGCCGACCGCCAACCTCGATTCGGTCAGCAGCGACGCACTCCTCGCCGTCATGGAGCAGCTCAACCGGGAGGAGGGAACGACGTTCGTCTTCTCCACGCACGACCAGCGGGTGATGGAGCGCGCGCGCCGGCTCATCCAGCTCGTGGACGGGAGCATCGCCGACGACGTGCGTCAGGATCCCGCGGCATGACGGGCGAGGTCCGGTGATGCACTGGCGGTCGGCGGTCGGCGGTGTGCTGTTTGCGGTGGACCTCGCGGCGGCGCCGCTCTCGGCCCAGCTCCCCGATTTCACCGGCTACTACCAGAACGTCGGCATCGGCATGGCGGCCGGGTTGGGATCCGGTGCCGGCGCGCTCGACGCCCAGCGGGCCCGCTTCATGTGGACGCCGACGGCAGGCCCGTTCGCGTTCGACGTCGCGTACGAGCACACGCTGTGGTGGCGCGACGCCCCCAACACCGGTGCGGTCGGCGGCCTCCTCTCCAGCATCGGCGCCGGCGGCGACTGGCTGCATCTGGGCTGGACCATACACGACGGCGCTCACGTCGACTGGCAGCAGCGTTTCGACCGATTGAGCGTTTCGTACACCCGCGGATCGGTCACCGCCACCGTCGGCCGGCAGGCCGTGTCGTGGGCGACGACGCTCTTCCTCACGCCCGCCGACCCGTTCGTCCCGTTCGATCCCTCCGACCCGTTCCGTGAATACCGGGCCGGCATCGACGCGGCACGCGTGCAGTGGTTCGCCGGGCCGTTCACCGAGTGGGATCTGGTGGTGCGCCCCGCCGACACCCGCCTGGGTCGCACGATCACGGCCCTGCTCCGCGGAAAGACGCAGGTGTACGGATGGGACCTCTCGGCGTGGGCCGGCGCGGTCCAGGACGGTCCCGGCGCCGCGATCGGCATCACCCGCACCGTGGCGGGCTCGGCCGTGCGCGCCGAGTCCGAGTTCCGCCGGGACACCAGCGGGCGTGCCGTGGCACGCTCGGCCATCGGGATCGACCGCCGGTTCAGCGTCTTCGACCGCAGTCTCTACGCCGTGGTGGAGTACCAGCACGATCCGTTCGGCGCGGCGCGTGCCTCCGACCTCGTGGCGACGGCGCTGTCCCCGCCCGCGGCGCGGGGGGAGCTGCAGGTGTTGGGACGCGACGAATCGGCAGTGCAGGTCACCTACCAGCTGCATCCGCTCGTGACCGCCGAATTGATGGCGCTCTGGAATCTGCGCGACGGAAGCACACTCTGGGCGCCCGCGGCGTCAGTGTCGCTCAGCGACGAAGCCACCGGGCGCCTGGGGGTCTTCCTGCCCACCGGCGCGCGGTCGGCGCGGTTCGGGCTCGCGTCGGAGTACGGGCCGGTGCCCGTGACCGGGTACGCGGCGTTCAGCGTGTTCTTCTGAGGAACGCTACCCTTCCCAGCTCTCCCCGGTTCGCAGCTGCGGATGCACCGACAGCAGGTATGCCGCCATCGCGATGGCGGCTGCCGCCCCGGCCGTCCAGATCGCCCACCCGGAAAGGGCCTGCTGCATCGGTATCGCCATGGCCTGCATGGCCGCCACGATATGGAAGGCCACGAAGAAGAACATGACGAGGCCCACGTACCAGAACTGGGTCAACCGCTCCGCCACCCATGCGAGCCACGCGCTGATCATGCCGAACATGAGGAACACCAGCAGGTGCGCACCGTTGTAGGCGAACACGTACGGCGCGGCCACGGTCACCTGTGAGGGATCGTGGATCCCGTAGAACAGCGACGCGCCGAGGATCGCTGCCGTGTAGAACATCGACCGGCCGGAGATCAGGTTCGCGACGGCGAATATGAGCGCCACGACCGCGTAGCCGATCAGTCCCGCCACCAGCCCCTGGATGAGTAGCTTCAGTCTGTCGTCGCGCATCCCTGCCTCCGGGTGGGCCGGACAGCGGCCGTTGCCGTACACGCTGTGGAACACGCCCGGAGCCGTCTGTCGGGAGCAGCGGAGAACGGTGTCGGGCAACCGCCTACTGGACCCTGCTCCGGACCGCGATGATTCTGCTGCGGGAGGCCCTGCGTCCGGAACAATCGACCCGGCGGTCATGGCTACATCGGCTGACACTTTCGACTTCGTCGTCATCGGCTCGGGATTCGGCGGGAGCGTCTCCGCAATGCGGTTGGCGGAGCGCGGCCATCGCGTCCTCGTGCTCGAGCGCGGAAAGCGGTTCCGTGACGAGGACTTTGCCCGCTCCACCTGGAACGCCCGCCGCTATTTGTGGGCGCCGCTCCTGCGCTGCTTCGGCATCCTCCAGGTGAGCCCCTTCCGGGACGTCTGGGTGCTGCACGGGTGCGGAGTGGGCGGCGGGAGCCTCGGCTACGCGAATGTGCTCATGGAGCCGAGCGACGAGCTGTTCCAGGCACCGGGGTGGAGCGAGCTCGCCGACTGGAAGACGATTCTGGCACCTCACTTCGCCACGGCGCGTCGCATGCTCGGCGTGACGCCCAACCCGCGTCTCTGGCCCGCCGACCTCGTGCTCCAACAGATCGCCCGGGAACTCGGCACCGGCGACAGCTTCGCACCCACGCCCGTGGGCACGTATTTCGGCGCCCCCGGGCACGAGGGTGAGGAGGCACCCGACCCGTACTTCGACGGTGACGGGCCGCCCCGCCGCGCCTGCACGCACTGCGGAGCCTGCATGGTGGGGTGCCGTCACAACGCCAAGAACACCCTGCCCAAGAATTATCTGTACTTCGCCGAGAAGCACGGCGCCGAGATCCGAGCGGAGTGCCTGGTGCGGGACATCCGGCCGCTTCCTCCCGGCCAGCCCGACGGAGTCCGCTACGAGGTCGTGTACCGCCGCTCCACCGCTCTGCTTCCGTCGCACACGCACACTGTCCGTGCGCGCAACGTGATCGTCGCCGCCGGAGCCCTCGGCACGTTGCGTCTGCTCTTTCGCTGTCGCGACGTCACGCGCTCGCTGCCGGGGATCTCGTCCCGGCTCGGCGATTCGGTGCGCACCAACAGCGAGAGCATCCTCGGCAGCGGCAGCCGCAGGAGCGACGTCGACTACTCGCAGGGCGTCGCCATCACGTCGATCATGAACGCCGACGCGGTGACCAGGGTGGAGCCGGTGCGATACCCCGCCGGCTCGTCGCTCATGCGGTATCTGAGCGGGCCGCTCACGGAGGGCCGGACCTTCGTCGGCCGCGCTGCACGCTCACTCGGCCAGATCATCGCGCGGCCAATGGACTTCCTCCGGACGCACTTCCTGCCCGGTTGGGCGGAGCACACGACGGTCCTGCTCGTGATGCAGACGGTGGACAACCGGATCCGGCTCCGGCTGGGGCGCGGTCTGTTTACCGGCTTCCGGCGTGGTCTGGTGAGCCGACCGGATGAGGAGAGTCCGGCGAGCGGCGCCCCGGCGATCGGCCGCGCCGTGGCCCGGGCGTTCGCCGACCGCACCGACGGCATCGTGAGCGGGTCGATCAACGAGGGGCTGTTCGGCGTGCCGATGACCGCCCACATCCTCGGCGGCTGCCCGATGGGGCGCGACGCTGCGGCCGGCGTCGTCGATCTCGACTGCGCCGTGCACGGCTATCCAGGGCTGTTCGTGGTGGACGGCTCGATCGTCCCCGCCAACCCGGGGGTGAACCCGAGCCTCACGATCACGGCCCTGGCCGAGTATGCCGCCGGACGGATTGCCGTGTCGACGCTTCCCTGACCCTCGATCCTCCACACCCCTACAGAATCGCGGAACCGCTCGGATCACATTTCACATGCGATCTGTTGTTTCGTCTGATCCCATCATTCCCGCGCGAGGGAATTGAACGGTCCCCTCGAAGGGAGTAATCCGACAGGAGGAGTGGACCATGCCCAAGACACTCGCCAAACAGACACAGGTTCCGGCGCTGCGGGACTCGGCGTATCAGATCTGGCTGGCTGGTCTCGGGGCCCTTTCGATCGCCGAAGACGAGAGCGGCAAGATCTTCAAGACGCTGGTCAAGCGGGGCCGGACCTTCGAGGCCTCGACCCGGGACCGGCTGGTTTCGGTGAAGAATCGACTGGACGTGCGGAAGGCCGCCAGCCATACGGTCGGCCGCGTGACCGATACCCTCGACGAGGGAATGGCCGGTGTGCTCGGCCGGCTCGGGGTTCCCACGAAGAAGGAGATCGACGGACTGAGCAAGCGCGTGGAACGGCTCACGAGGGCGCTCGAGGAGGCGCCGCCGAAACCGCGGGCGCGCCGGCGCGCACCGGCGAAGCGGCGGGCGAAGGCGACGGTCTGAGCTCCCGGCGCCGATAGCGTGCAGGCAGTCGGCCGTTCGCGGTACGCCGTCACCGCGTACCGCGAACGGTCGACCGCTCACGCCTTCCCTGCACCGACCGTGAGGTAAGGCTATGTCCCGTCCGCCAACGCGATCCCGCCGACCGAAGATCGGCCTGGCCCTGGCCGGCGGCGGGCCCGTGGGTGCCATGTACGAGATCGGAGCGCTGCGCGCGCTCGAGGAAGCGATCGACGGTCTCGACCTGAACCGGGTGCACAGCTACGTGGGCGTGAGTGCGGGCTCCTTCATCGCCGCCTGTCTCGCCAACGGGCTGACCACCACGCAGATGCTGCGCGCGGCATTGCGCGACGAGCCCGGCGTGAACCCGTTGCGGCCGGAGATCTTCTTCACGCCGGCGTACCGCGAGTTCGTCCGGCGCGGCTTCAAGCTGCCGCGACTCGCCTACGAATCGCTCGCCAGGATCGTTCGCAGGCCGGGCGCGCAGAGCCTCGGCGCGGCGATCAGCTACCTGATGCAGGCCCTTCCGGTGGCCGTATTCGACAACGAGCCGATCCGGGCCTACATGCACGAGATCTTCTCGATCGAGGGGCGGACGGACGATTTTCGGAAGCTCGGGGGTCGACTCACCGTCGTCTCCGCGGATCTCGATTCCGGGAAGGCCATCAGATTCGGCGCACCGGGATGGGATCACGTCCCGATCTCGACGGCCGTGCAGGCGAGCACGGCGGTGCCGGGGGTCTACCCGCCCGTGCAGATCGACGGCCGGCCATGTGTGGACGGAGTGCTCCTCAAGACGGTGCACGCGTCGGTGGCGCTGGAGCAGGGCGCGGACCTACTCTTCTGCATCAATCCCATCGTGCCGATCGATGCGGCGGCTGCCGCGCGTCAGGGACGGCTCCCGGAGGACGTGCTGGTGCAGTCGGGGCTGCCCGCGGTCCTCTCCCAGACCTTTCGCACGGTCATCCACTCGCGGCTGCGGGTCGGGTTCTCCCGTTATGCGGCGCGCTTTCCCGATGCCGACGTCGTGCTGCTCGAGCCCGATGAGGAATACGAGCTCTTCTTCGCCAACGTCTTCAGCTTCCGGTCGCGGCGTCACATCTGTCGCGCCGGCTACCAGGCCACGCGCCGTACGCTCCGTGCGCGGGCCGCGGAGCTGGTGCCCATCCTGGCCACGCACGGGCTCGTCCTCCGCACCGACGTCCTCCACGATCCCGCGCGCAACCTCTGGAAGAGCGCCGGGCTGGAGTCCCAACACCCGACCGCGTCTGCGTCGCGGACGGTCACTGGCTTACTCGATCGGGCGCTCGATCGCGTCGAGGCGGTAGCGGCCGCTCGCTCAGCCGCCAGATGAAGTTCCCCTGCTTCTCGCGGATTTCGGCCGGGCTGAGGCCACGGTACCCGTACGGCGGCCGCCGCAGCCGGCGAAACAGTGAGAGCAGGGGCCACCCCAGCGGAACGTAGAAGGCCACCAGGTCCAGATCGCGCAGAAACGCTACCAGCCGATTGCGGGCCGGGGCCCGGAAATGGTCGCGCTCGTTGCGGACGAAGCTGACCGGCCATCCGGTGGGAAGGGTGCACATCAGGCAGCTCCGGCGGGCGGCGGTGCGCCACGCGCGCAGCAGGGCCTTCCAGTCGTACGGACGACGGCCGTACTCGGCCACGTTCCGGTCCAGCGCCGTCTGCATGGAGCGGCGGATCCGGTGCGCGGCACGATCGGCCGCATTCCGGTCGGGGTCGTCCCCGTCGTGCAAACCCGCCTCGTGCAGCACGGCGCGGGCGTCGATCCGGTCACCGATCACGAACGTCATGTGGGCCGGCAGCGCCAGGTACCACATCCACGGGAAGACCAGCGCCAGAATCCCCGCGGG
>JBJKRG010000143.1:0-6472 GCA_046704805.1 Gemmatimonadaceae bacterium
CACCACCGCTTCGCTGGCCGGGCCGTCCGGCTCGGCGCCGGGACGGTGGGCTGGAATGGCCGAAGTGTACTGTGTTCGCCACGCGCCCGGCTGGGCGGGCCCCGGCATAGCCCCGGCCCGCCCTGCCCGACGTACGGTTACGCCCCTCCCCCACCCCCCGGGCCCCGACGGACGCGCTGCATGGACGGCGCGGCCGCCGCGTGCGACGGGAGATAGATGCGCGTCGTGTGCGCGAGGCCCACCCCGGCCACGGTCTCGAGCCGGCCGCCGGTCCCGAGGCGGGCCAGCGCGGCTCGAGCGGACCGGATCTCGCGTCCGGGCGCCGACGTCGCCGACACGCGGTAGAGGCCGCGTGCCGCTGGCCGGTCGCCATCGCGCTCCATGATGGCCGCCAGCGTGGAGGCAGCGGCGGCCAGACGCTCGGGCGTGGCGGCGGGGCGGGACATCACGATCAGATTGGGCACCGCCGCATCGGGGCGACGGAGAATGACGATGTCCTGCCCGTACGGCTGTGAGTCGGCGATGGCAACGATCACGGGGACGCGCGACGCCGGGGTGGCCCCCGTCTGCGCACGGGCGGCGCTGGGCAGCAGGGCGAGCAGGGTCATGGCGCCCGTCAGGGCGCCGAGGGTTCTGGTCATGGGAACCTCGCGATGTGTTGAGGACCGGATGGTGGCGGCGCGGGCAGCGGATTCCGCCGCGCCGGGCGACGTCAGCAGATCGTGGTGATGTAGCTGGCGACGATCACCCAGGTGCGTCCCTGGTCGTACGATTGTTCGATCGTGACGAGATACGTCTGGCAGCCCCCGGTCCCACTCTGCTGTCCGTCGTCGATCGCGCTGGCCGGATCGCCGTCGCAGCTCGAGGGATCGTAGATGATCTGCTGCGAACAGGTCGGCGTTTCCTTGATCACTTCGGGGCAGGTGCCGTTGAACGCCGTCGCTACGGCATCCGAGTGCAGCTGGCTCTCGCCAAAACGCGTCCACTTCAGGGCGCCGCTCAGACCGCCGGAACTGACCGACGGCGAGATGATCGGCAGTTGGAAGTACGCCTGATACGTCCCCGAGCCCCGCACGGTCACCCCGCAGGCGTAGCCGAGCCCCAGCGTCGCTGCATGGACCGCCGTTCCGCTCCAGTTGGCACACGCCGTCAGGGGCTGAACCTGACCGAAGATCTGCGTCGCGCAGGCGGTCTTCGCCGGAACGTTGGAGTCGTCGAAGCCATGCGTCTGGTCCGGGATCACCACGGTTCCGTCGTCGCGAGATGCGGAGTAACGCATGTCGGTGTGGACGTCGGTTCCCCAGTAGGTCGCCGTCGTCGTGACGATGCCGGTGGTGCCGTTGGCGCTGGCGGCGGTGTGGCTGCCCATGATCACGGCCGTACCGAAGGATTCGGCGGTCGGCCCGGTGTCGAAAACGGGCGCACGACCGGTGACCGGCAGTCGCGGTCCATCCCAGAACGGCGAGGTGTCCACGTAGGCCTGCAGGTCGGGGTGGCCGTCGGCCGCCCATCGGGCCGCGGTGTGCCGGACCGTGGTGTCGGCGTCGTAGCCGCCGGTGAGGATCACATTGCCGAGGCGCTGGGCGCCGGCGGGCGTTGCCGGCCGCGATGGGACGGGCGCTTCCGCCCGGTGGGGCGCGGTCGGGGGACGGTCGCAGGCGGCGGCTGCCATGCAGAGCGCGACGGATGCGAGGCGGCGTGTCGTCCAGGAAGTGGCCATTGAGGTCTCCTTGATGGGAGGTGGAAGGACCCAATGCCGCCCGGATCGGCACGGTGGATGGAGCGCCCGCGAGTGGCCTGCAGCTCTCTCTCGCGTGCGCTCCGCGAGGTTCACGACCCGGGGCCGCAGCGCGCGACGAAGGTGGCCGTCAGGAGGGCGGGCACGGGCAGGTTCGGAAACGGGGGATACGAGTGCCGGCGCAGCACGCTGAACACGAGGAGTAGCGAGTCGGCGCCGAGCGCCACCGTCCGTGGGATGGACGGGGACGGCGCGAACGGCAGCGGACGGAACGGGACCAGGCCGTCGTCGGGTACGAGCGCGAACAGGAGGGCGCCGGCGTCCAGCGTGCGCGTGATGAACACGGTGCGCAAGCCGACGCGCGCCGCCGCGAGGGCACCGATGGGTGCCGCGACAGAGAGCGGCGCGCCGAACGTCCAGGAGTGACCGCCGTCGTGCGACGTCGCACTCTCAACCACGCGCCGCGCACCCGGGGAGGCACTGTCCACGTGCCACACGAGCCGGAGTGCGCCGCCGCGCTCCCTGACGAGTTGCAGCGCATTCGCAGCGGCAGCCCCGTAGCTCGCGATCGCGCGCGGCCGGGTCCAGGTCTCCCCGGAGTCCTCCGACGTCGCCACGAGCACGCTGGACGATCTCTCCGCAGGACCGCGACCGGCATCGACTCCCAGGAAGGCGACCACCGAACGGCCGCGCCGGTCGGGAAGCGAGCCCACGCTGTTGCGGGGGAATCCGCCGGGCGCGGCGATCCAGCGACGCCGCCAGTCATCGCCCCTGCCGGTGAGCACAAGCAGGCCGGACTCGGTCCCGGTGCCCGACGCGCGCTCGGCAGGCACGACCAGCTGGACGAGCCCCGAGGCGGTGCGCAGGTCAGGATACGAGTTGTTCCACTCGATCCTCGCCAGCGAGAGCACGCGCCGCGGGGGGCCCCACCCGTGCACCGTGTACCGCGCGTGCCAGAGTTCGCGGAGCGCGAGCGATCGGTCGCGCCCGAGGCCGGCGCTCGCCCCCCAGAAGACGTCGAGGGAGTCGTCACGCACCCGCACCGGCCGTGGCGAGACGAGTGGCGTAGTCCCCCGCGGCCTCCCGACGACTCGCGCCGTACCGCCGGCATCGACGATGACGCCGACAAACGCGTCCGGCTCGCGGTGGATCGCCGGCCGGCTTTGACCGGAATCGGCGAAGACGGTGGGTGACCGCCAGACGAAGGTCGGGGTCCCGAATAGGGCAAGGCCGCCCGCGAAGCGTACGGGATAGGGCGCTTCGACATACACGGGCCTCCCGTCCGCCGTCGCAACGGCGTGCGGGGCAGGCCACGCGCCGGCGATGCAGCCGGTGTCGGTCCCCTGGACCGCCCGCAGAGGAGCGGTGACGGGGCCCGCCGTGAGCAGGGCAACGAGCAGCGTAGCAGTGTTCGCGATCACGATGCGCTCGGTTTGAAGGATCGGGAGCGCCATCGTACGTTGCGGGGGCCGCCGGTCCGTCATCGGACGGACGCGGCGTGCATCCGCTCATTGCGACGGCCCTGCTCTGTGGGATCTTAGTGGGCCCTAGGGGAACCCCCGACATTGAAACAGGGGAATCCCCATGGTACCTCCACCCGATTCCCTCATAGTTGATCCGTTACGTATTTGACCGCATTTCCGATACGCAACTCCTGGAGGAATACGAACTCCCATGGCACCCTTGGCACTTGTAGTCCGGACGGCAGCCGCCCTGGTGGTGGCATCGGGCGGTGGACGGCCGGCGCACGCCGCGCCGCAGCCCACGCTCCCCGATACGTCGCAGATCACGACGAAGATGATCAGCGCTGGTCGCTCGGTGTTTCACGGACAGGGTGGATGTTTCGTCTGCCACGGAGCCAACCTCCAGGGCTCGCCGGTCGCACCGCCGTTGGACAAGAAAGGCAAGCCGTGGCTCGCGGCGAAGGGCGGCACCTACGCCCACATCTTCTACGTGGTCACGCACGGCGTCCCCGGCACGGTGATGGTCTCGCACCCCAACGGGATCAGCGACGCACTCGCCACGGAGGTCGCCGCCTACGTCTGGGCGGTGAACCACCGCGGCGTGAAGCCATGAACGGAGAACCCATGCACAATCGATTCCTGCCCCCGACCGTTCGAGGGTTGGTCGCGGCATTCTCGCTGCTCGCCCTCGCCATCGTCGGCACGCCCCGGACGGCGCGCGCGGCCGGTGGAACGGCCGCCGCGCTCGGTGTGCGCGCCGACCGCGCGGTCATGAACCGGAGCCTGCTGACGGCTCTGGAGAAGGCTCACGCCAACATTCCGGCGTTCTCGCGGCAGACGAAGCTCGCCTGCAGTGTCTGCCACTATCAGTTCCCCGCCCTGACGCCGTTCGGCCGCCTGTTCAAGCTCAATGGCTACACGATGACGGGCATCGCGTCGATCGTCGCGCCCAGCGACACGGCGAGCAATCCGTCGCTCAAGCTGCTCCCGTTCCCGCCGATGGCGGCGATGTTCATCGGCTCGGTCACGAATACCGCGAAGGCCGTGCCGGGCACGCAGAACAACACGACCCAGTTCCCCGACCAGGCGAGCCTGTTCATCGGCGGTGCCATCGCCCCGAATCTCGGCATCTTCTCGCAGTTCACGTATGCCGCGGCCGACGGCTCGTTCGGGGTGGACAACATCGATCTGCGGTACGCGAAGGACCATCAGATTGCCGGCCACGACTTCCTGTTCGGCCTGACGCTCAACAACAACCCCACGGTGCAGGACGTGTGGAACACGCTGTCCGCCTGGGGCTACCCGTTCGCGGGGTCTGAAGTGGCACCGGGCCCGATCGCGAGCACGCTCATCGACGGCGGGCTCGGCCAGGCCTCCGTGGGTCTCGGGGCCTACTCGCTCCTCGACAGCCACCTCTACTCCGAAATCACCCTCTACCGGTCGGCCCCGCAGGGCGCGCCGCTTCCCGTCGACGGCTCGGCGGGGAACACGACGCACGGCGTGGCGCCCTACTGGCGCGTGGCCTACCAGCAGACGTTCTCCAACCAGGACTACCTGATGCTCGGCACGTTCGGTCTGCACGCCGAGCTCTATCCGTCGGGCGTCACCGGGCCCACCAACCAGTACACGGACTTCGGCTTCGACGGACAGTACGAGCATCCGTCGGGCGCCGGTGCGTTCATCGCCCGCGCGACGTACACACACGAGAATCAGAACCGCGTGGCGGATTTCGTGGCGTCGCCACCGGCCACCTCGCAGAAGAACGAGAACCTCTCCACGTTCAAGGCCAACGTGTCATGGGCCACGTCGCTGACTTACGGGCTCTCGCTGGGATACTTCCAGACGAGCGGCACCAGCGACGCCATCATCTACGCACCGAGCGCGGTCGATGGGAGTGCCAACGGCAGCCCCAACACGCAGGGCTTCGTGGGTGAGCTCACGTACAACGTGTGGCAGAACACGCGACTGGGCCTGCAGTACACGGCGTACACGAAGTTCAACGGATCCGGCAGCAATTACGATGGCTCCGGGCGTTCGGCGACGGACAACAACACGCTGTACGCGTACGTCTGGCTGGCGTTCTGACGCCGGACGGAGTTTCCCACCCGCGCCCGCGGGATCCAGGCGGGCCGGTCTGCCCCACCGCCCCGGTGAGCATCGCTCGCCGGGGCGGTGGTGTCTTCACCGTCACCCCCGGGGGCGGTAGCGCAGCGCTTCGGCCATGTGCGCCGGGCCCACGGGATCGACCCCCGCCAGGTCGGCAATCGTCCGGGCCACCCGGATCACCCGATGGTACGCCCGGGCGGAGAGTCGTAGCGCGTCGGCGGCACTCGTCAGGACCCGTCGCGCCTCGCGCGTCAGGCCACCATGCAGGTCGAGCCAGCGACCGGCGACGTGTGCATTGCTCTCGCCGCGGTGCCGGCGTGCGTACCGCGCCCGCTGCACGGCGCGCGCCCGCTCTACCCGATCGCGGATCACCGACGACGGCTCGCCGGTCGCCGCCGACGGCCCCCCGAACGCGGCCAGCGGTACGGCGCCGACGGCAACGTGCATGTCGATGCGATCGAGGAGTGGTCCCGAGATCCGTCCCTGATAGCGCTGGATCTCGCTCTCCGCACAGACACACGGTTTGGCCCCGTCGCTGCCCAGGTGGCCGCAGGGGCAGGGATTCATCGCCCCAACGAGGGTGAACCGCGCCGGGAAGCTCACGGCCTGGGCCGCCCGGGCGATCACGACACGCCCGTCCTCCATGGGCTGGCGCAGCGACTCGAGCACGTACCGGGGAAACTCCGGCATCTCGTCGAGGAAGAGGACGCCATGATGGGCGAGACTCACCTCACCGGGACGCGGTATGCTGCCTCCCCCCACGAGGCCCGCGGTGGAAATCGTGTGGTGCGGCGCGCGGAACGGTCGCTCGGCGCACAGCGCGCCGGTGCCGTTCGTGAGTCCGGCCACCGAGTGGATGGCCGTCACTTCGAGGGCCTCATCCGTGCCGAGCGACGGCAGGATGGAGGGGAGCCGTCTCGCCAGCATGGTCTTCCCCGCGCCCGGCGGGCCGATCATGAGCACGTTGTGGCCCCCGGCGGCCGCAATCTCGAGCGCGCGCTTGGCGCCCTGCTGCCCGACGACGTCGGCGAAGTCCGCCGAGCCGGCGCCCGCGGGCGGCGACGCGTGCACGCGCGGTGCGGGGAGTACGCCGGCCCGTAACCACTCGACCAGTTCCCCCAGGGATTCGGGCGCGCACAGCCGCACGCCCGCCACGAGGGCGGCC
>JBJKRG010000144.1:0-5992 GCA_046704805.1 Gemmatimonadaceae bacterium
GGTGGCGGAGCGTGGCGAGGAACTCCCGCGCCCGCGGCGCCAGGTCCGCGCCGACCTTGATGAGGGGCACGATCTGCCAATCGTCCGGCAACGCGGCGTCGAGGCCGCTGAGACTGTACGTCACGCCGCCCCACTCCTCGATCGGGCGCTGGCGGACGTCCCGGCCGTAGATCGTGTCCCAGACGAAGGTGCCGAGGATGCCGAGTCTCATGGGACGACGGAATGGCGTGCGTGCGTAGCGGCGCACGGCCCAAACGGCGCACGGCCGACACGGCGCACGGCCGCGACTGCGCACGACCGAAGGCGCGTGGGTGCGGACTCGGGCCTCCGGCCCGTGAAACCGCGAATGGTTGGGGCGTCACCCGCCGTTTCGATCACCACCTCTACCCCGCTGTATCGGTCCTGCGTCGTTTCGGTCCTGCGCCATTTCGGTACTGCGTGGTTTCGATCCTGCGTCGTATCGGTCGTGCGTGGTTTCACCACCGCGCCGTCTAGTCGTCGAGGAACGCCTTCACCGCTCCCACGACGCCTGCAGTCCCCGGCAACTCCCCGGGCACGATTCGCACGGCTTCGACTGCCGGCGCGAACGCGCGCCGCCTGACCTCGGCGCGGAGGGGCGCGAACAGCCGTTCCCCCGCCGCGGTCACGCCGCCGGCGACGACCACCACGTCTGGATTGAAGATGTTGAGCAAATTGGCCACGCCCGTTCCGAGATAGCGCCCCGTGTCGCGCACGATCTCGGCCGCCACCGGGTCACCCTGGCGCGCGGCGTCATAGACGGTCGCGGCCGTGAGCCGTTCGAGATCACCATCCACGAGCTGCGGCATGAGCGATTCGGATTCCTCGCGCACCAGCGCCTCGCGTGCCCGGGTGGCGATCGCGGGACCCGACGCGTAGGCCTCCAGGCAGCCGTAGTTGCCGCACTTGCAGTGCCGTCCGTTGAGATCGATCGTGGTGTGCCCGATCTCTCCGGCGACGTCCGAGGCGCCGTGGAAGAGCCGGCCGTCCACGATCAACCCGCCGCCGATGCCGGTGCCGATGGTGAGCCCCACGACGTCCCGTCCTCCGCGCGCGGCGCCGAGCCACCATTCGCCGACCGTCGCGCAGTTGGCGTCGTTGTCGATGGCGGCCGGCAGCCCGAGCCGCTCCGACACGCGATCGCGCAGGGGAAAATCCCTCCAGCCGAGATTGGGGGCCACGATCACGAGCCCGCGCTCCCGGTCGAGCGGGCCCGGAGCCCCGAGGCCGACGCCCGCGAACGCTTTGCGGGTGACGCCGGCTTCTTCCATGGTGTCGGCGATCGTCGCCTCGATCTGGGCGACGATGCGGTCGACCACGGCTTCGGCCCCCAAACCGACCTCGGTCGGGACGGAGCGGACCCCGTAGGTGCGGGCCCCGTCGGACGGCAGGGCCCCGGTCACGATGTTCGTACCGCCGAGGTCGACCCCGACGACGTAGGTGTGCTTGGCGTTGGCTGTCATGCGTGCGAGGTGGGAACCGAGAGAAGATGGCGAACGCGGGCCGCGACGTCACCTGCCGACAGCTCGCGCATGCACTTCCAGTGGCCGAGCGGGCACGTCGGCGGGCCGTGCTTGTCGCACGGCCGGCAGTCGAGGGCCTCCTGCTCCACTACCATTGAATAGGGAGCCAGCGGCCCGAACCCGAAGCGGGACACGGTGGGGCCGAACAGCGTGAGCGTGGGCGTGGCCATCGCGGATGCCAGGTGCTGCGGGGCCGAGTCGTTGGTGACGAGGGCGCGACAGCGGCCGATCAGCTCCGCGGACGCGAGCAGGGAGAGCGTTCCCGTCGCATCGACGGTGTCGGCGGCGGCGACGTCGAGAATCGCCCGCGCCAGCGGGCGGTCGTCGGCGCTGCCGACGAGCACCAGTCGAACCGCACCGCCGAGGGCCTCCGCCAGCTCGGCGTAGTACGGCCACCGCTTGGTGGCCCAGACGCTTCCGGGAGCGAGCGCCAACAGCGGGCGGGGGTCGGCGACCGGACCGACGAGTGCGTCGACGGCCGCGACTTCGCTCGCACCGGGATACAGGCGCGGCCGGATCTCGGCGTCGTCAGGCTCGCGGTCCGGCGAGGCGAGTTGCCAGAGGCGGGCGGCGTGGTGGAGGTGCCGCCGGTAGGGAACGGTGCGCGAATAGAGCGGCCGTCCCGCCGACGTGGCGAATCCGACGCGCACCGGAACGCCGGTGGCGAAGGCCAGCGCGGCACTGCGTACCGAGCCCTGGGCCAGGTAGATGGCATCGGCGCGGCTGGCGCGCATGGCGGCCGTGATGCGGTGAAAGCCGCGGATCCCGCGTGCGGACCGGCGCTTGTCGTACACGATCACTCGTCGGACGTCGGGGTTGTTGGCCAGCAGCCCGGCCGACGCGGGCGTGGCCACGACGTCCACCGCCCCGCGCGCGCCCAGCGCCGCGATCAGCGGCGTGGTGAGCACCATGTCCCCGAGAAAGCTGGTCTGGACGACGAGAGAGGTCATGCGGCGGGGTGAGGGCGGTGCCGCAATCTATGCCCGAGGCGCGGTCCGGGCATCACGGCTAGCCGGCATCAAGCACGCAGGGCGACGCCGGCACGACGCCGATCAGTCCACCTGCAGCACGGCGAGGAACGCTTCCTGCGGAATCTCCACGGCGCCCACCTGCTTCATGCGCTTCTTCCCCTCCTTCTGCTTCTCGAGGAGCTTGCGCTTGCGGGTGATGTCGCCGCCGTAGCACTTGGCCAGCACGTCTTTCCGCACCGGCTTCACCGTGGTCCGGGCGATGACCTTGGTGCCGATGGCCGCCTGGATGGCTACCTCGAAGAGCTGGCGCGGAATCAGCTCCTTGAGCTTGCTGGCGATCTTGCGCCCCCATTCGAACGCCTTGTCCCGGTGGATGATCACGGAGAAGGCGTCGACGGGATCGCCGTTGATCAGCATGTCGAGTTTCACGAGATCGCTCGGACGGTACTCGAGCATCTCGTAGTCGAGCGAGGCGTAACCGCGGCTGACCGTCTTCAGGCGATCGAAGAAATCGAGGATGATCTCGGCGAGCGGGAACTCCCATTCGAACTCGACGCGGGCCTGGTCGACGTACGTCATGTTGCGATACACGCCGCGGCGCTCCGTCCCGAGCGTCATGATCGGGCCGATGTAGTCGGCGGGCGCCATGATCCGCGCCTTGACGTACGGCTCCTCGATGCGGTCGATCTCGCCGGGCGGGGGGACCTTGGACGGGTTCTCGACCGCCTCCATCGTCCCATCGGTGCGATGGACGTGGTACTCGACGTTCGGCACCGTGGTCACGAGATCGAGATCGAATTCGCGCTCCAGCCGCTCCTGCACGATGTCCATGTGCAGCAGCCCGAGGAATCCGCAGCGGAAGCCGAACCCGAGCGCGGTGGACGACTCGGGGGCGTAGTGCAGCGACGCGTCGTTGAGGACGAGCTTCGCCAGCGCATCGCGCAGCGCCTCGTACTGGCTGGTGTCCGTGGGGTAGAGCCCCGAGAACACCATCGAGTGCACGTCCTGATAGCCCGGCAGGGGCTTCGCCGCCGGGCGATCGAAGTCCATGATCGTGTCGCCGGCCCGCGTTTCCTGCACCGAGCGGACGTTGGCCACCACGTACCCCACTTCGCCCGGCCCCAGCGACTCGGCCTGCACCTGGCGCAGTTGGTTGTAGCCCACCTCGGCCACTTCGTACGGCTCACGGCTGCCGCTGGCGAAGAAGACCTTCTGCCCGGGCCGGATCGTGCCGTCCACGACACGGATGCTGGGAATCGCCCCGCGATAGCGGTCGTAGTAGGAATCGAAGATGAGGGCGCGGAGGGGCCCCTCGGCATCGCCCTTCGGGGCGGGGACGCGTTTGACGATCTCCTCCAACAACTCGGGCACGCCCGTGCCCTCCTTCGCGCTGACGAGCAGGATCTCGTCGGGGCTCGCGCCGATGAGGTCGTGGACCTCCTGCTTGCGGCGCTCCGGCTCGGCCCCCGGCAGGTCGATCTTGTTGAGCACGGGAATGATCTCCAGCCCGGCGTCCATGGCCAGGAAGAGATTCGACAGCGTCTGCGCCTGGATGCCCTGCGCGGCGTCGATGACGAGGATCGCGCCCTCGCAGGCGGCGAGCGACCGCGAGACCTCGTACGTGAAGTCCACGTGTCCCGGCGTGTCGATGAGATTCAGCTCGTACGTCTGCCCGTCATGCGCCGCGTACGACATGCGCACGGCGTTGAGCTTGATCGTGATGCCGCGTTCGCGCTCAAGGTCGAGCGTGTCGAGCACCTGGCTCTTCATCTCCCGCTTCTGCAGCATGCCGGTCGTCTCGATCAGGCGGTCGGCGAGCGTCGATTTGCCGTGATCGATGTGGGCGACGATGCAGAAATTGCGGATGCGCGAGAGATCCACGAGACTCCGGAGTTGACGGACGGCGGCCGCCGCCGAGCGGTAATCATCAAAGTTAGTCCCCGCCGGGGGGTGGTCCAAGGCAGCGGGCTCCGACGCCGCTCGGCGCCCCGGTGGCCTCGGGGTGGCAGATTGGTCGTTCCCCGGTTGATGCCGACCCGGCGCGGAGGCCGACTCTCAGCGACCGGCGCGTCTTGATTGACGCTGGGTGCGGCTCGCCCTAGGTTTCGCCCCCCGATGGACACTGCACGCGCCACGCGCGCCGACCTGCTCGACCCCGCGCACCTCGCGGCGCTGGGCCGCGTGGAGATTATTGCGCGTTGGGTCGTGGACGGGTTCATGACCGGGCTGCACCGGTCACCCCGGAAGGGGTTTTCGGTCGAGTTCGCCGAGCACCGTGCCTACCTGCCCGGGGACGACCTCCGCCACGTCGACTGGAAGATCGCCGCCCGGGCCGACCGCCTGGTGATCAAGCAGTACGAGGAGGAGACGAACCTCCGCGCCACGATCGTCCTCGACGTGAGTCGATCGATGGTCTGGAGCGGCGCCCGGCTCGGCACGTCCGGCCGCTCACGTGATCCGGCGCGGCTGACCAAGCTTGCCTACGCCGAGATCGTCGCCGCGTCACTCGCCCTCATCCTGCTGCGGCAGCGCGATGCCGTGGGACTCGTGCGCTTCGACGACCGCGTGCGCACCGCGATTCCGCCGCGCGTGCGGCACGGCCAGTGGCGACGGCTGGTCGGGGCGCTGGACGAACCCGGCGCCGGCCTCGCCTCGAGTGCGCCCGAAGCGTTGCGGCAGGCGGCGCGACTACTGGAGCGCCGCGGCATGGTCGTGCTCGTGTCGGACCTGCTGATGGATGTGGACGAGGTGGTGCAGGCCGTGCGCGGTCTCCGCGCCGCCGGCCACCACGTGACCGTCCTCCACGTGCTCGATCCCGACGAGCGCGAGCTGCCGGTGCAGGGCGAGCTGCTGTTCGTCGACCCGGAGTCCGATCTCGCCGTGCCCGCGACCGTGTCCGACGTGCGCGCCGCGTACCGCGCGACGGTGCGCGAGGTCCTCGACGAATGGCGCGCCCGCCTCGGCGCCGCCGGGGTGGGGTACGAAGTCGTGACCACCGACGAGCCCTTCGGCGTTCCGCTGCGCCGCGCCTTCGCCGTCCGCCAGCGGCTGCCGTGAGCTTTCTCGCGCCGTGGTTCCTGCTGCTCGGCGCGGCCGCGGCGGTGCCGCTGCTCCTCCACCTGCTGCGGCGGCGAATCGGCACGCGCGTGGAGTTCCCGGCGGCCCGGTACCTCGCCCGCGCCGAGCGGGAGCACAGCCGCACGCTGCGGCTCCGGAATCTGCTGCTCATGCTGGCGCGCGTGGCGGCCGTGCTGCTCATCGCGCTCGCCGCGGCCCGTCCGGTGGGGCGCCTGTTCGGCGCCGGCCACGGACCCACGGCGCTCGCCGTCGTGCTCGACAATTCGCTCAGCACCACCGTCGTCGAGAACGGGCGACCGCTCTTTGCGCGGCTCCAGGCGCTGGCGCGCCGCACGCTCGACGGCGCGTCGGGCGACGATCGGGTGTGGCTGGTGACGGCCGACGGGACGGTGCGAGCGGGCT
>JBJKRG010000145.1:0-4311 GCA_046704805.1 Gemmatimonadaceae bacterium
GGCGCTGTTCGCAGTACTGCACATTCCTCTCCTGCGAGGCCGCGCATTCTCCGACGCGGACGACGCCGATGCGCCGCGGGTCGTGATCGTGAGCCGGCGACTCGCCGACGCGCTGTGGCCAGGACAGTTCGCGCTGGGAAGGCTGCTGGCGTGGCCCGACGACGATGGCCGGTCGCACCAGACGCTGCGCGTCGTGGGGGTGGCGGCCGACACGCGTCATCCCGCCCTGGCCGACGCCGAGCCCCCGTACGTGATGTACGTGCCGTACGCGCAGGAGCCGGTGGGCAACATGTCGCTGCTGGTGCGTACGCGTACGGGCGCGACGCCGTCTCGCGCCGAGCTGCGGCAGATCGTCGACGCGGCCGCGCCGGGCGTCACGATTCGAACGGCGCGGCCCGTGAAGGAGGTGATCGACGATTCGCTGGCCCCCCAGCGTCGCGCCGCCGCATGGATCGGAGCGTTCGGCATCATCGCGCTCCTGCTCGCGGCAGTCGGCCTGTACGGGGTCATCGCGCAGGGCGTGCTGCAGCGCACCCGCGAGCTGGCCGTACGGGCCGCCCTCGGGGCGTCGCCGCAGCGCGCGGCCGCACTCGTGATCGGCGAGGGGCTGCGCCTCGCCGCGGTGGGGGCTCTGGTCGGGACCGCCGGTTGCGTGGTCGGCATACGCGCCCTCGGCGCGGAACTCGACGGCATTCGCGGGCTGGACGTGCGTGCGATCGCGGCCGCGGCCGTCCTTCTCGTCATCACCGCGTTGGGCGCCAGTACGATCCCCGCGCGGCGCGCGAGCCGCCTGGACCCGATGCGCGCGTTGCGCGCCGATTGATCGATCCAGGCTGACCGGACGGGCCCGAGTCGCCGAAGAGCGGTCCGGCCAACCGCACTTCCCGAAGGAGACCTGACTGCAGCGTACCTCTGACGCGTACGCCGGGCCCCCGTGAGGACGGCGTTCGCGGACTCGGGCATGCGGCGACGCGCATGCACCGGGAGGCCGAGGCGAAACAGCGGCGTGGTGTTGGATGGTGCCACGCCGTGGGCGATATCGACTGCGGGGCCGAGATCCGCGGTGAGGCGGCCAGGCATTTTATGGCATCTTATGTCAGAGCTTGACAGAAGACCACACAATCTGCCATCATATCGCGTCTCTTCTGGGCTACGGATGCCTTGCAGGACCTGCTGAGTCCCAAACAGCTCGCGGAGTATCTCCAACTGTCGCAGCGCACGGTCTACCGCCTGCTCGAACGCGGGGACCTCCCCGGGTTCAAAGTCGGGGGGCAGTGGCGCTTCCGAAAATCGACCGTCGACGAATGGCTCGACGTGGACATGCGCCGCATGGATGCGGCGGCGCTCGAGGCGCTGGACGGCGATGAGGGAACGGGCACTCCGGCGCCGCGGCTTGCGGACCTGCTGATCCCCGAGAACGCTCGAATAGATGTCGACGGCGCCAGCCGTGACGACGCCATTCGATCGTTCATGCACGGCGTTCGGTTTCCGGAGTCGGTGGCCGCCGATCTGGTCGCCGATCGTGTGCTCGAACGGGAGCGCCTGTGTAGCACGGCCCTCTCCGGCGGAACGGCGTTGCTCCATACCGGGCGCCGGCACGCTCGCCTGCTCCACGATCACGATCTCGTGGCGATCGGGCGCATGGCAACGCCGCTCGACTTCGGGGCCATGGACGGCGGCCGCACCGACATCCTCGTCCTGGTGCTCGCCCGGACCGAGCGCGATCAGCTCGCGTTGCTCGCCAAGCTCACGCGCCTGTGCCAGGAGCCCGGGTTCCAGCACGGACTGCGAGCGGCGACGACGGCAGCTCAGGTGATCGAGCTCGTCCGGACCACGGCGGACCGGCTGTTCGCGGCAACGCGCTGATCCCTCCCCCGTCCCCCCTCCCTCTCCCCCTCCCGTGCAGCTCGCGCTTCGCCAGGTGGCGTCGTACTTCGACGTGTCCGAGGGAACCATCCGCCGGTGGATCGCCGGCCGGGGACTCCCCGCACATCGGGTGAACGAGCGCCTGTACTTCAACGCCATCGAAGTGTGGGAATGGGCCGCCGAACACGGCGTTCCGGTATCGCGACGCCTGCTCGACGGCGCGCGCCGCTCTGCCGACCGCGTACCGTCCCTCTCCGCGCTCATTCGCGAGGGAGGAATCCATCGCGACCTTGCCGGCGCGTCGAAGTCGGACGTACTGCGAAATCTCGTGCGCGTGCTCCCCCTACCCGACGATGTCGACCGCGAGTTCCTCGTCGCCGTTCTGGAAGCCCGCGAGGCCATGGGATCCACGGGCATCGGCGACGGGATTGCCATTCCCCACGTCCGGAATCCGATCCTGCTGCAGGTGCCGACGTCCTTCGTGGCGCTCGGCCTGCTGCGTGAGCCCATCGAATTCGACGCCGTGGACGGGCAGCCGGTGCGCGCCCTCTTTCTCGTGGTCAGTCAGAACGTGCCGACCCATTTGCGCATCCTCGCGCGGCTCGGGTACGTCCTGCGCGACGCCGAGCTCCGACGGCGGCTGCACGACGCGGCGCCCACGGACGCGATTCTCGAGCGCATCGCCCTCGTGGAGCACGCGGACGCTCCAGCCGATCTCGCTTGAATCTGGTCGCGTGGAGCGTGGCCTTCCTGCTGGCGGCGGGCGCCGCCGGTGCGGCACTCTGGCGGCGTCCGTCGCTCGCCAACCGGGTGTTCGGCGCCGGCGTCGGCCTGGCCGCGGTCCTGGGGGCCGTGCCCGCCATCCGCGTCCTGGCCGGCGGAACGGTCGCCGACGTGTCGATCGCCGCCGCAACCCCCGGCGGCCCGAGGGTCTTCGGCCTCGATGCCCTCTCGGCGCTGTTCCTGCTCGTCGTGTTCGCCGCGGGCACCGCCGCCGCCCTGTACGGTGTGCGCTACCTCGCGCACGGGTACGCGCCCCGAGCCATTCGGTCGTCGCACGTGTTCGTGTCGGCGCTGCTGGCCTCGCTGGTCGTCCTCGTCGTCGCCCGTGCGGTCGTGCCCTTCCTCGTGGCCTGGGAGGCCATGGCCCTCACCTCGTACGCCGCCATCATCCTGGACCATCGGCGCGCGGAGGTGCGACGCGCCGGCGCGCTGTATCTGGTCGCAACGCACGTGGGGACCCTCGCCCTCTTTGCGCTGTTCGCCGTCTGGGCCCCGAACGCACGCGACCTCTCCTTCGCCGCCCTCGCCGCCCACGCCCCGAACGGACCGTCGCGCGTGGTCATTCTGCTGCTGGCGTTGCTTGCTTTCGGCATGAAGGCCGGAATCGTCCCCTTCCACTTCTGGCTGCCGGAGGCGCATGGAGCGGGCCCCTCACACGTGTCGGCCCTGATGTCCGGTGTCGTGATCAAGGTCGGCGTCTACGGCCTCATGCGGACGGGCCTGCTGTTGGGGCTCCCGCCCGCCTGGTGGGGATGGTCGCTGCTCCTGCTGGGCATGGTATCCGGCGTCCTCGGCGTGGTGTGGGCGTTGGCGCAGCACGATCTGAAGCGCCTGCTCGCGTTCCACAGCGTCGAGAACGTGGGCATCATCTTGATCGGGCTCGGTACGGGAACGCTGGGGCTTGCCTACGGCCATCCGCTCGTTGCGGTGCTGGGGTTCGCCGGTGCCGCGCTCCATACGCTGAACCACGCGCTCTTCAAGAGCCTGCTCTTCCTCGGCGCCGGAAACATCGCCCGCGCGGCGGGCACACGCGACCTCGACCGCCTGGGTGGGCTGGCCAAGAGCATGCCGCTCACGGCCGCCGCATTCCTGCTCGGCTCGGCGGCAATCGTCGGATTGCCGCCCCTGAATGGTTTCGTCAGTGAGTGGCTCGTTTTTCGATCGCTCTTCGCCGCCGGCCTCGCCTCGGACGGCATCCGCGTCGCGATCCTGGGGGCGGGCGTGCTCGGCCTGATCGGCGCGCTGGCCCTGGCCTGCTTCGCGAAGGTCGTCGGCGTGGTGTTCCTCGGCGAGCCTCGCTCGCGCATGCCCGAGACGATGCGGGAGGCTCCGCCCGGACTGACGGCGCCGCTCGCGGCGCTCGCCGCGGCCTGCGTGCTGATCGGGACGGTGCCCGTGCTCGTGCTTCGTCCCGTGCTGCGCGTTGGAGCCGCGCTTGGCGGAACTTCCCTGGCGGCCGTCTGGCCGGGCGGCGTAGACCCCGCCGGAAGCGCGTTGACGTGGTTCGCCCTCGCCACCGCGGGGCTGCTCGCCGTCTCATGGGCGATCGCCGTGCATGTCCGACGCACACGCCCGGTGGAGATGGGTGACACCTGGAGCTGCGGCTACGACGCAACGACGGCGCGCATGCAGTACACGGCCTCGTCGTTTGCGGCGCCCTTG
>JBJKRG010000146.1:0-2680 GCA_046704805.1 Gemmatimonadaceae bacterium
CACTACTAGACCCGTCGAGGACGAACAACGATGCTGAAACTCAATCATCGGGCTCGCGGGGCCGCCACGGCGCTGGCACTGGTCGGGTGTGGCCTGGTCCTCGGGGCCTGCAACGTGAAGCACGAACTCCTGGCGCCGCAACAGCCGGGCGTGATCAGCCCGTCGGCGGTCACCACCGCCACGGCCGCCGACGCGCTGTGGGCCGGCGCGATCAACCGCTGGAACAATGCCATGAACGGCGGCGGGGGGAACACCGGCTCGCTCTGGGGCTGGCAGGGATTGTTTACCGATGAGCTGCGCTCGTCGGACACCTTCTCGCAGCGCAATGACGACGACCAGCGCAACCTGGCCACGAACGACGCCGTGCTGACGAGCATCTATGATGCGGTGCAGCAGGCCCGGGGTCGGGCGCGCGACGCGATCGATGCGCTCGTCAAGTACGACCCGTCCGCCAAGGGACAGCAGCACGTCGGCGAGATGTACCTGATGATGGGCTACATCGAGATGGAGATGTCCGAGGTGTTCTGCAACGGGATTCCGTTCGGGGAGACGGTGAACGGGGTGCCCACGTACACGCAGCCGCTCACCGACGCCGATGGCTCGAAGCTGGCCATCGCGCGGCTGGACACGGCCCTCACATACCTGACGGGTAATGATCAGGGCACGCAGAACCTCAAGGATGCGGTGCTCGTGACCAAGGCCCGGGCCCAGGTGGATCTGGGCCAGTTCGCCACCGCGGCGGCCACGGTGGCGTCGGTGCCGACGGATTTCCAGTACAACTTCACGTACTCGCAGACCACGTTCGACAACGACATGTGGGTGATGGGGCCGAGCGTGAAGCGGTACAACGCGGGCGACAGCGTGGACGTGGGCGGCCGGATTCTCAACGCCATCCCGTTCGCGCGGCTGAACGATCCGCGCGTGATCGTGGTGGACAAGGGGATCGTATCCGAGGACGGCCACTCGGAATACTATGAAGTCCAGAACTGGGGCCGCGACGATCCGATGCCGCCGGTGTCCGGCATCGACGCCCGGTTGATCGAGGCCGAGGCGAAGCTGCAGGCCAACGACGTCGCGGGGATGATGACGATCCTCAACGCGCTGCGGGCCTCCCCACAGGTGATCGGGATCTTCCAGGTGCCGGCAATGGCCCCGCTGGCGACGCCGGCGGACCAGACGGCGGCGACGGACCTGTTCTTCCGGGAGAAGGCGCTCTGGCAGTTCGAGCGCGGCTTCCGGATGGACGACCTGCGCCGGTTGGTGCGGCAGTACGGCCGCCCGCAGGATCAGGTCTTCCCCTCGGGGCCGTTCGTCCGGAACGGGACGCCGGCCGGAACGTTCGGGACGCAGGTGGCGTTCCCGGTGCCCGACTACGAGAAGGTGAATCCCAACTTCACCGGCTGTCTGGACACCAAGGCTTGACGCCTGTGGCGAGCGCCGCGGCACGATGGACGGCCCGCATCACTCCGGTGGTGCGGGCCGTTGTGCGTTCCTGATGGCTCGGGGTTATCCCTGAGCACGATTTGTCAGCGGGCACGACGAACCGTGCATCTTCCTGCGTCCGAGGAACTTGGACTCGTCAATTGGCCCCAATGTAATCTTTGTGGAATCCATCTGGCAGGATCGGATGTGACGCCGATGACGGTTTGCACGGTTAGCCAAGCAGTCTGGCTTTGGGACCCATATATTGGTCCCAGTGCTGAATGTGCCGGACCAATGGTCGGTGTCCGCCCGGGACGCCGACCTGCAGTCACCCACCGTCAACTCGCCGTTCGCGCTTTTCCCGCCTAGTTCCCGCCGCGCAACTGCGCGCGGATCGCTCCGATAACCCCCCCAAAATCGTGCTCCGGCATCGCCCAGCCTCTGCGGTGGGCGGTCCCGGCGTACCGCGGAAGTCCCGGATCCGACGCGCTCGTCGGCTCCGGTGGTGTTGGCGCGCTGCCCGCGCGGGCAGCGATCACTTGGGGAGGAAGACAATGCGATTGGGACGCTGGAAGCTGGTCGCGGCCGGGGCGGTCGCGGCGCTGGGCCTGATGGCGGGCCCGTCCTCGCTGCACGCCCAGCAAGGCAAGGGCACGATCCATGGGCGCGTGACGGCGGCCGGAACGAACCAGCCCTTGAGCGGCAGCCGGGTGATGCTCGTCGGCACCGCCGAGTACACCGAGACCGGCGCCAACGGGAATTACATCCTGCGGGATATCAGAGCGGGCGCGCACCAGATTCGCGTGATCCGCGTCGGCTACACGGAAATGAAGAAGCCGGTGACGGTCACGGCGAACCAGACGACCAACCTCGACTTCGCCATGACGCAGGCCGTCGTGCAACTCTCGCAGATCGTGACGACGGCGACCGGGCAGCAGCGGCGCGTCGAGTTGGGCAACGCGATCTCGACGCTCGGCAACGTGAGCCAGACGGTCCAGACGACCCCGGTCAGCGACCTCGCCGATCTGATGGTGGCGAAGGCGCCGGGCGTGGTGGTGCTGCCGGGCGCGATGACCGGGTCCGCGCCGGTGGTCCGCATCCGCGGCATCGGGTCGCTCGCCACGGCGGGCAGCGGCATCAGCAACAACCCGATCTACGTGATCGACGGCGTGCGCATGAACACCAGCGCGCTCAACCTGAGCACCGGCGGCACGGAAGGGAGCCTGCTCAACGACCTCGATCCGAACAACATCCAGAG